>CBFIJI010000225.1:0-1030 GCA_965662885.1 Flavobacteriaceae bacterium | reverse complement strand
TAATGTGACCAAAACAAAGAAATTGTCAAATGTTCGGGCCTCTGGTTCTGATGACAAAGTGAAGTTAGCACCACCAACTAAATTTTCTTTAGAAGAAGCCTTAGAATATATTCAAGCAGACGAGTATGTTGAAGTCACCCCAAAATCACTTCGATTGAGAAAAGTGTATTTGGATGAAAACGAGCGTAAACGAAGAAGTAACAGCTAAAAAAGAGTTTGCTTTTTGTTTATTTTTGGGCAATGACCTCAAAAAATTTACCCTCATCGCATTTGTAAATTTTTCCAGGAAATTTTACGATCATGTTGTAGTCATGGGTAGCCATAATAACAGTCATTCCTTCTTGATGTAATTTTTGTAAAAGTTGCATAATCTCCTGACTCGTTTCAGGGTCGAGATTCCCGGTAGGCTCATCCGCTAAAATAATGTCTGGATGGTTTAGTAAAGCACGACCAATGGCAACACGCTGTTGCTCACCGCCTGAGAGTTCAAAGGGGTACTTGTCTGGACTTTCATCGACATTCACCATTTTTAAAACTTCTTCTATACGTTCTTTTATTTTTATTTTATCTGTCCAACCAGTAGCTTTTAAAACAAACGAAAGATTTTTGAATATTGTACGATCATTTAAGAGTTTAAAGTCTTGAAAAACGACTCCTAATTTTCTTCTAAGCAATGGAATTTTTCGATCTTTTAAGGTGGTAATATGAAATTCAGACACACGTGCTTTCCCTTTAGAAGGAACCAAATCTCCATAGAGGACTTTGATTAAACTGCTTTTCCCTGTTCCCGTTTTTCCAATTAAAAAAATAAACTCTCCTTTTTTAACTTCAAGGTTAATTTCTTCAAGAATAAGATTTCCATTATTCATAATGGTCATATCCTCTAAGTGTATTATTGTTTCTTTCATTTCATTCATAAACAACTCAAAAGTAGAATATTCCTTTTTTGCAGTATAGTTTTGTTGATAAATTATACTTTTTAATCACTATTGACGTTATAATCTAATAAAAAAACAATTAATTTTCATTG
>CBFIJI010000224.1:0-1074 GCA_965662885.1 Flavobacteriaceae bacterium | reverse complement strand
TTGAGTGACCAAGAACGTGGTCTGCGAATACGTCGGCTAAAACCTAAAGTGATGTTTTCTGAATCACTAAATTCATAGGATAAGTTAAGTGTGGGAAACCAGTCGGTGTATTTCTTTTCTTTAAACTCATTTGAAGTTCTCTGATCTATAACTATATGCGTGTTTTCCATACGAAGTCCTAAGAGGTAGGAAAATTTATCTACTTTTTTCCCAAACTGTGTATAGGCAGCATTGACGTTTTGCTTGAAGACCAAAAAGTTGGTTAAATCCAAATTGATTTCATTTGAATTATCAATAATATCAAAAACTTGATAGTCAGTTTCTTGCTGACTAAAATTTCCTCGATAGCCCAATTCAAACTGGGTGTTTTCGTCAATAGGATATACATAGTCCAATTGAACTAAGGTTCTTCTTTGTTCCTCTTCCGTTGAAGAACTTTGATCAAAAACATTCGTATTGTCTGCAAAATCACTTTCGTCCTCAGTGCTTTTTTCAGATTGAACTTCGATGACTAGTTCATGGCCATTATCATCAAATTTTTTGGTAAAGTTGGCGGTGAACTGGCTGGAGTTGTCTTGTTCTTCTTCATCTTGAAAGCGACCAAAAGCATTGAGGATATTTTGATTGCTATCTAAATTTTCGATAAGAGTTTCGTTTTCACTTGTATTGTCACTCCTTCTTACAAATCCACTTAAGGTTAGTGAAGTGTCGTCGTTAAAATAGTATTCTGCTCCGAGGTTAATAAAGAAATTTTTACGATTCCGATTATAGTCTCGAGTTTCATTGGTATAAGTGTCCGGTTCATTTCTGTTAAAGTATTGGCTGTTAAAAATTCCACCTCCAAGTGATTTGGAATCACTGTAGGTGGTTGTAGAAAACAGATTTAATTTGTTGGTGCGCCAATTAAGCGATACGGTTCCTCCAAGGTTTTTTGGGAGTCCAGCATTGGCGATTACGGAGCCATTCAATCCTTTTAATTCTTCTTTCTTTAAGATAATATTTAAAATACCGGCTGTTCCAGAAGCTTCGTAGCGTGCGGAGGGAGAGGTAACTACTTCTACTTTTTCAATGGAT
>CBFIJI010000223.1:0-1110 GCA_965662885.1 Flavobacteriaceae bacterium | reverse complement strand
ATTATTGGAGTTATTTGTCAACAGTTCCACATGTCCAGCAGAGATATACCTACCAAACCTGTTTATATCCGTATAAGTTTCGGCCTGCCAAATGTGTTTACTGGTTCCTTTTATAGCAGCCATCCAATCATCACGACGGTGGACGGATAAGCCTGCGTAGGGAAAAGAAAAACTACCGCTAGGAGGAGATGAGGCAGTTAAAACATTTAAATTAATCAAATCATCCATCAATTGAGCATCACCTACGGTCTGAAAGAGAGTAAAGGCATTGTAACTAGATTTTAGTACATTGGTCAGTAAAGATTCGCTAGAGCTTTCATCGCGGAAAGTTTCTTTAAAAAGATTCCAATAACGAACAAACTCTTCTCCCGCATCCTGATTTTTGGCGGGATCTGTTAGATAGGTATAAGCGAAAAGTGGAAAACGCCAACGATATATATCTGTCAATTGAGGAAATCGCCCAGTAAGACTGATCGGATATTCATAACCGTTGGAATATTGATTGGCGGCCATAAGTGCCATTTTTAAATTAGCACGGGCTTGGTCATTGAGTTGGTAGGGAGTGCCGTTAAGGATATAATTTAAAATAATCATATTAGTCAATGCTCCGTCACCATAGCCTGTAGGGAATGGACCACGATGATGCCAAGTCAGTCCATCGGGTTTGATAAAATCACTCCACCCAGGGCCAATCTGGCAGGCATTATTTACCCATTTCTTATAATAATCCATATTGACCTTTCTCGAACTGTCTGTATCGTCCTGTGCTAAAATGTAAGCAAATCTGGAGTTGGCAAGGGATCGGATTACATCGGCATCTTGTCCATCATAGGCCAAAGGGTGTGTTATCATTGTGTTTCCGTATTCCTCGCTGATTTGATCGGTAGCATGTTTGAGGGCTGCCAAATGATGTTCAAACCTCCCCGCTTTTTTTAGTTCTTCCCTCATCAGGAAAACGGAGTGGGCATAGGACGTTAAACGTAATAGGTTTCCCCTTCCGATGTAGTGATAACCAATTTCGCTATACCATTTCTCGGTCGTAACATTATATACTGTTTCATCATTGATTCCTCGCTCCTTTAAATAATCAAATATTTTAAAAATTTTATC
>CBFIJI010000222.1:0-1131 GCA_965662885.1 Flavobacteriaceae bacterium | reverse complement strand
GTAAAAAAAGCGTGAAAAAAAAGAAGCCAGATGCTGTTGTGTGGGACGAAGAACAAGAACGTTTTGTCGCTAATATTTTACCTTATGCTACTTCTCTAAGTGGTCCAATTATAGATGTTCCTAATATTGACGCTTTTAAACAAAAAGGGGTTTCCAAAGCTTCTAAACTTCTTCAAGCCGAGTGGAATGAACTACAAGAAAAAATAAAAGCATTTGCCACCCAAGCTCAGCAAACGCAAAAAGTATATCAAGCAGAATTTAAATTTGAACCCATTGTTGGTGAAACATACTTTTTATACAAAGGCGCGGAAAAAGACTTTTTGTCCATCATCCCACCTGCCCAATGGAAAAAAGAATTCATCGGGGCTTTTAAACTAAGTTCTGAATTTACATGGGAGGCTGTGGAGATATAAGTCCTTTCGTATCACTACTCCAAAAAAAGATACTTTTAAAATACATCACCCCATAAGATTAGAAACAAGAGGGGCATTTGGTAATTAAAGCCTATTTAATGTTTATTTTTGCCCTATGGAGTACAAAGAGAGTCCAAGACAACAAAAAATAAATAAAGTCATTCAACAAGAGTTGGCAGAAATGCTTCAAGGAAGTATCCGAAGTCATGGTGTTGCCAACTTGATGATCTCGGTAACAAAAGTTCAAGTTACCGCCGACCTGTCGATTGCCAAAATATATTTGAGTATTTTTCCTTCCGAACAGTCAGAAAACTATCTTAACAACATTCGGGAAAACACAACTCAAATTCGTCATGACCTTTCACAGCGCATGAAAAACCAATTAAGAAGAGTTCCAAACCTCCATTTTTATATTGATGACTCCTTAGATTATATCGACAAAATCGATGTTGCCCTTAAGGCGGAAAACAATCCCATTAAAGAGCGCGAAAGCTTGACCAAAAGACAAAAAAAATAAAGTGTGAAGTTTGCTTTTAAAATAGCACAGCGTTACTTTTTTTCAAAAAGTCAACAAACAGTAATCAACCGTATCAATACCTTAGCCCTAGTTTTAGTTATTGTTTCTACCTCCGCTCTATTTGTCGTACTTAGTGCATTTGACGGCCTTAAAGACTTTAGTTTGTCCTCGACGACTTCTTTTGATCCAGATTTTATTATC
>CBFIJI010000221.1:0-1199 GCA_965662885.1 Flavobacteriaceae bacterium | reverse complement strand
AAATGGAATCTCAATTACGTCTTGGCTATTTTTTTCTATTTTGGTACCATCATTGATTGTCTTGACCTCCATTTTAAAGAGGATCAATTCATCTAACAAATTATCTTCATTAAAGATAAAGGTAGTCTCCCTTATCCCCAAGGCCTCATAATCAATGTCGTACTTTAATTCTAACCCTTGTTCTAATTTATTTTGTTCAGTTTCTTTGTAAGATTTTACAGTAATTTGAGCTAAAATTTGATTAAGAATTCTTTTTGCAACTTCTCCTTCCTGTCTAGCCATCTTAAAATCATTAGACAAATAATTTACTAACTCTTTAGAAGAATGATTGTTGATTGATTTGATAGTAAGGTCAACTACTTTTCTACATTCATCTATATTTTGTGCTGAAGTAAATGGAGAAGTAAGTAATAATAAGGTTATAAAAAATAAGTTCTTCATTGTTGTTTTTAGGAGCAATTTTACAAGTTATTCTATAAAATGGTAAATTCATTTGGGTTGATTTTAGTACTAGACCATTAGTTATAAAGAGAATTTAACAATTGAGTCCTGGAGTTGACGCCTATTTTTTTATAAATATTGTTTGTATGGGTTTTTATGGTACTTAAACTGACAGATAATTCATTAGCAATTTCTTTGTTACTTTTTCCTTCATGTATAAAATGGACAATCTTTTTTTCTTGAATCGTTAGCCGTTCAAACGGACGAACCTTATCCTCTATACCTAATTTTTTAAAAAGATTAATGGAGACAATTAAACCAATAGAAATGAATAATATTCCTGAAATTAGATAGTAGTTAAAGTAATCGGTCTTTTTATCTGATAAATTAATAATCATTATGTTGGCATTGTTACTTTGAAAATTTGAAATTCTTTCCTTTTTTTGATTATATGCAATCAAAATCAATGCTATTCCTATAGCTACAAATAATACAATGATGACTTTTTTCATTTATTCAAAAAATTATATCTAATGTCCTGCTAAACAGACTAAGGTTTGGGATTTTGAATACGGAGTTTAGTCGAATATTCAAAAGACTGTAGAACCTTACCAAATTTCGTTTTTAGCGATTTTTTGTCTTCTGTTGTAGTCAATACTTGGCTATTTTCTTCAGCGAAAACTGTAACGTCCATTCCCTTTCAATACATTATTTGGTTTAGCGAGACGTTCTAATCAATTTTCTTAGGGGCGTGATCC
>CBFIJI010000220.1:0-1240 GCA_965662885.1 Flavobacteriaceae bacterium | reverse complement strand
ACTACAGAACGTTATCTGCAAATTTTAACATAAGCAATTGGCACTATGGTAAACCTACTGAATCCCGATTATAGATATAGAGTAATACGATACCTTTTAAAATAGGTTTATTGTGCTATTCTATCAACGAGGTAATAAAAATAATAAGTATCAAGGTGCATAGATGCGGTAGTTGGCAGTAATTAAAAGAAAAAGCTGAAACTATATTGACAAATTAAAAAATAATAAAAAAGGTAAATTATGAGAAGTAAATTGAAAACATTTGGTAAAGTAATTCTTTCAATGATTGGAATGATCGTTCTCTTCGTTGGTATTATTGGAATTGGCAACTATTTTCAAGGGATTGACCAAAAACTAATAGGAAACATTATTGTAATTCTTTTTCCAGTGTCAGTATATTTTGCTGTAAAAATATTTAACAAAAAAGTAAATAGATTAAATAGTGAAAATTATGGTTTTGGGTTCAAAAATTTTGTTGGAAATAGTTTATTGGGAATTGGGTTAGCAGTTTCAATAACAATACTAGTTCTACTGATAGCCAAAATATTCTTTGATGTTCAAATAGAGTTTATGGGACTAAAGAATGATTTTCAAACCCCTTTATCCAACCTATTGACTACTATGATAGTAGTAGGTGTTTGGGAGGAATTTTATTTTAGAGGGTTAGTATTCAATACTTTTTTGAAAAATAACTTTGGCTTTCATCTCTCTGCCTTAGTTTCATCTCTATTGTTTTCAATAATTCACTGGTCTAGTTTTGATATGACAGAAACATCTTGGTTTTGGTACTTAGGCATCGTATTCATTGGTTATATTCTTGTTTATATTTATACCTACACTAATTCTATTTGGTCTGTAGTGTTTTTTCACTTTTTATGGAATATTCTAGCTAGTCTAATGGACAATAACAAAAATGAAATTGGTTTGTTTGAAGTATCAAATTACATAGAACATTCAAAGACGATTGATAATATAACTGTTATTTGCTTGGGATTAATTTTAGGAATTATTTTGTTTCTAACAAAAAAAGGAAAAGGTTTTAATAAAATTAAATCTTTTGAAAAAAAATAACTACTGCCAACAAGGTGGATAGACAATAAGACATTTAAAAATAAATTGAAAGTCCTGTTCTTTAAGTAGGCAACTCCAAAACAAAGTTTTGACGTTTAACAAAATGAAAAATAAAAATATAAACGTTTGTTTTGGCTTAGTAGTAAATCGAAAGTGAAGTGCTTCGAAT
>CBFIJI010000219.1:0-1240 GCA_965662885.1 Flavobacteriaceae bacterium | reverse complement strand
GGATCACGCCCCTAAGAAAATTGATTAGAACGTCTCGCTAAACCAAATAATGTATTGAAAGGGAATGGACGTTACAGCTTTCGCTGAATAAAATAGCCAAGTATTGACTTCAACAGAAGACAACAAAACGCTACAACGTAATTATAAAAGCTAAGTTCAAAAATGAAATTAATAAAAACCGTACAACTCCTGATATTGTGCTCGATATGTATAAACACCACCTATTGCCAAATAAAATACACAGGGAAATTGGGAGATTATCCAATAGCGTTAACCATTGAATATCCTATAGAACAAGCACAAAAACCAGCTTACTTTTTGGAGCATAAAGAAATTTTAGCCAATTACTTTTATACTAAATATAAAAAAGACATACGTTTAAAAGGAACTTGGGATGAAGGACGAAACTTGTTTTTAGTGGAGCAATCAGCAGATCAGCTCGCAATTTTTGAATTCCCTGATTACGATCCGACTAAAAAAAACATTACTGGTGTATGGAAAAGCGAGAAAAAAGGAAAGGAGATTTTGTATCCAGTTACATTGACCTTGAAATCTGTGATAGAGCCAATCGTAAGAAAACAAAAACCAATTACATATCAAGGAGAACTTTATGATGAAAAAATATTATTAACACTTTATGAGCCCATAGAACAAGTTACTGATTCTATTAAAGCAGATAAAGTCGAAGATGTTATTAATAAGGTTCTCGGTACATTCACTTATACAAAGCAAGATAAAACCATAGATCTAAAAGGTACATGGGGTACAAAAGGGTTTATGCTGAAAGGTTGGGATAAGGAAAAAAATATTGATTTTTATTTAGATATAAAGCACTTCAATAAAAAATCAAACGCAATCAAAACAATTTGGATGGGTGGTAATGGTTGGACTGATGCTATTTTGTTTTACAAAGACCTGAATATTTCTGGAAGGAGTTTTCAAAAGGCAACAACAGACGAAAATTATTTCCAGTTAGTCAAATACGATAATGAAATAAACGGAGAAAAAAAGTCTCTTTATGCTGTTGAGATCTACAATAAGAGAACCAACAACATGACCCAAAGAATAGACAACCTAGATTGTAATGGCATTGATTTATCAGATACAAATAGCCTTAAAGCTGGGGATTATGACTTCGATGGATTCATAGATGAAATTATGTTTTTATGCCAATTCCACAAGAATAGTGCTTCAAGCCACATCATACTTATGGACCCAGAAACCTCAGAATATCGTCTTA
>CBFIJI010000218.1:0-1330 GCA_965662885.1 Flavobacteriaceae bacterium | reverse complement strand
TTTTAATAGTAGCCGTTCCTAAACAAGGATCTGTATTAATCGTCGTTTCCCCTTTAAATCCAATGGCTTGGATCTCATCTATAGTAAATGGACGAATAATCTCGCAAGAATTCAGCTGGGCATTCACATCAGATCCACTGGTTTCTGAGGGAGTTCCTGTTTTGATATTTAATGTATACTCCCCGGGTTGAAGGTCTATAATTTTGAAGGAAGCATTACCCAAGGGAATCAATTTATCTTTTGGATCAGAATTGTTTAAGCGAATTATGGGCTCATAGGTAATTCCCAACGGATTAGGTAACGAATTACGAATTGTAAAACGTATTTCAGAAGTGCTACTGCTACAAGAGGCATTAATAGAATTAATATTAAAACTAGCCAATTCAAACACAGCATTCCCTATGATAAAATTATCTGTAACAATAGTCCCTTTACATAAACCCTCTGTGCTGAGTTCATCGGAGGCGTCACTTACAATTGCTCGATAAGTCCCCACTTCCAAATTAGATGCAATGGCATTGTTTGTATGTTCTGGGACGTCCACCCATTGAAAACTCGTAGTGGTTGGAGTGGTTGGAGAGCTAGTAGTTGATGTTGTTTGACCAGTTGATGATGTATCCACAGTAGTGACTGCAGTAAACTTTTGCCATTTAATTGTGTACGGAATTAAACCTCCTTTTATATCTAGTTTTATTTCTCCCAATTCGCCATTACAACTCCCACTGTTTTCTTCTACAACATCTACTTGAAGCACATTATTGACATCATTAATTTCAATGGATTCTTTAAAAAGTTCACACGAATCTTGGGAGACGATTACTTGATAGGTTCCTGCAGTTGTAATATTTTCTAATTTACCTTCTCCAGCAGCCCAAGTGGTATAAAAATTAGTAGTTGTACTTTTCCATTGTACTTGAACATTTTTAGGGTCTGTGATTTTTCCGGAGGTCAATTCCAACTGAATGCTCCCGAGTTTACCGTTTTTACAATCTATTTGTTCCACTGTTGTTTTTACTCCTATGGGAGCAATCCGTTCAAAATAAATGGTCTTTGGAGACGTTGTTCCCGGTGCACAAGCATTAGAATCTTTTATGACCACAGTATAGGTGGAACCATTCTTAACAGGATCCAGATTAGTGATGGTAGTTATTAACTGATTGGTTGTTTTTTCAATTGCTGTTCCATCTTCTGCAGTAACAGTAATCATATATGGGGAAACACCGCCAGATATTTGAACATCTAAAGTTGCTTTATCCTCTGAATTGGGGCAAAACGTTTTGGTAACAGTTCCTGAATTGACTGTCATGGTTAACGCACTGGGGCCTTTTAC
>CBFIJI010000217.1:0-1368 GCA_965662885.1 Flavobacteriaceae bacterium | reverse complement strand
GTGTTTTGGTTTTTGCGCAACCGATCTACATCGAGTTGCGTCTGCCACCATTGGGTAAATGCCTGCATTGGATTTCCATTACTGTAACCCGTGACATTTCTGTTTTTAGTTTTGTTGTTTGTATAGTTTACAGATATTCCAGCACGAAACTTTTCTGTAAGATTATAAGTAGTGTTTAAGCTGATGGTATTTCTTCTTAACTTTCCAAGTGGAATAGTTCCTTTCTGGTCTAGATTTGTATAACCCAACCTAAAGCTTCCCTCATCATTTGATCCTTCTAAAGAAATATTGTTGTTTAGAGTAATACCTTTGTTAAAATAGGATTCATAGCTATTTTTGGGTGCAGTCCAAGGACGAGTTTCTTTATAGTTTTTTGAGTTTGGATCCCAAGAGTCCCAGTGCCTAACCAATACATTTTTATCGTATTTGGGCCCCCAAGAACCGTCTTTGCCATAATTTGGATAAAGATACGTAGTACCGTCTTGTATGAGTTCAGAAAAACCATGAGAGGTGTTTTTATTGATGGCACCCCCTCCATAACTTTGTTGCAAGGGGATAAGGTTGGTTACCGTATCCATGGTAAAGCTAGAACTGATGGTTACCCCAATTCCTTCTTTTTTTATCCCTGCTCCGCTTTTAGTTGTGATCAATATGACTCCGTTTGCTCCTCGTGAACCATATAATGCAGTAGCTGCTGCTCCTTTAAGAACATTCATGGTTTCAATGGTTGATGGATCAATGTCTGAAGCCATATTTCCGTAATCGTATGATCCACCTCCGAATCCTCTTTGTTGACTTCCAAAAGAAAAATTACTGTTGTCGATTGGTACACCATCGATAACAAAGAGAGGTTCGTTATTGCCTAAAAAGGAATTTGATCCTCTAATAGTAATTCGGGAGGAACCTCCCAAAGTTGAAGGTGAACCTTGGATTTGGACTCCTGCAATTTGTCCTTGTAATGAGTTTACAATGTTGGTTTCATTTGCATTGTTGATATCATTTCCATCAACGGTCTGAACGGCATAGCCTACCGATCTGTTTTCTTTTACCGATCCCAACGCAGTTACTATGACTTCACTTAACTTATTTCCCAATTGCATTTGAATAGCATAGGTGTCTGAATCACTTACAACCAATTGCTGATTGGCGTATCCTACGTATGAAAACAATAAAACATCTCCTTCTGAGGCTATAATTGAAAAATTTCCGTCAAAGTCGGTAGTGACCCCTTTGATGGTATTTTCAATAACAATTGTTGCGCCAGGAAGGGGAAGCCCTGACTCATCGGTCACGCTTCCTGTGATCGTTTTTTGTTGCGCAAATCCCATTTGGAGTATCAAAAACCCAAATAAGCTTAAAAACAAGTAG
>CBFIJI010000216.1:0-1380 GCA_965662885.1 Flavobacteriaceae bacterium | reverse complement strand
GTATAGGTCTTACCCTACCAATTACTACTGTTTTTTTAGCTTATTTTTTATCCTACCTATTAAATCTAATTTCTTAAGTTACTGACTTATCGTATTTATAAAAAATGGCCATTTAATTTATCTTTTATATAACAAATGAATGCTGCAAACAATTAGCGAGTAGTTATTTGATAAAAAACCTGAGAATTCAATTGGGCACCAAACCGTTTAAATGGAGAAAATGTTTTTTCTTTAATTTTAAAAAAGGGGTCTAACACTTTTTCTAAATCATTGAAATAAAAACCGAGGTGAGAAAGATATTCCTCTGATTTACGGTGTTTTTTCATCCATTGGGTTTTATACCCAAAAACGGATGCCAATATATTGTTTAGGTTATAAATCTTGGCATCATAATGAATAGTTATCCGTCTAATATTTTTAAAAAGTGCAGGAAATCCCTTTTCTATTGGTACAGAAATAATAAAAGTCCCGTCTTCTTTTAATACGTTTTTAACCATCTTGAAAACTTCTTCTTGTTTGGAGGGATTTAAATGTTCCAAAACTTCAAAGCAGACCACATAATCAAATAAACCTTTTTGTTTACTCCAGTTTTCTACATCATTCCATTTCTTGTAAATAGTGAGGTCTGGAAATAAATTACTTTCCATATAAGGGTCAAATCCTATGAGTTCAGCACTTTTATTGATTTTTCCAACTTTATTTAAAAATTGACCATTTGAAATTTTAAATAACTAAATTTGAAAAATTTCAGCCTTATTTCTTATTCAAATTTTCATTAATGCAATCACTATCTGCAAGCCTCATACTAATTATTTTCACATTAACAATTTTAAATGCACAATCCACTCATCCCGAACGCGCTTTGGTTATTTCGGGGGGTGGTTCTTTTGAACCTTGGGGTGCTGGGGTAGCTAAGTACTTAATTCAAGACAAAGGATATAATTATCAAATGTTATCGGGAGCAAGTGCTGGGGCAATTCTTTTGCCTTTTGTTGCACTAAAAGACTTTGATCGTTTAGAGAAGGTTTATGAAAATTTTGATGCAAATGATATTTTTGATGTCAATCCATTCAATCGTAAAGGAAAATTCAGAAAACTAAATGCTTTTTTCCGACTCTTAATGAATAAAGACTCTTTTGGAGACACAGAAAAATTTCCTTCCTATATTCGGCGATATTTTTCTGAGGATGATTTCAATGCACTAAAAAAACAGGGAATTGAATTAAGCTGTACAGTTACCAGCTTGACAACAGGAAATGTTGAGGCAAAATCCAATTTTAATTATGATTACCAGAAATTCACGCAATGGATTGCAGCTTCTGGGAGTTTTCCAATTTTTCTAACAAGTCCTAAAATTGAGGGAGAAATTTGGGCTGATGG
>CBFIJI010000215.1:1128-1413 GCA_965662885.1 Flavobacteriaceae bacterium | reverse complement strand
AAACATACATTGAACCGAAATTGGAACAAATATACGAATATTTACCTTCATATAAATCGGAATTAGAGTTCGAAGCAGATCTTGATGGGCTAATGCTGCGCGAAGACGTCATAGTTAACCTTAATGAGAAACGGACAAATGGTTCAAAAATAATTTTCATAACTGATACTTATTATTCAAAGATACAGATAGAGAAAATTTTGAATAAGTTTGATTTGAGGTATGATAATCTTTTTGTCTCATCTGAATTTGGGCTAAGTAAATCGAATAGTAAACTATATAAAA
>CBFIJI010000215.1:0-1118 GCA_965662885.1 Flavobacteriaceae bacterium | reverse complement strand
AAGATCATTGAGCACGTTGGAGACAATTATGTAAGTGATTTTGTCATGGCGTCAAAATTCGACATTCCTTGTAGGCACATAAAGGCATTAAATTTAACAGCAGTCGAAACATGGCTGTTAAAAAACAAAAAATATGGATTACTGAAAGAGCTCAGAAAAATACGAGCTCGAGACGCCAAATTGGGATCGAATGTGTTTCAATTGCGATTGTTACTTTCGTACTCCATAAATACCGAGATAAAGACGGTATATCCAAACGCTACAGTGATTTATTTAGGTAGAGATGGATTTTGGCCGTACGTTTTCTCTCAAGAGTTTTCATTCGATGCTTACTACTTCCAAACGTCAAGGCGTGCTATCAAAGAAATTAGTGCAACGAATAAAAAAGGATTGAGTGATTATCTACACCAATTAAATTTACCAAAGTCGACTGATGTCATATTATTTGACGTGGGTTGGACTGGAAACCACCCAACAGAAGTTGGAGCTTTGCTTTCTAATTATGGATATGCGTCTTTATTCAGGATACTTTTATTGGGCGCTCACTGCAAAGTTGCCGATGAAGTGTCTACGATGCTGTTTGACAATACATCTGAAACAAAATTGTCTGGCTTCAGTAATTTATTTGAATTGATATTAAGTGCCCCACACTTGTCGTTAGTATCATATAATAAAAATGAACAACTCCAAAAAAATCAAGAATTGGCGATAAATATCCGATCAATGATGGCGCTACAAGTGTCAAAACATCTAGTTTCAAGTGAAACGTTATTGAGTATAGATGAAATCTCGAAACTTTTTGAGAGCTTATTTAGTTGGCCTCATCCTGATTTTTTGCGTGAAATTTCAGAATTACAACATTTCGATGATTTGTCTGGACGGGTAAATTTAATTCTTGGTAAAAACATATTTGATATCATCATTCGCCATAGGCGTCAGAAGATTTGGACAGAGGGCACTATTGTTAAATTATTTCCAAGATTTGGCCGTTGGTTCTATCGTGAACCAAAGCATTTGTGGGGGGCAAAATGAAATACTTCGTTGCATCAGGTTGGTTTTGCCCAAATAGAACGAAGTATCATGAAGCGTCTCGACGCAGATGGCTGGATGATATTCAG
>CBFIJI010000214.1:0-1453 GCA_965662885.1 Flavobacteriaceae bacterium | reverse complement strand
TTGTTCCCGAGCTATTTTCCGAACGGCGTCTTTTTGAAGGTGACCAATAGGACATAAAGTTTTCGATAATTGGTCTTGAGTCAATTGACAAAGGAAATAGGTCTGGTCTTTGTTACCGTCTGCACCACTTAGTAGTTGATGAACTTCGGCACCATGAACGTTTGTAAAACTCCTCTTTTGACAGTAGTGTCCAGTGGCCACATAATCGGCACCTAAGGAAAGGGCTATCTTTAAAAAAACATCAAATTTGATTTCCCGATTACACAAAACATCGGGATTGGGGGTGCGTCCAGCAGCGTATTCATCGAACATATAGTCCACAATACGTTCTTTGTATTCCGCACTTAAATCCACCGTTTGAAAAGGAATTCCTAATTTTTCAGCAACCAACATCGCATCGTTACTGTCTTCCAACCAAGGGCACTCATTGGATAAGGTAACCGATTCATCGTGCCAGTTTTTCATAAACAAACCTATGACCTCATAACCCGCTTCTTTTAGAAGATAGGCCGCTACACTAGAATCCACTCCTCCAGATAGTCCAACAACAACCCTTTCACCTTTCATTTTACAAAGATAAGAACAATGTGTAAAGGCTTAACGTTTGCGTTTTCCAGTTGCTTTTTGCTTTTCCGCCTCTTCCATAGCCTTTTGAAGTCGTGCAGAAAAACCACCTGCTTTTTTGGGTTTTTTCTTATTCTCCTCAATTTTGGCATGAATCTTATCGTCATCAATAATATAATTCTTGATTACCAACATCAAGAAAATCGTTAACAAGTTGGAAACGAAATAATACAAACTCAATCCACTAGCATAATTATTAAAGAAAAACAGCATCATCAGCGGCATTAGATACATAATGACTTTCATGTTTGGCATTCCTGGTTGCTGTGGCATGGTTTGCTGTCCAGTAGTCATCTGCGTATAAAAGAAGATGGCAATAGAGGCTAAAATTGGAAATAGACTGACATGATCTCCATAAAATGGAATCGAAAAGGGCAAGTCTAAAACGGAATCATAGGACGATAAATCATCCGCCCACAAAAAGCTTTTTTCACGCAAGACAAAGGCTACCGGGAAAAAACTAAATAAGGCATAAAATACAGGGAGCTGAATTAATGCAGGAATACAACCCGACATGGGATTGGCACCTGCGCGGGTGTATAAACTCATTGTTTCCTGTTGCTTTTTAGCAGGATTGTCCTTGTATTTTGCATTGATGGCTTCTACATCCGGACGTAAGACCTTCATCTTAATTTGAGAAACATATGATTTATACGTCACTGGGGACATGGCCAAGCGTACAATAATGGTCATCACAATAATGGAAATACCATAGGGTAAAAAGGAAGATAAAAAACCAAACAAAGGCAAAAAGATAAAACGGTTGATCCAACCGAAAATACCCCAGCCCAAAGGAATAGACGTTTCCAAATCTCCCTCGTATTCTTTT
>CBFIJI010000213.1:0-1456 GCA_965662885.1 Flavobacteriaceae bacterium | reverse complement strand
AGGTGAAATAGCAAAACAAAACCTCATAAAATAAAAAAAGCAAGCCTTAAGATTTTGCTTGCTTTTGATTTATCTGTGATCGCGATAGGATTCGAACCTATGACCGTCTGCTTAGAAGGCAGATGCTCTATCCAGCTGAGCTACGCGACCTTTTTAAATAAAAACAACTTTTATTCACGCTTAAAGCACATCAAAAAACTTGTTTTATTTAATTGAAGTGCAAAAATACCATAAAAGCTTAAATAACACTATGTCCAAACAAAAAAAATGTGGAATACGCTTATTGATCCCCGAATAAAATATCTATTGTTCCTCTAATAGTAACCTTTACAGTGATCAAACTATCTCAAAAAGAGGCTTACTCTGTTTTATTGCTCGCTATTTTTAAATTTATTTTATGTTTGTAAATACGATATTTAATTATGAAAAAAATCTCCTTTTTATTTAAAAGGCCATTAAAAAACAACCTTTTAGAAATAGTCATCTTGTTTTTAGCCATTAGCCTAGGTTTTTTAGCGGAGAATTATCGGGAAATCTATGTAGAAAAACAGCGTTCTAAAAAATTATTGTTTTCCTTATATATCGATTTAAAAGGGGATCTTGAACAGTTTGCTGCTTTCACTAAAACCCGAGAACAATTATTTGAAGATGTTTACCTCTTTATCGATGATGTCGAAGCGAGAGGTCTTTTAAAAAAGGATTTAAAACAACAAAAATTATTTGCTAAAGCCATTTTTAGTTGGGTGTATTTTGAGCCCAATACGGCCAATATTGATCAGATTATCAGCTCTGGAGCCTTGCGGTATATTGGCGATGATGAAATCATCCACCAAATTGGTGTTATTCAATCACAGAGCACTGCTATTATGGATCGTCAAGAACGTGAGCAAGAGTATTTTTTAAATTATTTGCAGCCCTTAATGCACCAGTATTATAATTTTAAATGGGTAAATACAAATTTTGTTCGAAAGTGGGACAGTTATGTTAACGCTATGGCAAAAATCGAATCCATTAACACCAAAGAAGCCGACTATATGTTTTGGGAAAATAACCCAGATTTACAACAAAAAATAATCAACCTTTTTGAAAACTATCTTTTTATCATCAGAGGGAGCTACAATTCTAATTTTGATGATTACATCAATGAAATTAATGGTATGATTGTTCTTATAGAAAATAAACTTTCAATTGAATAGGTAGTAGCCTTCATCATTTACAGTCCAAATAGAATATTTTTTAACATCTATATAGTTGATTATTAATCGTTTACTTTAAAATAGGGGTTATAAATCAGTCCGATTAGGTTTCCGAAGGGGTCTTTAACGGTAGCCGTCATTAATTCTCCTCCAACATTATAGGGTGCTTCGTTTTCAGCTGCTCCAATATTGATCAATCGGTCGTAGGTGGTTTTAATTTGAATTACTCCCCAATAGGAAACTACACTTTCAGTTTTATC
>CBFIJI010000212.1:0-1482 GCA_965662885.1 Flavobacteriaceae bacterium | reverse complement strand
ATATAAATCAATATTTCAATGAATTAAATGTTGAAGCTCATTACAATTCAACAGGGCCAGAAATTTGGGAGCAAACCGGAGGTCAAATTACTCATCTTGTCGCTTCAAGTGGAACTGGAGGGACTATTTCTGGTTGTGCCCGATACTTAAAAGAACAAAATCCTAATATTGAAATTATTGGCGTAGATGCCTATGGTTCGGTATTAAAAAAATATCATGAGACTCAAGAACTCGACCCTAATGAAATTTATCCCTATAGAATAGAAGGTCTAGGAAAAAATTTAATACCAACAGCGACTCACTTTGACATAATTGATCGTTTTATAAAAGTAACCGATGAAGATAGTGCGCATTGTGCTAGAAATATTACACGTTCCGAGGGAATGTTTGTAGGCTATACTTCAGGAGCAGCCATGCAAGCAGTTATGCAATTGGTTGCAGAAGGTAAAACCTTTAAAGAAGACAGTAAAGTTGTTATAATTTTTCCAGATCACGGTTCTCGATACATGAGTAAAATTTATAGTGACGATTGGATGTCAGAGCAAGGCTTTTTTGACACCAACCATGAAATACCCCAAGCAGTTGAATATATTAATGATAAATGAAGCGGTAAATGAAAGATCTATTTCAAAGAATTCACGAGAATAAAGGCCCCTTGGGAAAATGGGCTGCCCATGCAGAAGGCTATTTTGTATTTCCAAAGTTAGAAGGCCCAATTAGTAACAGAATGTATTTTAAAGGTAAGGAAGTCATCACTTGGAGTGTTAATGATTACCTTGGACTTGCAAATCATCCCGAAGTGCGAAAAGTTGATGCCGAGGCTGCAGCTGAATATGGATCAGCTTACCCAATGGGAGCAAGAATGATGTCTGGACATACGCACCTTCATGAACAATTAGAAAATGAGTTGGCTTCATTTGTTGATAAAGAAGCAGCCTATCTTCTTAATTTTGGGTACCAAGGAATTCTTTCCACTGTAGATACTCTCGTTGGTAAAGACGATGTCATTGTTTATGATGTTGATGCACATGCTTGTATTGTTGACGGTGTTCGATTGCATATGGGTAAACGATTTACTTACAAGCACAATGATATTGAAAGCTTAGAAAAAAATCTTCAACGTGCCACTAAAGTTGCTGATCAAACTGGAGGAGGAATTCTAGTTATTTCTGAAGGTGTGTTCGGTATGCGAGGTGAGCAAGGGCGTTTAAAAGAAATTGTTGCTCTAAAAGATAAATATAATTTCCGCTTTTTAGTGGATGATGCACACGGTTTTGGGACACTTGGTAAAAACGGCGCTGGTGCTGGTTTTGAACAAGGAATTCAAGATGGTATTGATGTGTACTTCGCCACTTTTGCAAAATCAATGGCCTCTACTGGTGCTTTTGTTGCGGCAGATCAAGAGATTATTGACTATCTAAAATACAATATGAGGTCTCAAATGTTTGCTAAATCATTGCAAATGCAATTGGTTAAGGGAGC
>CBFIJI010000211.1:0-1504 GCA_965662885.1 Flavobacteriaceae bacterium | reverse complement strand
CTTCCAAAGCATCCAATCGTACCTGAGGATTTTTTTGTGGGTTAAAGTTGGCATCAACCCCACCAGTGGTGTAGTCACGCACTACTTTGGCCGAAGTGGGCAGGTTTCTCCCAATGGCACCATTGGCTTGACGGAAGGCATCGGTTAGGTTGTTTACATAATAATTTCCAGCCTTAAATTCAAAGGTTGTATTGAGTGTGAAGTTTTTCCAACTTATGGAGCCGCCAATTGCACCCGTCCAATCGGGGGTTGGTTTTCCCAATACATGATCGAGATAATCGCCATCACCGTCTTCGTCTTTTAAGAGTACCGAACCTTTACCAATTTGTGTTGGCATCGAATAGGAGGCGTCTGGATTGGCAGTAAAATAGGAGAGGAGCTGCTCCCGTGTATCAGGTTGTCCGTCTACTACAGCAATATCAATGGGGAGTTGGTTGGCACTTACATCCATTAAGGCCGCACCCAAATTCATTCCAGGGGCATAGCCTTCTTCGATAAAGTTACGGTAGCGGGGATAAGATCCTCCTACTTTAATCCGTGGTGCTCCTCCGAGACTGGTCACTTTTTCTTGTAGATATGCGCCATTGATAAAGGCAGTTACTGTAAGGTCTGAAGTACGCACCAAGGTGCCGTTTAAATTCAGTTCCATTCCATGGGCTTTTAATTCGCCAATATTGGTGAGCTGCCGATCTCTAAAGCCACCCGTTAGCGGAAATTGTCTTGCTATTAAAGCATCTTCTGTAATTCTGTCCCAATAGGTGAATTCAAAATTGATTTTGTCATCAAAGAGTCCTGCAGTAAAACCAGCTTCCCACTCCTTGGAAATTTCTGGTTTTAAATTGGGATTTCCTAAATTGTTGGGTGCAATCCCTGCTCCTGTTGCAGAAGCCAGAGCTTCATAAGTCGTTAAAGCATCAAAAGCCCCGGGTTGCAATCCAGCCCAGCCGTAAGAACTGCGAAGCTGTAAGGAACTTATAGGTCCAATATTAGACCATTTGTCACTTTCAGAAGGGATATAAGACATAGAAACTTTGGGGTAAAGAGCCGCATTAAAGTTACTTCCAAAGGCGGAATGGGCATCCATACGTAAACCTAGGGTCAAGAAAAACAATTCCTTAAACCCTAATTGTTCTTGGATAAATGCTCCAGTATTAATCACCTCTTCAAAAAATTCACTCAGACTTTGCTCTGCTGCAGCTGAGGTGACCTCAAAGCCAGGTCCAGGGAAATTACGGCCTCGACCCGAAAATTGTTGGGTTTCTTGTTTGACATATTGCCCTCCTATAAGAAAGTTGGAGCTGATTGATCCAAACTGATGGGTGAGTGAAAACTTAAGCTCGCCCGATTGCGCAAGATAATCCCGAGTAGCAACATTTAGCTCCCCTTGGGGTTGATTGCCGGAAAACCCATTGATGTTCCAACCAAACGGTAAAAAGTTAGAAGAGGATTGACTTGAATGATCCAAACCAAACACCCCATCGATCTTTAACCAATCGGTGGGATA
>CBFIJI010000210.1:0-1541 GCA_965662885.1 Flavobacteriaceae bacterium | reverse complement strand
AGAAATCATTGTCTCTAATTTTATTCTTAAAACCCCCTCTTAAACCAAATTTCACAAAACCGTCTCCTTGGTTGAAAAAGTCAGCTGGTAATTGAAAATTTAAGAACAAATTCATGTCTTTTTCTTCCGTGTATTGATTTTCTTCTGTTATTTCACCATATTCAAAGTTAGATAAGTCGTTAGTGTCACTTCCATTTGCTGCTGTATATAGTGGAAATTCAGAATTTGATATACGATTATTTATAATATATTCCGACTCAAATTCAGCATATCTTTCATTTAAACGCTCCTCAGAAGCTTTTGCGTAAGATGCCATCCAATCCATTTGCAAGGTTCCAAGTAGATGTTTCCCTCCCAACGTATAGTTTTGCATGCGTTGATCTTCTAAACGTTTATTTTTATTCCTATCGTTGTTGATACCACCTTTTGTTTGCCTTTTAACCTCAACAGGAAATCGCGTTGGAAAACCTGCACTATTAATGTCAAAATCACCAATTTCAATGTCTTCACCATCCAAAATTTCGTATTCTAGGCGGTAACGATTTTCACGATCATCTCTCCAATTATACATGGTCTTTAGGTAGATAGAATTATTGGCATTAAAGTTATAATCTACGTTGGCAGAAAAACTTCGTCTTACACGTTGAACGAGATAGGTGCGTTGCTCAAACACATTGGCATAGGGCTGAATATTGTCAGCTTCTACAACCTCATTACCATCAAAAAACTCAAATTCATCTGTCCATTCTGCCTCAACATTGTCAGAACCAAAGTCATTGTCCAAAATTGATGCGGAGAGCATCCACCCAAATTTTCCGTCTTTGCTTCTATCACCAAGTAAAAAAGATCCATTTAAAATTTTCTTAGCAGTAATAAAACTTATACCCGAGCCTGCAGTAGCTGATAGTCTAAATCCTTCAGGTGCAGTTCTGGTGACAAGATTGACAGAACCCCCCAAAGCATCACCATCCATATCTGGTGTTACTGCTTTATTCACTTCAATCTGCTGAATCATATCGGTAGGGATTAGGTCCATTTGAATATTTCTGTTATCCCCTTCAGCTGATGGAATACGCGAGCCATTTAATGTTACCGAATTCAACTGTGGTGCCAACCCTCTGACAATAATATTTCGAGCTTCACCTTGATCTACCTGCATGGTAATACCAGGAATCCGCTTTACGGCATCACCTATGTTAGCATCTGGAAATTTACCAACTTGGTCGGCAGAAACTACATTAGTAATATTTTGTTTGTTCTTTTGAATGTTCAGTGCTTTTGCCTGACCACTCATAAAGCCTGATAGAATAACACCATCCAATTCTTCTGACTGTGGCACTAATGTTATTTTTATTTCTGTTGTTTCGTTTTTAATGACCTCAACCGAAATTTTTTGGCTTGCATACCCTAAATAATCGATCTTTAATTGTTGAGTTCCTTCAGGAACCGTTAACAAAAGAAATTTTCCGTCAGAGTCAGATATCGATCCTTTATTTAGGTTTTCAATAGCAACAGTCGCATAGGGTATTTTTAATCCTTGT
>CBFIJI010000209.1:0-1557 GCA_965662885.1 Flavobacteriaceae bacterium | reverse complement strand
CAGCGGTTTGTCCTGTGGACTGTTGTGTTCCCGATGAAGACCATATTGAGTCAGAGGAAACCCTTCTAGGAAAGCAACGTTTTATGCACGGTGAGGATTAAAAGATAGCGACATCTTTCCATCCAATAAGCTGAATATTATTTTCTTTAATTTTTTGAGCACAATGCGAACTGTTAAAATAGTGAGCATCTTCGGTACGCCATTCCGCACCAAAATTGGGATGATCAATGGCAATTGCTTTCATTTCCTCACTTTTAAGAGCCGGGTGAATCAACAGTATTGAAAGTCCTTGCGTTAAATTGTCCAAGACATTATCATAATAAGCACTTAATCCCTGACCTTTAAAGATTTCAAACGACCCCATAAAGGTGTTTTCTACACACTCTTTGTCATCAATTTTAAACTGTTTTGCATCCATTCCATTTTGATTAATAATGGTTTTACTCAAATGGATGGGTAGTCCGTATTCTTTTCCTAACTGTCTGTAGATTTCGATCAAATCCTGACGAATACCTAAAGTGTACATATGGGAATCCAAATGAGTGGGTTGGAGGCCTAGGGCATAAGCCAAATCAATTTGACTTTTCAATTCCAAATAGACCTCGTCAGGCTTAGCATTGTCAAGAATTGCTTGTCTTTTTGGATAAAAAAAGCCCATTTCATCAACCAAACTTGCAACTTCTGTTTGCGGTCGAATTGGGCGAAAAGGATAGTGTTTCCATTCGCCTGTGAGGGTTAAATGAATTCCATAATCAAGTTGAGGATGTTGTAAACAAAACTGAGCCATTTCATAAAACCACGGACAAGGAACCATTAAGCTACAAGAGGAGATACTTCCATTGAGCAATCCTTCTTGAGTTGCTTGGTTATGGGAAATAGATAGTCCTGCATCATCTGCATGAATGATGGCGTATTTTTTTTCTTGGAGTTGTGATTTTGATAGCTTCATTTTAAAATATTTCGATAAATAACTTTAACAATTTAATAAACAAATGAGTAATGCCAAAAGAAAAACTATTTTTGCAAAAAATATATCAATGAAAGCAGGAATTGTCGGATTGCCCAACGTTGGAAAATCAACTCTATTCAATTGTTTGTCTAATGCAAAAGCACAAAGTGCTAATTTTCCTTTTTGTACGATTGAACCCAATATTGGGGTCGTCAATGTTCCTGATGAACGTTTGGAAAAATTAGCTGACCTAGTTGCCCCAGAAAAAGTTCTCCCAGCTACGGTAGAAATAGTTGATATTGCAGGTCTTGTCAAAGGGGCAAGTAAAGGTGAAGGTTTAGGCAATCAATTCTTAGCCAATATTAGAGAAACCGATGCCATTCTTCATGTACTTCGTTGTTTTGACAATGATAATATTGTCCATGTTGACGGTTCTGTTGGTCCTGTTAGAGATAAAGAAACCATCGATATTGAATTACAGCTTAAGGATCTTGAAACGGTTGAAAAAAAGCTTGAGAAAGTGAACCGTGCTGCCAGAACGGGGAATAAAGAGGCTGTCAAAGAACAAGAAATATTGATCCTTCTAAAAAAAGAGTTGGAAGCTAGCC
>CBFIJI010000208.1:0-1557 GCA_965662885.1 Flavobacteriaceae bacterium | reverse complement strand
ACTTGCCAATATAATTAAAGGGGAAGATGAAGCCTTTCGATTAGAAATGCAACTCACATTGGTAAACTCATTAAAGGAACGTTTAGAAAAAAAGGAAGCTTATACATTACTACCCGTCAATATAGGTATTGAAAACTCAAACATCAATACGCTGGTTACTCAATACAATACTATTGTAATGGAAAGGGATGCTCTATTAACGAACTCCACCGAAAAAAACCCGCTTGTTCGTCAATTAAGCAACCAACTAAAACGCTTTAAAACAAATATTTTAGCAAATATTGGTTCTTACATCCAAGGAATAACAACCTCAATAAACCGCTATGCTCAACTTAAAAACAATACGGAAAGAGAAGTCTCATCACTACCTTCTAAAGAAAGTCAACTATTAAATTTTGCGAGAAGTTTTCAAATTACGGAAGGCTTGTATTTGTTTTTGTTACAACGAAGAGAAGAAGCATCTATTAGTTATGAATCCGCAATTTCAGATATTAAAGTTGTCGACTTTGCGTATTCTACCGTTGAACCAATTATGCCAAAACCCAAGCTGATTCTTTTAGGTACTGTATTCTTTGGTGCACTTTTGCCATTTGTAATTCTTTTTATTATTAAAATTCTGGATAATAAAATTCGTTCGCGAAAGGATTTAGAAGAACAAACAGGTTTGCCCATCATCGGTGAACTTCCTTTGATTGAAGATTTAGAGACAATTAAAGATCCGAGGAGTATGATAGCAGAATCAACAAGAGTACTCCGAACCAACCTATCCTTTGTAGTTCCTCCCAACATAAAAAATCCTATAATAATATCTACCTCAGCAGCTAAAGGAGATGGGAAGACTTTTGTATCTTTTAATCTTGCTTGTAGCCTGTCGGCAACTGGTTCAAAAGTATTACTCATTGGGGCTGACCTTAGAAACCCACAGCTCCATAAACTTTTAAATACTGCCCAAGTTCAAAAAGGACTCAGCAGCTATTTAATAAATACTGAAATGGATTCCATAGATGAAATGCTTAAGCAATATCCTTTTTCAAATAATCACTTTAACGTGCTTTTATCTGGTCCAGTACCCCCTAACCCATCTGAATTATTAATAAACCCTCGTTTTAAGGAGCTGCTTGATAATGAAAGAAAAAAATATGATTATATTTTAATTGACTGTGCGCCGTTAATGTTGGTTAGTGATACCGTTGGAATATTAAACCTTGCCGATGTAATTGTTTACAATATAAGAGCAAACAAAACGGATAAAAGTGAAATTGAATACACTCAGAAAATAAAAGTAATCAATAATTTAAAAAGTTTGGCGCTTGTTTTAAATGGGGTAAAACATGGTCCAAACTCCTATTATAACTACGGATACGGATATGGTTATAATGCTGACAAATAATGGATTAAGCTTTTTTGACGGTCTTTGATTTCCAACCACTGCCCATAGTTTTTTTTAGTCAATTTTAAATGCTTAAGAATATTTAAATGTTTGGAATGATGTGCATCTGTTGACACAAAATCATAGGCGTTTAAATCCATTAATTTAAACGCCTTTTTTGAAACATC
>CBFIJI010000207.1:0-1611 GCA_965662885.1 Flavobacteriaceae bacterium | reverse complement strand
ACGATTGGCAAGTTATAACGGAACACCAGTATCACAACACCTTTCTGCGGAAGCCCTTGATAAAGTTGCAGCCGATACGATGGTTGGTGGAGCAACACTTACCAAGCTTCTCGGTACTTCTGCTTGGTATGCTCCGGGAGCTTCTGTGGCTTTTCTAGTCGATAGTATCATTAATGACCAAAAACGCATGATTCCTTGTTCCGTGTATTTGGAAGGAGAGTATGGACAAGAGGATATTTGTATTGGAGTTCCATGCATTATTGGAAAAAACGGTATTGATAGTATTGTAGATGTTCAACTTAATTCAGCAGAGCAAGAGAAGTTTCAAAAAAGTGCTGCTGCCGTAAGGACAATGAATGAAGCACTTAAAGACGTTTTGTAAATAAAAAAAATTAACTCAAATTTTAAAAGCCAT
The DNA here is from genome assembly GCA_965662885.1 of Flavobacteriaceae bacterium. Taxonomy (GTDB): domain Bacteria; phylum Bacteroidota; class Bacteroidia; order Flavobacteriales; family Flavobacteriaceae; genus CBFIJI01. The sequence continues at coordinate 1,196 of CBFIJI010000207.1, read as the reverse complement.
CTAAACGATGGCTTTTTTTTTAAATAACAAAAAAATAAAAGCAGGTGAGGGAGTAAATTGTGGAAAAATATCCCGAAGCTTCCATATCCTCTTTATTGTTTTAAATGAGCTTAAAGTTGCTAAATCCTTGGTTAAATTTTATATTTGCTCGCTTAATTGATGAACAAAAAAAACAAAATGCAAAATAACGGACTCATCAGAACTTTTGGAATCCTTTTTGGATTGGTTAGTATTTATCAGCTTTCCTTCACTTTTATTACAAGTAATCAGGAAAAACGTGCACAAACCTATGCCCAAGAAATAATTTCCGAAGATACTCCTAACTATCTAGAAGTTAGAGAACGAACAGAGATTGATTATCTTGATTCTATTGGAAATCTACCCCTTTACGGATTTACATCCTACAACGATGCGAAGGGTAAAGAACTTAACAAAGGTCTGGACTTAAAAGGAGGGATAAATGTAATCTTACAAATATCCGTTCGTGATATTCTTAAAGGATTGGCTGAAAATTCCAAAAACCCAGTCTTTAATACCGCTTTAGATGAAGCCGATAAACTTCAAAAAGCAACAGATGAGGCCTATATCGAATCTTTCTTTGATGCCTTTGATGCAGTAAAAACAAACGAAAAATTAGCCTCACCTGATTTTTTTGCCAACAGAACCCTTCGTGATGAGATCACTTTTGAGATGACTGATCAAGAAACACAAGCTGTTTTACGTCGAAAAATTGATGAATCTATTGTTTCTGCATTTGAAGTTTTAAGAAAACGAATTGATAAGTTTGGTGTGACACAACCAAACATTCAACGTTTGGGGAATTCGGGAAGAATATTGGTTGAATTACCCGGAGCTAAAGATGTAGATCGTGTAAAAAACTTACTTCAAAGTACGGCACAACTTGAATTTTGGGAAACGTTTAAAAACGAACAGTTGGTTTCTTTTTTAATCCAAGCCAATGAAGTTGCCAAAACACTCCAAGTGGAAGAAAAAGAAATGGATGCCACGGAGGATAGCGAGGAATCTACAATTGATGATTTACTTGCAGACGTTTCAGCAACCGACTCTACGGAGGTTAGTGCAAATCCATTACTTGACCTTATCCGTGGTTATGGTTATCAAGGTGGACCCGTCTTAGCACAATTTGCAATAAAAGATCAAGAAGAAGTTATGGGGTATCTCGACATGCCTGAGGT
>CBFIJI010000206.1:0-1621 GCA_965662885.1 Flavobacteriaceae bacterium | reverse complement strand
GTAGGGTATTTTAGTCCCAAAGCACGGAAAGGGATATCGATAATATGACAACCCATATCACCTAAAGCTCCTGTACCATAGTCCCACCAGCCTCTCCAATTGAAAGGATGCATTTCTGGAATAAAAGGAGTTTCGGGGGCAGGTCCTAACCATTGATCCCAATTTAAGGTACTTGGCTTTAATGCTGCATTAGGAACTGGCATTTGAATACCTTGAGGCCATACAGGTCGGTTGGTCCAAACATACACTTTCGATATAGGCCCAACAACCCCAGAATCAACCCAACGTTGAATTTCTAATTGATCAGGATTAGAGGCTCCTTGATTTCCCATCTGGGTCACTAATTTTTTTTCACGAGCCATTTCTGTAAGCAATCGAGCCTCTTTGATATTATGTGTTAAAGGCTTTTGAACATATACATGAATGCCACGTTCCATGGCATACACCGCCGCAGACGCATGTGTGTGATCTGGAGAGGCAATTGTAACTGCATCAATGTCTTTTTCTTTATCGAGCATTCTTTTAAAACTTTCATAAAAGCGGGCTTCCGGAAATTTTTTAATCGATTGAAGTACCCCATGATCTCCAGTAGGATCAACATCACACAAGGCAACAACTCGTTCTCGACCGTTTACCCAAGCATTCGCAAGATCACTTCGTCCTTTTCCTCCTACACCAATGCCAGCAATATTCATCTGATCACTTGGAGCAGTAAATCCGACACCTCCTAAAACATGGCGTGGTACGATCATAACTGAAGCCGCTGCGATCCCCTTTTTTAAAAAATCACGACGGGCTGCAGTTGTTTTTATTTTTTTAGATTTCATTTTTTTCTGGTTTTATATTTTGTTTTCTAAGAATGGTTTTTTAAATATTGTCGTTTGTGTGAAATTACAAAAAAAGTTGATTAAGATTGCTCATAAAATTCATCAAGGTGCTAAAAAATTACCCAACCATTTTCCATCAGTTTCTTTAAAAAGACAACGAATGTGATTAGGCCGTTTTAAACGAAGTAATTCAATAGTATTTGCTTGAAAGGATAATTCAGTAAAGAAACCTTGTTCAAAGTCGTGAGAAATACTTTCCGGGGATGGTATTTTTTCTCCAGGAACAACCGTTGAAGAATAATCTTTCTTGTTTAGATCAGGTAAAGAGGCATAAATATCACCTTGTTTTTTTTGATCAACTAATTTTGCAGAAACAATCGCTTGAAATAAATTGGTGGAATCGTAAAACAATAGTTGAACATTATTATTATGTGCAAGTTCTTTTACTTTTTGAGAACGTTCATCAGTGAACATGGTAAAAGTCATTTGACCTTGATCAAAACCTCTCAAGACCACCATACGGCTTTTTGGAGTCTGCTGCTTGGAAACAGTTGTAAGTGTAAAAAAACGAAAGGGATGCTCCTTTTGAGTGATGGCAGCGTTCCAGGAATTGATCGTTGTTTTTAGAATCTGTGAAAGCATCAAGACTTTGGTTTATTTTTAGACAACCATTCGTCAACACGTAGCTGAGCATTTTTTTGAATATCCCCCCAAAAGAGATTTACATCTGCAAAATGGTAGTTTTTAATAAAGGACATAAAAAAACGCTTGGGTATTTTCGGGACGGTACTCCA
>CBFIJI010000205.1:0-1682 GCA_965662885.1 Flavobacteriaceae bacterium | reverse complement strand
AAAGAGAAATATTAATAAGTAGAACCCATAAACTTCCGCCAAAAATACCGGTGTATTCATACCATTGAATCCAGTAAATAGCTTCTGAAAAGGCATTTCCTAAATTTAACCAAGGCCAGGAAAGATCCCAGTTTTGATGAAATTTTTCAAAACTAATCCATAATGTTATAAGAAATAAATAGGCAGTTCTCAAGGGGATTCTTTTTTTCGCCCAATAAAAAAGTAAAAACAACAGGCTGTAAAAAAGAGTATTGACTAAATTAGCAAAAAGCATTCCAAAAAGAGTAGAATATACAAGCCACCATGTAGTCCCTAAATTCCAAATTAAAAAAGTCAAATAACTATAGGCCCAAATACGAAGCCCTTTTTTCCCAAAAGCATCGGATCTAATCGATTCTTCCATAAAAAGCAAGGGTATTAAACCAATGAATAGGAGTGGGATAAATCCATAGGTGGGCCATGCAACAGCTAGAAGACCCCCTGATAAACAGCTTAGTAAAAGATGTTTTTTATTTATTGACATACGCATCGCTAATTTTTAAAAATGCAAGTACAATGTAGTATATTGTACCCTAATATTTGCAAACATAAACAGCAATGATTAAAAAAAATATCCCTAACGCTTTAACTTCTTTAAATTTAATTTGTGGGTGTTTGGCTTGCTTTATGGCATTTAACAATCTTTTTCAAGCGGCCTTTTTTTTGGTCTTGCTTGGTGGTTTCTTTGATTTGTTTGATGGGATGTTTGCTCGAATTTTAAAAGTAGAGAGTGCCTTTGGTGTTCAGTACGACTCCATGGCCGATTTGATCACCAGCGGCGTTGTCCCAGGTGTTATCATGTATCAGTTGTTTTTAATTTCTGGTTTTCGTGAAGTAAGTTTTTCCTTTTCTATTTTCCAAAATGAATTTTTATTTTCCTTGGTTCCTATTGCCTTAATCAGTTTTTTAATCCCTATGGGAGCTGCTATCCGCTTGGCGAAGTTTAACTTGGATGCTGAACAGAAATTTGATTTTAAAGGCCTACCCGCTCCAGCGAATGCCCTTTTTATTGTCTCCCTACCTTTGCTGGTTAATGATCCCAATTTTGGGTTTATAAACCCTTACCTGTTTTCTTTAGTTGGACTTTGTGCCACCTGTGTTTTCTCTCTTTTAATCATGAATATTAATTTTCGTCTTTTTTCCTTTAAGATTTATCGCTTTTCCATGACCGAATACGGCTACCAATTTGTCTTTGTAGTCATCTGCCTCCCTTTGTTTTTCCTTTTTCAATGGGCTGCAATTCCCTTTTTGATTCTTACCTATTTGTTTATGAACATCATTCGTAATGTTTTAAATAAAGCTATTTAAGCTTCTTTGTTGATTTACTTTTTTTTCAATTCTAAAAAATGTAAAAAATTTCTTACATTTTGTAAAATATATTTTACATTTGTTACAAGTTAGATTTACGTTTATGCAAAAAAATTTATTATTTCCGAATCGTTTTAAGAAATTATCTGGCTGGTGTTTTTATCTTTTGTTCCTTATTGGGGGGTACCTTTATTTTACGGATAATATGGAACATTTACGCATACAGGTCCCCAATTTTTTTGGTATGGAGGGATTGTTTATAGAACAAGGATTTTGGATTAAAAACTATATTATTGACGAACTCTTCACCTTGTTAATCATTCTTTTTGGAATCA
>CBFIJI010000204.1:0-1697 GCA_965662885.1 Flavobacteriaceae bacterium | reverse complement strand
AAAACATAAAAAAACAATGGTTTTATGGAATCTAGAAGAATATTTAAATCAAGGTGTTTTTTGTGAACTATCTGATGTGTTCATTAAACATATCAACACACCTTTTTGAGTATGGTGGACTGATTTAATAAAAAAAGACAAAAAAAAGGACCGTAAAAACGGCCCTTAAGTGTAAGTATTCTTTTTTTGGTTGCTAAAAATTAGCAAAAAGGAAAATATTGAATTGATCACGGCTTCCTTTTTCAAACAATTGGTTCATATAACCCGCTTCGATTCTAAGGTTTTTACTCAGTGGATAGCCCATCCCGGTATAAATCCGATTGCGATCGAATAGCGAGGCCTTAGTATTGATAAACAATTCATTATAGGCCGAGAGATAAAGATTACTTTTATCATTATCCAGTTTACCCAAAGGAAGTTTTAACCCTAAGAAATAACGAACACGAAGTTTAAAATCACTCTCGACAAAGCGTTGTTCAAAACGATAGCGATGGGACAGTCCCAAACGACCAATTTGTTGCTTGGAAACAAATTGTTGAAAAATCCGATGTTCATTGACAATAATTTTATCCTCAAGGTTGGGCTCAAAAGCTGCCGTTTTATCTTTGGAAGGATAGTTTTCAGATCGGATAAATCCATACCCTAACAAGATGTTGTTTTTCCCTTCGTTAAAGGTATAGCCTAAACCCGTTCTTAAGAGCAGTTGTTCCAAATCACCGATGGCGTTGTAATTTCGGTACTGAACTTCATTGTGAATATTCCATTTTTCATTGAGTTTTTTATTCCCAATATAAATTAACCAATTCCCAAAATTACTTTCTTGACTTTGCCCAAGGAGGGGCAACATCAATGCAATGACTACTGCTACACTACTTATCTTTAATTTCATTTTCATCAAAGACAGCTATTAGTCAAAAAAGGTTACGGCACCAGAAGCAATGTCATACATTCCTCCAACAATGCTAATTTCACCAGCAGCTTTCATTTCTGCTAAAACAGGACTTTCTGCTACAATTCTGTCCATAGTCAGGTGTACATTTTTGACAGCCACATCGTTGACAAACTCAATATTAGAAGAGTTTCTGATGCTCGGATCTTCTGGTGAAGTCACCTGTTCTACTGCGGGTTTTATGTTAGCCAACATTCCAGTAAGGTTTCCTAATTTAGCATCATCACAAGCACCTTTAACAGCGCCACAAGCCGTGTGCCCTAAAACAACAAGAACTTTCGTCCCTGCCAATTTACATGCAAACTCCATACTTCCAAGAATGTCCGAATTCACAAAGTTTCCTGCAATTCGAACACTAAAAAGATCCCCGATTCCTTGATCAAAAATCAATTCTGAAGAAACTCTAGAATCGATACAACTAAGAACCGTTGCAAAAGGGAATTGTCCAGTACTGGTATCCTCCACTTGCTCTAAAAGGTTTCTACCTATCTTTTCATTGTTTTGGAATCTCTGGTTCCCTTCTTTTAAAGCATTCAATGCCGTTTCTGGAGTCATTGCTGCTTGCATTTCTTTCGTCTGTGCTTTCATCATTTTTTAATATTTATTCATTTTTACGACAAAAAAAGGATGTCGTTTTGTTTAATTATTTTTTATTGAAGAAATCCTTATCAACATTCCTCTCCACTTAAAAGGCAAATATAAAAACAGTTTTGAAAAAGAAAAATACTGCTACATAAAAAGTAAATAC
>CBFIJI010000203.1:0-1725 GCA_965662885.1 Flavobacteriaceae bacterium | reverse complement strand
TATGAAACAAATTAGTTTCTTAACTTATATAATGTCCCATGTCAAAAAATTCAATGCTTTTTAAAAAAGAAAACAGTCCCATATTAGAGGAAAAACCAATCTTGATTCCGAGTGAAAGTTTTATTGAAGGTTATCTGAAATCAAGTAAATCACTTCGTTTAGAATGTAGCTTCACTGGCACTATATTCACTTCAAAAAAACTTACTATTGAAAAATCCGCCATCATCTTAGGGGATGTAATATGCCAAAACTTACGATTAGAAGGAATAATGGATGGGAATATTTTTTGCAGTGGACACGTTGAGTTCTGTGAAGAATCAATTTTTAACGGTAAAATATACACCTCAACCTTTAAAAACTTTATGCAAGAAGATTCAGATTTTGTTATTCAAGTTCCTAAAACTTCTATTTTAAATGAAGTACGGAATATGATCAACAACCTCGACACTAAAATAGGTTTAACAGGAGATTCCATTTTAAATGACGTTCGTAACATTTTCTATGAAAATGTTTTTTCAGCACGAAAAAATCCACACGAAATCATTTCTAACCCTTTTACGGAGCAAGTTAAAACTAAAGGTAAACCATCAAAAAAGACAACTGATAGATCGGATGATACCTAAAATAGTTTTTTTTTAAAGCTAACAAACTTATCATTTACGAACTCGACTTGGCTCAGGGTCATATTGTTTTTAATGACAATAGCAACCTATAAGCTAAAGAAATATCCCACCGAAAGACCAAAAAAACCAGTTGTATTAAGATCTGATTCATTGCCTATTGCCCGTGGAAGATTGAGATAGTAAGCTGCTTCAATATCTAAATTTCCAGACTCAAAAATCAGTGGAAATTTAAGTTGAGTATTGGTCAGACTAAAAACAGTCTCAGAACTAAAAAGAGGTTGTTGTGAAAAAGAAAGGTTACTTGAATTAAACAGTCCGAGGGTTTCTTGATTAATCAAAAAAGTGATTTTAGGTTCAAAACTCAGGTTAAATTGTCTTATAAATTGAAAGGGCTTCCTTTTAATATCCCCTACAGAAGACACCCACATTTTTTCCTTTTTTTTGGAAGGCTCTTTTAGTGTTTTTTTAGAAAGGTTTAGACTATAGCTAAAAGAGGAAACAAATTGGAATAAGGTGTTACCTCCAAAAAATAGGTTTCCGCTACTGGATGCGTAAAATTTATTGTCCTCCGACTGATAGGTGGTCCCCAAAGTAATACCATTTGAAAAAAGAGTGTCGGATTCAAAAGAAAAAAAATAGCGACTGTAGTTGGCATATAGGCCAAAATTTTTAAGCCCCTTTTCCAAACTTTTGGCATAACCCAAACTCAAGGCAGTGACATCCCATGCTGGTTGAACACCATTTAAATAAACACCCGATAAATTCATGGACCAACCTGAAGAGCTTAAATAAGTTAATTGTGGCACAACATTAAATTCATCAATACCAATACTTCTGCCTGCGTAGTAGGTGTTGCTATTAAAGGCAATGGAAGAATAGATAAAATCAATTCGAGAAATGCCAAGAAGATCCTCGGCTAAAGTTTCCTCAAAGAACAATTCGTCAAGGAGACTATCTAATTCCTGATCCACTGTCTGTTCTTGCGCATAGATTGAGGAACAAAGCGGAAAAAGGAGAAAAAAAATCTTTTTTATAGAGATGGTTAATGGTATTAAAGGGTTCGCTTCTTATCAATAGCGCTGTTGTTTTTTGTTTTTTGTTT
>CBFIJI010000202.1:0-1735 GCA_965662885.1 Flavobacteriaceae bacterium | reverse complement strand
GGAGGGAGAACAAAAAAAGACTGCCGTTTGTGGCAGTCTTTTTTGTGCTTGAGTCTTGTTTTTTTTAAACAAGCTCCTATTCCATTTAATCCAAATTAGGATTTGCTTTAATTTCAGAGATGGTTATGGGCAGTAGGGCACCGGGACTAGTGGTCGCGACTGCACTGCTGCTCCAATATGAGGAGGGGGATCCAAAACGGTAGTGGTCGGCAATACGTCTTCCCTGAAGGAATAGGTTGACCCTTCTGCTGTGCAAGAGTAGGGCCGTAGCATCTATTTGTCCGCTATAAGGAGTCAGTTCATCCAAGGCTCTAACCGCGTTAATATGAGTTGTAAACTCTTCTGTATTCCCATTTGCAAGAGCATCTTCAGCAATAATCAAATGCATTTCACGAGCAGATACTACAGGGTATTCGGGATAGAGATTGGGTTTTGTAAAGTTATAGACCAATTTAAAAAGGATGGGGTCTGCTATGTTATCAATGGGATCTTTAAGCGAAATTGTTGTTTCGGGATTGCTGTCATCAATGGCATCAGGGCGTTTTTTGTCCGTCGAGATGACATATTGATCAGAGAGTCGCATTTCTAAACGGTTGTTGACCTCTCCAGCAATATCTAAGCCTCCAACAGTTTGTGGGGCTGATGAGGACGTAATAAGATTAAATGAGAAGTCGGCACCGAGTAAATCCAAGGCTTCTTTTGCTGCTCTAACGGCATCGGCTGAACTTACCAATGGGGCACTGGTGTTTACGGGATTAATTTTATTCCATATACCTTTTGAAAAATGGGCTCGGGCTAATAAGGCTTTTAGTTCCCCTGTGAAGCCAGCGTTTAGGGCCAAGCCTTTATTTAAATAGGTGATGGCTTGATCGTAAAGGCTGGACATATTGCTCGGACCAACGGGGTTTCCCGCTTCAGTTTTTGCAGAACTGATCACAAAGTCGTCAAACATATCCGCAATAACCACATAAATAATAGCCCCATAGATATAGGCACGGGTTAAATCTGTTGCATTGGCATCGCTAAAACCAGAGTTTGAACTGAATTCCTCACCGCGGGCAATGACATCGTCGGCCCAATAGCGAGCCTCCCCAATGTAGAAGAAAGCAGCATCTGTAAACTCATTGTTTGGGTTGTCTAAATTTCCAAAATTCAGTTGCTGCCATGCATCTCGTGAGCCAATCCAAATCATTTCATCGCTGCCAACAGAATAGGGGGCTAAGATATTGCCGTAGGCACGGACTAAAACACCTTCTAAGCCATTGACCATTGGATTTAAGGCACGAATGTTAAGGCCTTCTTCAAGAAGGTTGTTGGGATTGTCAGCATCGAGGCTGCATCCTCCTATGAGTCCCATCACTGCTGCGATTAAGAGTACTTTTATTGTTTTATTATTTTTCATAATGCTGTGATTTAATATTATAGCCCTGCTTTTAATGTTAAAATAACCTGACGGGGAATGGGCCATCCGAAGGCGGCCACCCCTTGTCCGAAGTTGCGGTCCAAATCACTACCACTCCCTCGGCCGACATAATTCATTTCCGGATCCACGCCACTGTAGCGGGTAAATAGTGCTATGTTTTTTCCTGAAACCCCTAAGGAACCGCTAGAAAGTCCTAATTGTTTGAGAACCGTAGACGGGAAGCGGTAAACCACACTGAGTTCGCGCCACCTCATAAAATCTGCACGTTCAATAGTGTTTAAACCTGAAAAGGGTGCAAGTGCTAAGTTTTCA
>CBFIJI010000201.1:0-1783 GCA_965662885.1 Flavobacteriaceae bacterium | reverse complement strand
CAGTTGTGTTTTCTTTTATAGGATTATTCGCTCCCAAGCCAAGGGTGCTTAAACGATCAGCTTGGATCCCTTCGATCATCAAATAATCTTTAACAGCAGCTGCGCGTTGTAAAGACAGATAGTGGTTGTAGGTGGCTTCACCATCACTAGAAGCATGTCCTTCGATAATTATTTTTTCTTTGGGGTATTGATCCATAAGGATTGCCAATTCTTTTAAGGATAAAGCGGCTGAGGGAGTTAACTCAAAACTCTCCAACGTAAAGCCGATGGTTGATTTTGAACTCTCGATATATTGGATTAAACCCATGGGTTGGTCTGGACACCCATTATTAGATGCCTTACCAGCTACATCGGGGCAATTGTCATCTTTATCTGCAACTCCATCATTGTCACGATCGGCCCAGGGGCACCCTTGATTAAGAGGGTCACCAGCTTGTTTGGGACATGGATCTAAATTATCAGGCACTGTATCAGCGTCACTATCTGGACAGCCATTCATATCAAAAGATCCAGCAGCATTGGGGCAGGCATCATCATTGTCAATGATTCCATCTCCATCTGTATCGGGGCAACCTCCGTTGGTTTCATTTCCCGCTTTGTTTGGGCATTTATCTTTATTGTCTGGAATACCGTCTCCATCGGTGTCGGGACAGCCTGAAAACTCTTTCAGTCCAGGAGTATTAGGACAATTATCTTTTTTGTCAGAGACCCCATCTTTATCGGAGTCTTCCATTCCAAAATTATAACTTAATCCAATAATGTGTTGAAGGTGGTTATAGGAGTTACGCTCTTTATCTTTTCTAAAGGATAATGAGGCGTTGATGGATAGATTTTCATTCAAATAATAATTAAGTCCTAGACCAACCAAAGGTGTGCTTGTTGTTTTTTCAAGTTGAGAAAAATTACCTTCTGCTTCTTCGTTAAATTTTGTAAAACCATATCCAGCAAATAAATAGGGAATTAGGTCGTTGTCAGAAAGATTATATTTGATAATGTTGTCAAAGGACGTAATTTCTGTATCTGTTTCTGAATTGCCAATATCATTACTTACGTATTGCGTACTTATGGAAAACCCGGCACCTAGGTAATAAGACAGACTTAACGCTGGTGCTCCAAAACTATAAACATCTTCATTATTCTCGGAATTATTAAAATAAATTAAATCAGCGCCTACAGAAACCGCCCAAGGATTTTCTGCATTTTGTGCAAATATTTGAGTAGGTAGTATGAAAAGAAAAATAAGTAAACTTAAAAAGTTTGCTTTCTTTAACATAGATATAGTTTTAACAAAAATAAAAAATTATTTAACCTTAGCCTGAAAACTACATGAATTTTATCAACAGTCAATTTATAAAATACTGAATCACAAAGCTTTCGTATTCCTTTTTATTTTCTGTTCTAGTGTTTCCTACTTTTTTGAATTGGCATGAAGTATCAACGAAAATAAAAAAACCGCAGTAGAGGCTGCGGTTTTTAATGTATTAAAATGTGGGGGTTATTGGGTCAATTTCACTCGCCTATTCATCAATCGTCCATTTAACGTGTTATTATCACCTATGGGTTGATTTTCTCCATAACCAATGGTTTTTATTCGGGAGGCATTAATACCACGATTGACCAAAAAGTCTTTTACGTTTTTTGCACGTTTTTCAGATAATTCCATATTGAATTTGGTATCACCATCACTAGAAGCATGGCCTGCTACAGTAATATTTATATCAGAATTTACTTTTAGGAGGCTAATCAACTCTTCCAATGCTGGATTGTATTTGTTAAATACTTT
>CBFIJI010000200.1:0-1804 GCA_965662885.1 Flavobacteriaceae bacterium | reverse complement strand
ATGGGAAGGATGATACAATTCAATACTTCTTCGCCTTATAAAAATGCTTATACAAGGATTCGTAAATGGAAAAAACAAGAAGGACTCAAATAATATCTTTTACAACGATTAAATAAAAACTTTAAAATAATGATGACGGTGGAGAAAGAACTCAAGGGGACGTTGCACTTTCGCTCGTACCTCGCTCACCCTCACATAACAAAGGATATGAGGTTCAGCTCTTGCAGAGCTTCAACCCAAATTGCTTCCGATGGTCGCAACTTCTCATAGTCACAAACGTTAGCAACAAGCAAAGACAGATACAATGAAAAGAATAATTTATGGAATATTGATAATGCTATTTGTTTCCTGTAATGAAAAAACTGAAGACAGGTTTTCTTTGGCGGGAAAAACAAATGGTCTTGAAGATGGAACCATGATTTATTTAGATAATGCCGACAGTCAAAATGTTGACCTTATTGATTCTACAAAAGTTGAAAACAGCACCTTTGTTTTCAATACAAAATTATCAAATTCGCCATTGCAAGTCCTTATAAGAACAAATGACGATTCTCACTACAGATTTTTATGGTTAGAAAACACAGCCATGACTTTTGATGCTTCTCAAAGTGATTTTGAAAATGCAATCGTAACAGGTTCAAAGGAGGAAAACTTGGGACAATCTTTACGTAAAGAACTTGAAAACCTATCAGAAGAAAACCAGAGAAAGAAAGAAATAGAATTCATAAAGAAACATCCAAACAGCATCGTTAGTGCAGAAACACTTTCACTTTATTGTACAACTTTTGGGAAAGAGAAAACAAAAGAACTTTTTGACCAATTATCAAAAAACAACAAGGAGTCGAAATACGGAAAAATAATTGAGGCGTACATTGAATTGTATGCAAAACCAAAAATTGGAGGACAATTCATAGATTTTGAAATGGTTGACACTAACGGAAACCTGCAAAAATTATCGGAATTGGAAGGTAAAACCATACTTCTTGACTTTTGGGCTTCTTGGTGTGCACCTTGCCGAAAAGAAAACCCAAATCTTGTAAAAACTTACAATAAGTTTAAATCAAAAGGACTTGAAATATTTGCGGTATCGTTGGATGAAAACAAAGAAAAATGGCTAAACGCAATTGAAAAAGACGAACTGAATTGGTATCACGTAAATGACCTAAAAGGTCAAGGAAATAAAGCTTCATTGATTTATGGAGTTGAGGGAATTCCCGACAGTTTTTTGATTGATGAAAATGGAATTATAGTAGCAAGAGATTTACGAGGCAAGGAATTGGAAAAAAAGTTAGAAGAACTATTGAATTAATGCCAGTTGCTGACAAATTATAAAAATAATAGCCGAAAAAGTAGAAAATATGGATTTAATTTGGATAACCAAAGCAACGTATGTTTCTGATTTTAAAATCAGTTTGACATTTAATAATGGTAAAAATGGTGTCGTTGAATTAAGTAAAAAAATAGAAAAACTACCTATTTATGAACCATTGAGAGACAAGAGTTATTTTAAAAACTTTAAGTTAAATTCTTGGACGATAGAATGGGAAAATGGAGCAGATTTTGCACCAGAATCCTTGTATAGGCTAATGGAGGAAGAAAATAAAACAACCACTAACAAAGTGCAAAAAGCTATTTAAAAACGGCTTTTACACTAGACCGTTAAATAATCAATAAAGTAGCATTATAAATTAGAGCCTCCTATCAGGAGGCTTTTTTTATGCCCTAATTTCTTACTCTATTAAACCCCAATGACTGTTTTTACACCCTTTAACACCCTCTTTAAATCGTCTACAAACGAACCATT
>CBFIJI010000199.1:0-1869 GCA_965662885.1 Flavobacteriaceae bacterium | reverse complement strand
CTACATCAGTGGTTTTTTTGAGATACTATTGGGTTTGGGACTGTTGACCTCATATCGAAAATGGGCGGCTTGGGGGCTTATTCTTTTATTAGTCGCTGTTTTTCCAGCCAACATTTTTTTGGCTTTTAATACGGAGGCTCAAGTGGCGTTAGACATTTCCAAAACAGCTGCAATAATTCGACTGCCTTTTCAGCTGGTGTTTCTTGGCCTAGCGTATTGGCACAGTAAACCTTAATTTTTGATGGGTTGCAGCCATAACCATTGCCATTGCAAGGGAGCGTCCTTGGATGGATTAAGCTGAAGTTCGACTTCATAAACTCCAGCCTTTTCAAAGGAAACTTCTGCTATATGTACAGCATTAAAATTTTCAACCACCCAGTTTTGAAGTGGTTCCCCAACGGTTTTTCCTGTCGGGTTTAATGGCTGTGTCCAACTTTTCTGATTGGTCTTTAGGGTGATTGTCCCCGAAGGTTGCGAATTTTGTAAGCTATAAGAGGTGTCAAATGAATAACGCCCGGGGCGATCGATATTAACTTTCCAAAGGAAGGTTTGCTGTTCATGAACTAAAAGGTGCGCAGGGATCGTTCCACTTTGCTCTTTCTCTTTTTGGAGTCCGTTGCCTTCCGCAGTGAAAGCATTATTAAAGTTAAAGGCATATCCACCCCAACTATTTTCAGCGACTAGTCCATTGAGCGTTTGGGGTTTTTGGTCAAATTCCATTACAAGCACAGTGATGTAGGGGTTGCGAACCACCTTTTCAAGTCCAATGGAAGTCACCGCTTGATGATGCACAAACGGCAGGGGCTTTGAACGAGGGTCAGCTAAAGCATAGATTTTTTTTGGGGCAGTGGTAATCCCTGTTACTTTGATTTCTTGTTTTAAGGGCCAATTAAAAACATGTAGGAATACTTTTATGTTTTGGGGCTTTTCTTCTTTATAAGTAATTGTACCCCAATCGTGAAGTGCAGAAGGTAGATCAAAGGCACGACTTTTATAGAGGGCTGTACCGTTTGTTTTTAGCCATATTCCAATAGTGTTAAGTCGTGATTCAATTTCAAAGGGGACAGCTCCGTTTGCTCGAGGCCCAATATTGAGCATAAAGTTTCCATTTCTGCTAACGTTTCCTATAAGGGATTTAAGTAGTGTTGTGGTGGATTTCCACTGGCTGTCTCTAGCGTGAAACCCCCAAGAATGGGCCACAGTGGCAGGGGTTTGCCATGGGTAGTCTCGTTTTTCCTCCCCGAGTTCATTATCGCCCAAAGTTCTAAAGTCAATGTCTTGATCTTCTTCAATGGAGAGTCCCAAACGGGAATTGATTAAGCAATTGGGTTGGTATTTACGGATGAGGTTTTTGAGTTGAAAGAGTTGTTCCTTAGTGACTACTGTTTTAGAATGATGGATCCACATGTCAAACCAAATCATCCCAATATCACCGTATTGCGTTAAAAGCTCCTTCATTTGAGGGAGGACTTTTTCTTGCCAATAGCGGTTGTATTTTTTAGGGTCAAGACCAGTCAATTCTTTGGTGTGATCCCAAGCGTCTGGATGTTCCCAGTCAATCCAATGGGAATAGTAAAGCCCCAATTGTAGTCCGTGTTTTTTACAAGCAGCCGCTAACTCCTTAATAATGTCCCGTTTGGGTTTGCTGTAATTATAGATGTTATAATCGCTTGCGGCACTGTTCCATAACGCAAAGCCGTCGTGATGTTTGGCGGTTATGGTGATGTATTTCATCCCCCCAGCTTTGGCCAAGAGCACCCATTCTTCGGGGTCGATACTTTCCCAATCAAAATGATTTAATAAACCCAAATAGTCTTTTTTGTCAATACGGTTCCGGTATTGAATCCATTCGGCATAGTCGTTATCATT
>CBFIJI010000198.1:0-1896 GCA_965662885.1 Flavobacteriaceae bacterium | reverse complement strand
GATGTTGCTCAAGCAGTCCTTATTAAAGAAGTAGATTGTGGAACAAAACAAGGTATTTTTCTAGAATCATTAACGGAAAACAACAAAGTGTTGTTACCCTTAAAAAAACGATTAGTAGGACGAGTATTAGCAAGGCCAATTAAAAACAAATGGGTTTTTATTGGAGAAAGAAACCAAGATATCTGCCCTGGTGTTGCTAACGAAATCATTGCTTTCAAACAAGCTAAAGTTTATGTGAGATCACCTTTAACATGCCAAACTATTCGGCATGTTTGTAAACTCTGTTATGGTTGGAGTTTAGCTAATGGTTCAATGGTAGATTTAGGTGAAGCAGTTGGGATTATTGCGGCACAATCTATTGGTGAGCCAGGAACTCAACTAACGATGAGAACCTTTCATACGGGGGGTGTTTTTTCAACTGATCTAGCGGATCGAATTTATGCACCCCACCATGGGATTTTAGATTACGATTTATCAAACAGCCAAGCTAGAAAAACAAGAAACTCGTTTGGCCAAGAAGCTGTTTTTTTCACTACGGTTATGGATCTTTGTATTAAAAAGATTTCCTTAATTAAAGAAACTTTTGAAAACAAGATTAATACTATTGACAAATCAGAGGGTGATACCATCATTTCTGTTCCAGCTTTTACACTTATCTATATAAAACCAAATCAAAAAGTTTATTGGCGACAAGTTATTGCAGAGCCTTCGGATCTACAAACTATATTATCAGGTCCAAAAACAAATTTAGGTGTTCGGGCAATTAAGGAAGTCTGCTCACAAATTTCAGGTAAAGTCTATTTTTATCAATTAACAACAATAAGTTTTAAACCAGAATCAGAAATTGAAAAGAAGCAGAAAAAGTCAAAGAAAGTAACTTCATTAATAGAGCAAAAAGGGACTTTATACACTAAAGGAAATGCTTACCTTTATGTTATTGAAGGTTATGTTGTTCCTTCATCTTCCTTACAACTACCGTTAGTAAAACAACGTGATATTACGTTAACTACAAAAAAGCAGGATCTTGGTATCGAAAATCGTTTTCAAGAAAAGACTTTTTCCCTACCTCTACAGCCAGCTATTATTGGGTTCCAATTTTCTCAAGCAACAGTAATGAATGGTCTAAAAACAAACGATTTTTGTTGGATTGCTGGAAATTTCACTGAATCATTTGGCCGAATTTTTTTTGGAAATCAAGTTTTACCTTTATGTGATACTTATAAACATTATCAAACAGGGCATAACCAAAAGCGTCAACAAACCTGTTTAACAACAAGTTCCCAATTGGATGCAATTCAAAACTCAACCTCACATGGCTTTTTTACTAAAGTTTACCCAACTAAAGCCAAAGAAAAAAAACTTGAGAACCTATACTGTTTTAATACTTCTCCTTCATGTTCTATAAATGAAACCTTTACTCTCTGGTTTTACTTGCCAAAACAAAAAGATTTTCCAACTACCCCAAAAGAATTAAAAAAACTTTTTACAAAAAATCTCACAATAATAAAGCCGTTTACACAGATAGTGGACTCAATTCAATTTAATGAGTCTGTTTTCACTGAGTGGAAATGTTTCTCAACAAATGAAAACTCAATTTGGTTTAGTATTTAGAAAGCAAATACCTAGCCAATTTCTCCATTCAACAACAGATCTGTCTGGCTCGTCTATAGTTTTTGAAGAGACTTCGGTAGCCTATTCTCTATTAAAAGGAACACCTTCTTTCCGCAAAACACTAGTAGAGGATTCAATATTGAATCCTGAAATTGAGTCAACATCTTTGGAAAAGCCAATTGAAATTTCAATCAAAATTGATAAACAACAAAAATGTTGTTTATTTGATCAAGAAAAACATCAAATTAAATATTCACTAAATGGGAAAAAGCCAATTGTAAAAAT
>CBFIJI010000197.1:0-1896 GCA_965662885.1 Flavobacteriaceae bacterium | reverse complement strand
AAAACAATAGTTCGTAAAAGTATCCCTTCACTATTAGGGATCGCTCTTCCCCTGCTCGTCTCCCTGCTGCTTTATGTCAATTTTGAAACTAAACAAGCAACTATTAATGTGGTGTTAACCCAACCTTGTGTTGATCCCTATGATTCAAAATACAAAAAAACCAATCCTGAATTTTTATCCGACTTAAAAACACTAACCGCTGAAAGCCTTTCTGATAGTGTGTCCTATCTTTTAACCCCTGAAACCTATTTTTCTGGAGATTTTGGAGAGGAACTTCAAGGTTTTAATGCGACGAAGCTACACAAAGACTTACAAAGCTTTCTTGCCCCTTTTAGCAACTTACAATTGATTAGTGGAATACAGTTTTACGACATTTATCGATCGACCACACCTCCAAACAAGACAGCGAATAAGATTCGAAATGGCTATTGGGTTGATTTTTACAATTCAGCCCTTGGTGAACAATTCAATAAACCCCATCAAGTTTATCATAAATCAAAACTGGTTGTAGGGGTCGAGAATATGCCATTTAAAGAAGTCCTAACACCCCTTATTGGGAATTTCATGATTGACCTTGGTGGAACCGTTGCCAGCCGTGTCATTCAACCCGAACGGTCACTACTAAAACATGGATCGTTAGAAATGCTTGCTGCTCCAATCATTTGTTATGAATCTATTTATGGTGACTTTGTCACTGATTATGTAAAAAAAGGTGCCCATTTTTTAGCCGTTATTTCAAATGATGCATGGTGGAATAATTCGGAAGGTCATCGACAATTGCTGAGTTATACCCGATTAAGAGCCATTGAAAACAGACGAGATATAGCCAGAAGTGCCAATACTGGAATTTCTGCCATCATTGATGCCAGAGGAAAGATTGTTAAAAGCCTACCTTATGGTGAAAAAGGAGTTTTAGAAGGTCGTATTGCCCGTTATGACGAACTTACTTTTTATACCCGATACGGGGATATTATTGCACGATGGTCAATATTTATTGCAGGACTCCTTTTACTCATTGCAATTAGTGGACGATTAAAAAAATGAGAATTCACTACTGGAAATATTTTTTATTTAAATGCAGTTCCAAATACCGCCATGGCGTTCACTCCCCTTTTGTTTTCGAATTGGTCAACTATTTCCACAGGGATAAAAAATGGCAGAAAATTAGAAGTTGGCCCCTAAGTCTTAAAAATTTCGCACAGATTAACACTACTTTTAAAAATGTCTTTTCCTCTTATATTAATGAAAAAAACACAACTCTAAAGATGACCTTAAGCTTTATTGACGCCAATAATGTTGTACTTGAACAGATCAAAAATTCTCTTGAGGGGGAGAATCACATCCTCGTTATTGAATCCCTTTTCAATCATCGAAAGCAATGGAAAAAGTTAACATTAAAAAAATCATATGTGTTCATTGATTTTTATTTTTGGGGAGTTTGTTGTCATCGTAAACAAATACCACAATTATTTTTAATCCGTATATTGTAAGCCACAACAACCATTTATTGATATATTTGAATAAAATTAGTTGTAAATTAATTTAAGATTTCAACGCTATATATTAAATGAAAGAGAATAAGGTCTACACGAAAACTGGAGATGACGGGACGACTGGTTTATTTTCCGGTAAACGAGTCCCTAAGCACCACACGCGAATCAAAGCCTATGGTACAATTGATGAATTGGTGGCGTGGTTAGGCTTGATACGTGATCATATTACCGATGAATCCCTTGCAAAAACCATCTTTAAAATACAGAATGAATTGATGCGCTTTGCTTCTTTACTGGCCATTGAAAGTCAGAAAAATCCCCCTAAAAACATTACAGATATCAAAAACGAAGAAGTGGCTTTTATTGAAAAGGAAATCGATAGTATTACCGAGCAATTACCCCC
>CBFIJI010000196.1:0-1927 GCA_965662885.1 Flavobacteriaceae bacterium | reverse complement strand
CATCACATCCGTGAGGTGATTTTGGTGTTGGTAATAAAAAAACAGCTCCAGGAACCTCCAAAGGGTCAACGACCCTTACCTCTTTTTTCATGGTTGAAGTTGCAGAATGTGTAGCTTCATCATATATGTTATGTGCATACTTGGTCGGCATCATTTTACCGCCTCCATTGTTTACGTAGGCTTCAATTTTTTTCCAATTTATTGCAGCAATAAAGTCTTTGTCATTTTGAGAAGCGTTAACTTCCATTAGCGTACTGGCTTCTTCTGAATTGTAGGTAGAAAAAAAGAACCAACCATGGGAAGCACCTCGCCCAGGGTGTGCCAAATCATAATCAAAGCCAGGCATAATGATTTGGAACTTAATATCCATATTACCTGTATCAGGAGCGACTGAAATGAATGTCAGAGAGCCTTTAAAATTACCCTTGTACTCGTTTATTGGCATATCACGTTGTGGAATAGGAACAGAAAAGCGTGTTCCAGCAACAACATATTCGGTGTTTTCGGTCACAAATGATGAACTATGATTCCCTGCACTATTGGGTACCTCTAATATTTCTGTAGTTTCAAAAGTGGATAAATCAATTTTAGCAATACGTGGGGTGTTATTTCCGTTAATGAATACCCAACGACCATCAACAACACCATTTGTTTGAGAAATGTCAGGGTGGTGTGAATCGTCCCAAGGCACAAAACCATGAGAAGTATTTAACATAGGCTTTGTTTCCTCATTATAACCATAGGCCTTTTCAGCATCTTGAGAAAAAACAGGAATCACTTTAAATAATCTTCCTGAGGGAAGTCCATAAACAGACAACTGACCACTAAAACCCCCTGAGATGAATGCGTAGAACTCATCATATTCTCCTGGCGGTACATATGCTCTTTCTGCCATATTCATGGACAGTGCGCCTTTAGAATTGTTTTTTGATAAATCTTTGCAACTGATAGGGAACACAAGGAACACTACAAAAACAACAACAGCTTGGATTATTTTCTTCATGATAAATTAGATTTGGATGTTAATCATTCTTTAGGACTAGGGAGTAAAACTTTGTCAATTACATGGACAATTCCATTACCTGCTGGAATACTGGCTAAGATTTTAGCTCCCCCGATTAGTGGCTCTCCATCAATCAATTCGACAGTAACGTAGGCATTATTGGCTTGTCCCAACTTTTTAAACTTTTTAAGAAAGTCTTTTGAATAGTTACCTGGAGTAACATGGTATTTTAAAATATCCGCAAGAACATTTTTGTTTTCAGGCTTTAATAGATTTTCAACTACCCCATCAGGAAGCGCATCAAAAGCTTCATTAGTCGGAGCAAAGACCATTAATGGTCCAGCGTTAACAAGGGCATTTTCTAATTCCGCCGCCTGAACTGCGGCTACCAAAGTTGTATGATTAGCTGACCCAATAGCAATATTTAGTACCGTTGGCTTACCCTCGTCATCTTTTACAAAGGCTTGGCCGGTTCTTTCTTTTGCCAACTTTTCAGAATTTTCTTTTAAAGAATTCTTTGATGCTTTAGTGTTGGAATCTTTACATGCACCTAAAAATAGCAGCATGAAAATAATTAATAATGAAGGATGGATTAATCTCATAATTGTTTTATTCTAATGATCTAAAATATTCTAAAATAGCCCGAGCCTCGTCATGCGTTAAATTCTGATTTGCCATAGGTGAACCATTAAATTCAATCAAGAGCTCTTTTGCTAAAGGATCTTTTTGAACCATTTCTTGGGGATTAAGAATCATATTCATTACCCATTCAGGGGTTCGACGATTTAAGATCCCTTTGGGGGCAGGACCAATAAATTTTTTATGAGGCTTATGACAAGCAGTACACAGTCTCTTAAAAACATCTTTGCCATGGATTACGAGCGATTGATCCATATCATCATCCAATTCCAAAGAGGTAACTGG
>CBFIJI010000195.1:0-1931 GCA_965662885.1 Flavobacteriaceae bacterium | reverse complement strand
TTTTTTATTTTTTTT
Source organism: Flavobacteriaceae bacterium (assembly GCA_965662885.1). GTDB lineage: Bacteria > Bacteroidota > Bacteroidia > Flavobacteriales > Flavobacteriaceae > CBFIJI01. The sequence continues at coordinate 1,916 of CBFIJI010000195.1, read as the reverse complement.
AGTAGTATCATACATTACTGGAGTAGCAATAAATACGGAGGAATATGTACCAACAAGAACCCCGACAATCAAGGCAAACATAAAGCCACGTATGGACTCGCCTCCGAAGAAAAAGATCGCTAATAAAACGATTAAAGTCGTCATGGAGGTATTTAAGGTTCTACTTAAAGTACTATTTAAAGCGGCATTAACCACGTCATTAAGCTCCCATTTGGTATGCTCATTTAAATATTCACGAATTCGGTCAAAAACAACCACCGTATCATTTAAGGAATACCCAATAACAGTCAAAATCGCAGCAATAAAAGCCTGATCAATTTCCATACTGAACGGCATAAATTTATACGTCAATGAGAAAATACCAAGTACGATCAATACATCATGAAAAACAGCAGCAACGGCACCTAATGAAAACTGCCATTTTCTAAATCGTAAAAGAATGTATAAGAATACTACAATCAAGGAACCGATAACGGCGAGATAGGAATTCTTTTTAATATCATCAGCAATCGTAGGGCCAACTTTGATCGAGGACATAATCCCTGTTTGCTTTTCCGAAGAACCATTAACGAAAGCGTCATAAGAAATACCATCAGGAAGATACGATTGTAATCCAGTATAAAGTTTGTCCTGAATTTCGTTATCCACTTCTAGACCTTCTACATCTACTTTATATTTCGTAGTAATTTTTAACTGATTGGCTTCACCAAAAGTCTTTACTTCAACGCTTCCAAATACGGGGTCAAGGGTAGATTTAATTTCTGTTGGATTCACAACTTGATCAAAACGAACGGTATAAGATCGTCCTCCAACAAAGTCAACCCCTTGGTTCAATCCTTGGAAGGTTAAGGAGAGTAAACTGGCCACAATCATCACAGAAGAAATTGCATAGGCAATTTTCCTTTTGGTTAAAAAAGGAATATTTATGTTAGAAAATAAGGACGCCGTGGGCGGTGTAGAAAAGGAAACTCCTTTTCCTTTTTCACTTCTACCATCTACAAAAAGACGAGTAATAAAAATCGCCGTGAAAAGTGAAGTCGCAATACCAATTAATAAGGTAGTTGCAAAACCTTTAATAGGACCTGTACCAAAAATAAAGAGTATTAAAGCGGTGAGCCCAGTCGTAATGTTCGCATCCAAAATAGAGGATAGTGCATTGTTAAATCCATCAGCAATAGATTTTCGAAGGCCTTTTCCTTTTTTTAATTCTTCACGAACACGTTCAAATATCAATACATTAGCATCCACTGAAATACCAATGGTTAGAACTATACCAGCAATACCGGGAAGGGTCAATACCGCTCCTAAACCGGCAAGAATTCCAAAAATAAGCATGATGTTAAGAACCAATGCAATGTCTGCAAAAATTCCAGAGCTTCCGTAATAGAAAACCATCCAGAATAAAACAAACAACAAGGCAATACCAAACGAATAAATTCCCGCCTCAATAGCTTCTTGCCCTAAAGAAGGTCCTACAATTTCTGATTGAATAATATCTGCAGATGCAGGTAATTTCCCTGCGCGGAGTACATTGGCTAAATCAATCGCTTCGTTAAGGGTGAAGTTACCTGTAATTTCGGAACGACCTCCAGAGATTGCTCCGTTCGAAACTGTTGGAGCAGAATAAACGATATCATCTAAAACAATAGCGATGTTACCCGCTTCACGAAAGGCTTTTTCAGTTAAGTTTTCCCAAGTTCTCGCTCCTGTGGCATTCATTTGCATCGAAACGGCTGCATTTCCTAATTGGTCATAGGTTTGAGAGGCATCAACAACTACTCCGCCACTTAAAGGTGCTTTACCCTGGCGGTTAGACTGTAATACATAGAGGTCAACAATTTCACTATCAGGCTTTGGTTTTCCCCAAGCAAATTTCACATAGCGGTACTGTTGAGGAAGAAGACGACGTACCTCAG
>CBFIJI010000194.1:0-1944 GCA_965662885.1 Flavobacteriaceae bacterium | reverse complement strand
AAGATGTGGAATTAATATCAGAGGTTGATAAAAAAATATTCGGATTCTTAAAAGAAAATGGAGAACTCGAATAAAAAATACTCTACAACAAAACGCAAAAATATAATTTGGTAAGGTGCTATAGTCTTTTTAGTATCAGAGTAAACTTGGTATTCAAAATCCCGAATGGCACTCCGTTTAGCGGGACGTTGTAATCAATTTCATCAAAAGCTAAACCCCCGTTGCAATATCCGCCAAGGCGAATTTCGCACCTAGAAAAATTGAGTACAATGTCCCATAAAAAAACCCGTTCCAATGGAACGGGTTAAATTTTTTATATACGACTTGTTTTAATCAATCCCTTGTCCCATAATATAGGGAGCTCCAGCCTCTTTTAAGGCTTTTTCCATTTTTGGAATTGTACTGTTGGCCATTTCGGTTATCGTCGATTTAACCTCAGCCATCATTTTTTTAGCGAGGCTAAGGCTTTTTTGATGTAAAGCCGTTGGCCCATAGGTGGTGGACATTCCGCGCATCGCCACACTTAGGTGGGATTGGATTCCGGGTGGGTTCCGCTCCCCTACCTCATCACGAGAAGGGCTTCCAGAGATTTTAATTTCCAAGGCAGAAAGCGATTCAGCAACCGTACGTAGCTCTTGTTCCATGGTTCCGGGTGCAAGAGCAGTTCGTCCTAAAGCCACTTTTAATGCTTTGATTTTGTCACCACTACGATCCAAGACATCAGCTAAGGCACGGCTTTCACTCAATACGGAAGCTACCTCCGTACGGTAGGCATCATAAGCAGCATAACTTACCCCCTGTAAAACCCCCTTACGAATCGGTTGAACGTCAAAATTGATCGGTCCGTCCAAGGGAGTCACTTCCCCATTATGAACCAAATCTAAACGAGCAGTATAGTTTCCGGGAATGGCCATTGCTCCTCCTCTGGAATAGCGACCACCACCACGAACACGTCCGTTTTCGGCTATCGGAAAGGGATTAAAATGACGTAAGTCCCAAGCGATACGATGGCTTCCTTTAGACGCTTTTTTATTGATTTTACGAATAACGTTCCCGTTGGCGTCCGAAATAGTCAAGACCACTGTGGCAGCTTCATCCATAGCTTCCGCATCCAAGGCTTCCCAACCAGGGAAAGGAATGGAGCTTCCTTTTTTATTCATGGCTTTTTCCTTTTTAACCCGTTCCGCTTTTGCTGTGGTATAGGCATCAGCTAAATGATAAGTAAAAACAGCCCCAAAGGTGGGATTATTTGCAAAGTAATAATCCGCTCCCGTATTCCCCACATTACTTCTGGGCACATACCATTTGGCCGTTCGAGGGGCAAAGAGTTTTCCTTTACTTTTTAAATGCTCCGAAGTCATTTCACGAAGCGCACTATAATCATCTAAGACATAAAAACCTCGTCCAAAAGAAGCAGCGACCAAGTCGTTTTCGTCTTTTTGAATGACCAAATCACGAAAGCCCATATTGGGAGTTCCGGGGAGTTTTTGCCAAGAATTACCCCCATTTAAAGAGGTATAGACCCCAAACTCTGTTGCAACAAACAACAAGTCTTTTTTGACATGGTCTTGAACCAACCGCCAGATTAAAGTACGTTTAGGGATGTTGGCACTAATGGATTGCCAAGTCGCTCCTTGATCCGTACTTTTAAATAAATAAGGGTTAAAGTCCCCCTCTTTATGATTGTCTAAGGAAACATAAACGGTGTTGACATCAAATAAATCAGCTTTTATATCATTGACAAAAGAACGTTCCGGGATACCCAATCGGGTTACAGGAATTTTGGTCCAATTGTCTCCTCCGTCTTTAGAAACTTGAATAAAGCCATCATCGGTTCCGGCATAGAGTAAACCCTCGTGTCAAGGCGACTCAGACAAAGAGGTAATGGTGTTGTAGATAGACATTGCGCCTACGTCCCATGCGTTGTCCCAGCCCTGTTGACGT
>CBFIJI010000193.1:0-2046 GCA_965662885.1 Flavobacteriaceae bacterium | reverse complement strand
CCTCGCCTTTGTTTTAAAAATTTTCTTATGTTTTGATTGCATTTTTAGAAGTTGAATAAGCGCTATCAGCCAATTAGAGGTTAAAGAGGACCTATTAAAAAAGTGGAGTCGTCGAACAAAGATGTATCTTTGCTGCGAAAATGGTCTATATTGGTAACATTTCGGTGGGTAATTTTCCCTTACTTCTTGCGCCGATGGAAGATGTAAGTGATCCTCCTTTTCGCGCTTTGTGTAAAGAAAATGGAGCGGATGTGGTTTATACTGAATTTATTTCCAGTGAAGGATTAATTCGGGACGCTGCAAAAAGTGTTCAAAAACTAGACATTTATGAAAAAGAGCGTCCAGTAGGGATACAAATTTTTGGAGCGAACTTGGATTCCATGTTGCGTTCCGTTGAGATTGTTGAAGCCTCCAAACCCGATATCATCGATATTAACTTTGGTTGTCCAGTAAAAAAAGTCGTTTGTAAAGGGGCTGGTGCTGGAATTTTGAAGGATATTCCGTTGATGGTTAAGCTTTCGGAAGCGATGGTAAAGCACACGTCTCTTCCAGTGACCGTAAAAACACGTTTGGGTTGGGATCATGATTCTATCAAAATTGTTGAAGTGGCCGAACGCCTTCAAGATGTTGGCGTTGCTGCAATTTCCATTCACGGAAGAACCCGTGCTCAAATGTATAAGGGTGATGCTGATTGGAAGCCAATAGCAGCTGTAAAAAACAATCCAAGAATGCACATTCCTGTTTTTGGAAATGGCGATGTTAACACACCTGAACGGGCAAAAATGATGCGGGATGATTATGGTTTGGATGGGGCGATGATTGGACGTTCGAGTATTGGAAACCCATGGTTTTTTAATGCGGTAAAACACTATTTAAATACAGGAGAACATTTGCCACCTCCAGGCATGGAAGAACGGGTTGATGCAGCTCGTCGTCATTTGGAAATGGCCATTGCTTGGAAGGGAGAAACGTTGGGAGTTTTGGAAACCCGACGTCATTATACGAATTACTTTAAAGGGATTCCTAATTTTAAGCCTTTACGAACACGGATGGTTACTTCCGATGATTCCGCGGATGTCTTTGCCGTCTTTGATGAGGTTTTAGCAACGATGCGACATCATGAATTTACGGTATAAAGCGTTGCTTTTTTGTGTACGCCTCGAGTGGCCCAAGCAGCACTTATCATACTGAGCAGCATTAATGTAACAAAAACAAGCAGTAAGTTTTGGAAGTTAAAGTCAACGGGATAAGGCAAGCTTGTTCCGGGGACATAGATAAAAGGGGTATAGGATTGAATGATTACTACAAGACTTCCTAAAGTCAAACCAACGAAACCTCCCACCCCACAAATCAACAAACCAATAAGGAAAAAAATATGTTGAATTGTTTTAGGGGTACACCCCATCGCCACGAGTATTTTCATTTGAGCCTGTTTGTCTAAAATCATCATGATTAAGGAGCCAACAACGTTAAAAAGCGCAATGATCATAACAAGGGTAAAAATAAAGTAAGTGGCTAAGTTTTCCACATTAAGCATTCTGTGTAAGGCAGCATTCCGCTCTCTTCGCGAAAGAATTTGAATGGGTACTTCTAAATGGGGTTGTATTGCTTGGAGCAATGATTCTTTGGTTGTTCCCTCCTTTACTTTGAGGACAATGCCCGTATAGTCATGCTCCTCCAATTCCAATAAGTTTTGAGCAAAACTCATAGGAGCAAAAACAAACTTGTGATCAACCTCTTCAGCAACTTGAAAGAGACCCACCACATAGGAGGGTAGCGATGAAAAACGTTCTTGAGAGAGAACTGCACCACTATTTTTTTTGGGTACACTTAGGTTTAAAAAGGTAGAATAATCGTAAATACCCAGACCTAATTGGTTGGCGATTCCAAAGCCGGCAACAACTTGTGGTTTGTTAAAATCAATCCAATCTCCTAAAAACAATAAACTGTCAAGGGGGACCACGTTCCTGTAGTTTGGATCAATGCCCTTTATGTAGGCAACCAAGCTTTTCTCTTTAAAAGATAAAAACACTTTTTCCTCTATTT
>CBFIJI010000192.1:0-2072 GCA_965662885.1 Flavobacteriaceae bacterium | reverse complement strand
TGTACTTTACCATTAGTTACTTTTTTTATTTGCTAAAAATACTGTCGAAGCGATCATGATATCTTGAACAGCCACCCCAGTTAAATCAACAACAGTGATCTGTTTAGCGCTGATTTCTTGAAGTTGAGCATCCTGTAAGGCTTTCCCTAACTCAACCACTTGTTTTGCTTCAATAACCCCTGATTTTACGGCTTGATACACTTCACCGCGACTTTGGCTCTGTGGAATACTATCGGCAATGACCAGATCTGCTTTTTGTAAAATTACACTATCCAATTCTTGCTTCAGATGTGTGTCTGAGCCAATGGCGACAATGAGTGTTCCTTCTTTGATGTCATCTGCATGCAGTAGGGGAGTTTCTGAAGGGGTCGTTGTTAAGATAATGTTGCAGTTCTGACCAATCTCTTTACAGTTATCGGCTATATGAATGTCAAATTCGTTACCCAATGCTTTTTTTAATTGTGCTGCTTTGTTTTTGTCCCTGCCCCATATCCAATAGGTGTTTCCAAATTGGTTTTGTTGAAGTTGTTGAATCTGTAATTTTGCAATCGTCCCTGTTCCTACAACACCAATGGTTGGAGTTTCTTTTGGTGAAAAATGTTGAACCACTAAGGTTCCAGCGGCTACTGTTCGGATATTGGTTAGGTAGCCTTCATCTAATAAAACAGCTTCTAATTGTCCTGTGGCTTGCTTGAATAATAGCATTAATCCCTGTCCTGAGGGAATACCCAATTGGGTGTTTTCATAGAAACCAGAGGCTATTTTTACAACATAGTAATTTTGATTTTTAATATACCCATATTTTATATGTACATCTCCAGGAGGGGTATCGAAAAGTAATTCTCCTACTGGCGGGACAATGGCGTTTCCATTACTATATTCAATGAAGCCTACTTTTATAGCAGCGGTTACATCAATATTTTTTACGATGGACTTGATTTTATTAAGCTTAATGATTGCGGTCATAAATGGAATTTTAAGTAGGGGTGTTCTTGTAATTATTTTCCTAACCGTTATGGGGTTAAGGAATCCTAGTTGGTTTTTTTTTGGTCAGCCAACAGCTTAAATTCAATCCAACGGTCTCGGCTATGATTGCGGTGTGGAATAAGTCAGAGACTTTTCCGCTGCAGCGATCAGCCATTTAAAGTTAGTATTTTTCTTTTTTATCAGTTCGCTATTCCAATTTTAGTAAATAACTCGTTGGCTTTTGCTAATTCAAATTGGTCTTTAAAACTTCCTAAATTCCTTTTCTTTCCATTTTTGAGTTTCAGCGAAAATCTTTTTTTTCCAAAAACTGTTTTTTCTTCAAGTTCCGTTATTTCTTCGATTAAAATTTTATCTGCTGTTGACATTTTGAAAAGGAACATTAAAAGAGCAACTAAAGAAATAATTCCCAATCCAATCCAGATATACTCCATAAAACCATATTTAGTTGTTGCTTTTCCAAATATTCGGATTATTGCGTTAGCTAAATTCAATATCATTAAAATTTTTAAAATCAGATATTGGCTTTTTAGTCCATCTTTAATTTCGATTGCGTTTTCTGATTCGTTAAATTTTATTTTCATCTTTTTTTGTAAATCTTGTAGACCAGTCTAAGATAAGAATAGTAGCGGATTCTCCTACATTAATTTTTTGACTAAACAGCCCTCTTTTAGATTTACAAACTTTCGTTTTAGTCTTTAATTAGCTGTTATTTTTCACAATGTCAACCTAAGTTGACGACTTACCAATGGATTACTATTTTCTCAATTTTTGCATTGGCTGGAATTTTACTTTTATCAATAGAATTCGAGTTTATATCCCACCAACCATCTTCTAAATCAGTTTTTTTGATAAATAACAAAGCCCTTATTTTTGGTATATTTAAAAGGATATAGTCCATAATTGGCTCATGCTTTATTAAATTTAATGAACTGTGAATTACCTCAGCATATGTAGAACCAACACCTATGCCTGTAACCGTTTTATATCGAGAATCTTTAATTAGTACTGTACTAATAGGTATATCTGGATCATTTTGATTACTTGGTGTAAGGGTCAATAAATGGTTGTTTTCGGTATCATAAACT
>CBFIJI010000191.1:0-2083 GCA_965662885.1 Flavobacteriaceae bacterium | reverse complement strand
TCGGTATTTCTGAAGTCAAATGGAATGGAAACTAAATTCATTTTTTCCTTGTATAGTTTTTATAAAAATTTATTTTTGCAAAAAATTGTAAGTTATTATGTATTGGACTTTAGAACTTGCCTCCTATTTAAGTGACGCACCCTGGCCCGCCTCAAAAGACGAACTCATTGATTTTTCTATCCGTACGGGAGCTCCCTTGGAAGTTGTAGAAAATTTACAATCCATGGAAGATGAAGAAGATGTTTATGAATCTATTGAAGAAATATGGCCAGACTTCCCAACGGAAGAAGACTATTTATGGAACGAAGATGAATATTAATTCACTTTACCTTATTTTTAAAAAGTCTCTTAGGAGGCTTTTTTTATTTACATTTGAACTATAAAATTAACGCCCAAAACGCATGAGTTTTTTAAATACCGTATTAAAGGTTTTCGTTGGAGATAAAACCAAAAAAGATCTTGAAAAGATCATTCCTCTTGTTGCACGAATAAATGAATACCAAAAAGAATATGAAAGCTTAACTTCAGATGAATTAAGAGCTAAAACCAACCTATTTAAAGAAAAAATTGCTGCGGGGCGAAAATCCTTTGATGAAGAAATTGCAGCACTTCAACTGGAAGCCATTGAAAATAAAAATATCGATGATAAAGAACGTCTTTATCAAGAAATTGACGCCAAAGAAGAAGCCGCACAAGAAGCTACAGAGACGGTATTAAATGACCTTCTTCCAGAAGCTTTTGCCGTTGTTAAAGAAACTGCTCGACGCTTCGTTAATAACTCAGAAATTAGCGTTACTGCTACTGCATATGATCGGGAATTGTCCAACCAAAATACCTACGTAAGTCTGAAAGACGATATGGCCATTTGGTCTAACTCTTGGGATGCTGCGGGAAAACCCATTACCTGGGACATGATTCATTACGACGTTCAGTTGATTGGAGGAATTGTGATGCACAGCGGAAAAATTGCTGAAATGCAGACTGGAGAAGGTAAAACACTTGTTGCAACACTACCTGTCTATTTAAATGCACTAACGGGTAAAGGTGTTCACTTAGTAACGGTTAATGATTATTTAGCGAAAAGAGATAGTGCATGGATGGCACCCCTATTCCAATTCCATGGTTTTACCATTGATTGTATCGACTACCATCAACCCAATAGTGATGCTCGAAGAAAAGCCTATCAAGCAGATATAACATACGGAACCAATAATGAATTTGGTTTTGACTATCTACGGGACAATATGGCTCATGCCCCTGAAGACCTCGTTCAACGAAAACACAACTATGCCATTGTGGATGAGGTAGACTCCGTTCTCGTTGATGATGCTCGAACACCCTTGATCATTTCAGGACCTATCCCCGAAGGAGATCGTCACGAATTCGATCAATTAAAACCCAAAGTAAACACCTTAGTAACTAATCAAAGAAGCTTATTGAATGGTGTATTGGTCGAGGCCAAAACCAAAATAAAAGCAGGTGAAACCACCGAAGGTGGACTGCTGCTTTTAAGGGTTTTTCGAGGACTTCCAAAAAATAAAGCACTAATCAAATTTTTAAGTGAAGAAGGAATAAAACAACTGCTGCAAAAAACAGAAAATCACTATATGCAAGACAACAATCGTGAGATGCATATCGTGGATGAACCCTTATACTTTGTGATTGATGAAAAAACCAATCAAATTGACCTAACAGAAAAAGGGATCGAAATTCTATCTAAAGACAACGAAGACAAACACTTTTTTGTCCTTCCAGATATCGGCGGGGAGATTGCTAAAATTGAGGCTCAAGAATTGGACCCTAAAAAAGAGGCTGCAGAAAAAGAAGTTTTATTCAAAGATTTTGATGTTAAAAGTGAGCGCATCCACACCATGAATCAATTGCTCAAAGCCTATACGCTTTTTGAAAAAGATGTGGAATATGTGGTGATCGAGAATAAAGTAAAAATTGTCGATGAGCAAACAGGTCGAATTATGGAAGGACGTCGCTATTCCGATGGTTTACATCAAGCCATAGAGGCCAAAGAAAACGTTAAAATCGAAGCGGCTACACAAACCTTTGCGACCATTACCCTACAAAACTA
>CBFIJI010000190.1:0-2118 GCA_965662885.1 Flavobacteriaceae bacterium | reverse complement strand
ATACTCATATAATCAAAGAAGGGACGAATGTTGACAAAAGCATCAAGTATAGTAGTTAAAAAGGTATCAGAAACGACCTCTTGATCTGAAAACTTTTTAATAAAGACATATTGTTTCTTTTTTATTAAATCGATGTCAGCGTGTTCTTTGGAAAATCCTTTAGGAGCTGTTTTGACTTCATCCCCTTGAAGAGGTCCCCAAACAGATTTTAAATGGGGTTCCTCCATCAACTCTCGTAATTCAGAAGCATCGACAGCTAATTCCTGGCGTATCCGAAATAAATCCTCTTTACTGGGTCCCCAAAATCCAACACCGATAAAACTATTTCCTGTTTCTAAATGCAAATAATATCCACCACGAAGTGCTGGTTTTTCACGGTGTAATGCCATTCCAAAATAGGTTTTATAAGGGGTTTTGTCCTTAGAAAATCGGACATCACGATAGATGCGAAACAATTTGGTTTTTTCGATACTATCTGAAGCACTTAGCCCATTTTCAAGTTCAGAAGCAAATGCCTTTACTTCTGCTTCAAGGGCTTTAAATTCCGCTTTGTGGGTTTCAAACCAAGAGCGTTCGTTGTTTTGTTTTAAAGCATTAAAAAAAGTAAAAACGTTAGGATTGATGGATTTCATAACAACAAAAGTCTGTGATAAAGTTTTTAAATGACTCTTTGTAAAGATAAACAACGGAGGCTTAACAGCTTAGCGAAAACACATAAAAAAATAAGCTTTATTTTTTTCGCTCTTTTAAGATATTTACGACCTCATCAAGTGATTGGCCTTTGGCATGTAACAATATTAAATAATGAAATAGTAAATCAGCACTCTCATTTAAAAATAATGCTGTATTATCATCCTTTGCTTCGATAACGGTTTCTATGGCTTCCTCCCCTACCTTTTGAGCAATTTTATTGATCCCTTTTTCAAAAAGGGAAGCCACATAACTTTGATCGGCTGCTCCTGCTTCTTTCCGCTCCCTAATGGTCTTTTCCAAAGTGGTCAAAAAGCCATACTCCATTTGGTTGGTTGCATTCCAGCAGCTGTCGGAACCTTTATGACAAGTGGGGCCTTGTGGCGTGGCTTGAATCAAAAGACTGTCCTGATCACAGTCCACTTCCATGCTGTGGAAGTTTAAATAGTTACCACTTTCCTCCCCCTTGGTCCATAGACGTTGTTTACTGCGACTGTAAAAAGTCACTTTCGCCGTTTCTTGTGTTTTTTGGACAGCCTCGGCATTCATATAACCCAACATCAATACGGTTTTGGTCGTAACATCTTGAACAATGGCTGGAACGAGTCCGTCTGGGGATTTGTTAAAAGCAATCTTCATAAGCGTTTATCGTATGGCAATGCCATGGTGTTTTAAAATTTGTTTTAATTCAGGTAGGGGAATTTCACCAAAGTGAAAAATACTAGCAGCCAGAGCTGCATCGGCTTTTCCCGTTGTAAAAGTATCAATAAAATGTTGTGCAGTCCCAGCACCACCAGAAGCAATGACAGGAATGTTAACCAAAGAAGAGATTCGAGCAAGTGCTTTATTCGCAAAACCGTTTTTAGTGCCGTCATGATCCATAGACGTAAATAAAATTTCTCCTGCTCCTCGATCTGCGACTTCTTTGGCCCAATCAAATAGATCGATTTCTGTAGGGACCTTCCCTCCTACCAAATGAATTTTCCATTGACCGTCCACTACTTTAGCATCCATGGCCACAACAATGCACTGACTACCAAATTGAGCCGCCAATTCGTTGATAATTTCTGGACGTTTCACCGCTGCTGAATTAATAGAAACTTTGTCTGCTCCATTTTGAAGCAATACGGCAACATCATCCACGCTACTAATACCACCACCAACAGTAAAGGGAATATCAATGGCTTGTGCTACTTTTAGAACCAAATCAGCGAGGGTTTTTCGTTTTTGTTCGGTTGCTGAAATATCCAAGAAAACCAGTTCATCTGCATTTTGCTTGGCGTATTGCGTGGCTAAAGCTACGGGGTCTCCAGCGTCTCGCAGGTTGACGAAATTGACCCCCTTAACGGTACGTCCATCTTTAATATCTAAACAAGGTATAATGCGTTTTGTCAACATAATCAAAGGATGTTTTTTTGATTTAAATTC
>CBFIJI010000189.1:0-2138 GCA_965662885.1 Flavobacteriaceae bacterium | reverse complement strand
AATACACGAAGAAATTGCTTCTGGAGATGGACAGTTCGATGCCTTTCTCAATGCAGTGAACAAGGTGTATAAAAAAAATAAAAAAGTACTTCCTTTATTGATCGATTATGCAGTGCATATTCCTCCAGGAAGTCATTCCGATGCCCTTTGTGAAACCTTTATCACTTGGAAAGACGGTAAAAAAGAATTTACGACCCATGGCTTGGACTCTGACCAAACAGTTGCCGCTATTATGGCGACTGAAAAAATGCTTAATATAATAGAAACATAAATCATGAAATTAAATATAGCCCTTCTAGCCGGTGACGGTATTGGTCCCGAAGTAGTAGACCAAGCCGTAAAAGTTTGCGATGCTATTGCTAAAAAATTTAATCATAACATCCAATGGACTCCAGCCTTGACAGGAGCTGCTGCTATTGATGCCGTAGGGGAACCCTATCCAGATAGCACCCATGAGGTTTGTCTAGCTGCCGATGCCATATTATTTGGTGCCATCGGTCATCCTCGATTCGATAACGACCCCTCTGCTAAAGTACGTCCAGAACAAGGGCTGCTAAAAATGCGCCAAAAATTGGGCTTGTTTGCCAACGTCCGCCCAACTTTTACCTTTCCCTCATTGATTGATAAATCGCCTTTAAAAAGAGAACGTATTGAAGGTACCGATTTGGTTTTTTTAAGAGAGCTCACAGGAGGGATTTACTTTGGGGAACGTGGTCGAAAAGACGAGGGAAATACTGCTTTTGACACCTGTACCTATACTCGAGAAGAAATACAACGTTTGGCCAAAAAAGGCTTTGAGTTGGCCATGACCCGAACAAAAAAATTATGCTGTGTCGATAAAGCCAATGTTTTGGAAAGTTCTCGCCTATGGCGCGAAACGGTTCAAGCGATGGAAAAAGATTATCCTGAAGTGGAAGTATCTTACGAATTTGTGGATGCCGTAGCCATGCGATTGGTGCAATGGCCCAACAGCTATGACGTTCTAATTACCGAAAATTTATTTGGGGATATCCTTACGGATGAAGCTTCTGTAATCTCTGGATCTATGGGCTTGATGCCCTCCGCCTCCGTTGGAACAGAAACTGCCTTGTTTGAACCTATTCACGGTTCTTTCCCACAAGCCACAGGCTTAGATATCGCTAATCCTTTGGCTACCGTTCTTTCTGCTGCCATGATGTTTGAAATGACTTTTGGATTGGAAGAAGAAGGTGCATTGATCCGCAAAGTAGTCGATCAATCCCTTGCCGATGGGGTCGTAACGGAAGACTTGGTTGAAGGGACCAGTAAAGCCCATAAAACGAGTGAGGTAGGTAATTATCTCGCCCAACTAATCGAAGAAGCATAGTCCCCTTTTTTTTCAATACAAAACCCTCCTTAATGGAGGGTTTTTTGATGGGTATCAATCCTACTTATTTGCTATCTTTAGGTTACTAAAGCTTGCGTTTATGTTTCACACTAAGTGAGATAAATTAACAAAACAGTATTAGACGTGTATTAAAATATCTTCTGAACCCATTAAATTGATCAAACAGTTAGTCGATATGAATTATAGAAAAAAATATCCCTATAGGGGTTAGCCGCCGTTGTTAAACACCCCACCCCATTGCATCTATGCTACTAAAAGAGTTCACGTTGCTTGAAAAAAAACCACCTTTAAAAAGGTTTTAGGTAAATTTCAATTTAGGATGATAGACATGAGAATAATTAATGCAATTTTATAAAATGATTACTAGAGAAATTGTAATGCGTGTAGGGAGACCCACGGATAATTTGGAAGCAATAACAAAAATGTATGTGGACGGCTTAGGTTTTAAAGTCATTGGAGGTTTTGATCACCATGGGGATTTTAGTGGGAGAATGGTGGGGCATCCCAATCATCACTATCACTTGGAATTCACCACCCATATCAAAGAAAAGGCCGGACGTGCCCCTTCATTAGACAATCTACTGATTTTTTATATTCCAAATGATACTGAATACAAAGCGGCCATTGATAGAATATCTAATTCAGGATTTAAAAAAGTGACAGCATTCAATCCCTATTGGGAAGGAGGTGCGCAAACCTTTGAAGATTTGGATGGCTATAGAGTCGTCATTAATCATGGTGAAAGTCCCTTTTAATACCCTCTAAAAAAATA
>CBFIJI010000188.1:0-2195 GCA_965662885.1 Flavobacteriaceae bacterium | reverse complement strand
TCCCTCTGTATGGGCAGTTGGCGATGCCGTTCCTGGTGGATGGGGTTTTAATGACAAAACAATTGAATTCAAACAGACCTTTAGCGGGATATGGAAAGCAAATTTAGAATTGAGCGAAGGTGTATTTAGGTTTTTCCAAACCTTCGGTACATGGGATACCAATAACAATTATGCTTATTATTCAACGGAGGGTTATGATATAGATGCCAATTTTGAAAATGATGGAAGTGGTGATGCCAATTTCAAATTTACAGGAACACCAGGGAGCTATACCTTAACCATAAATGCCAATTCCAAAAAAATCACCTTGGAAGCCTACGAAACCTTACCCTCTCTTTGGGCGGTTGGAGATGCCGTACCTGGTGGATGGGATTTCAATGATGATACCATAGAGTTTAAACAAACCACCGAAAATGTTTGGTCTGCTGAAATTAAGCTGACCAATGGAGGAATATTTCGTTTTTTCCAAACCTTTGGGACATGGGATACCAACAACAATTATGCATTCTACAAAGGTGAAGGTTATACCATAGATGAAAACTTAACCGAACAAGATGCTGCCGATAAGAACTTTCTTTTTAACGGAACAACGGGTATTTATACTTTGACCATTGATGGCAATGAAAAAAGCATAACCCTCCAGTAATTGAACTCATTTAGATAAGGAGGGGTGATTTTGTTTACCCCTCTTTTAGATAAAGTAAATAAAATCAAATTGATGAAAACTTCGACTTATTCAGGCATAAAAAACAGGATGTACATAACTTGTTTTATTTGGTTTTGCATCCAAATGACCCACTCCCAAAACTATAGCATAGGTGCAGATCTATCCTTTATGAAAGAGGCAGAGGACAATGGATTTGCCTTTAAAGAAAATGGGCAAACAAAACCTTGCATAGAAATCTTCAAAGAACACGGCTATAATTGGATACGCTTACGGTTATTTCACACCCCTACAGAACTTCCCAACGACCTTGAATATACCATAGCATTGGCAAAAGAGGCAAAAAAAAACGGGTTTAAATTTTTACTGAATTATCATTATTCTGACACATGGGCAGATCCCCAAAAGCAATTTATCCCCAAAGTATGGAAAGATAAACCCTTCGAAGAATTGTTGCAATTACTTTATGAATACACCCACAATACCATGATGGCATTCAGGAATGCGAATGTTTTTCCGGATATGGTTCAAGTAGGAAATGAAATCAGCAACGGTATGTTATGGCCCCATGGAAAAATACCCGACAATTGGGATAATTTTTCGGCTTTGCTTCAAGCCGGAATTAACGGTGTTCATGCAAGCTGTGGGAACAATCCCTGCCCTAAAATCATGATTCACATTGACAAGGGAGGGGATAAAGGTTTTACCAAATATTTCTTTGACAAAATTGACTCCTACGGGATTCAGTTCGATGTCATTGGCCAATCCTATTATCCATGGTGGCATGGAAGTTTGTTGGATTTAAGAGCATGTTTGAACTTCACTGCCAAGGCTTATGAAAAAGACATTATTGTTGTTGAGGCCGCATACAATTATAAACCTCAGGAATATATAAATGGTAATGCTCCTTTTCCGGAATCACCCGAAGGGCAAAAAGCGTATTTGGAAGAAGTGAATAAAATTATCCTAAGTGTTCCTAACAATCGTGGAAAAGGTATTTTTTGGTGGGAACCGGCCGCTCCCAATAGAGGTTTTTCTTCAAGAACTTTTTTTAAAAAAAATGGAGATGTATTGCCTGTAATCAATGTGTTTGATAAATATGTAAGGCATTGACCGTTGTCTTACATTCAGAAGGCTTCAAAAACTGTCCAGTCTAGTAGGTAAAACATCGGTTAAATACTTTTTGCTTGTTAGCTACTGGTAAATATTAATTTTAGATGGTTCAACAGTTCCAAAACTACACCACCACTTAATCATAAAAAAACTAAGTGTATCTACTTTTGGATACGTCATTAGTGAAGACGAGAGTAGCTGGATTCAAAACGATTCCTAAGCATAGAAGTTTAAATCTTTTTGAAATAGTTAAAAGAGTATTAATAAGTTAAACTTATATGTCACGAGTAAGATATTTTTTGGCAGGAATCTGTAGTTCACATATTTCAAAAAAAGAGACTAAGACCAATTATCGAAAACTTTATTTCCTATTGGTCACCTTCAAAAAGACGCCGTTCGGAAAATAGCTCGGGAACAA
>CBFIJI010000187.1:0-2213 GCA_965662885.1 Flavobacteriaceae bacterium | reverse complement strand
CATCTTCCATCTCGCCGTCATAGCGATACATTGCCTCAAAGGGAGTTCCAGTAATTTTTTTAATCCCTTCCAAATTGGCTTCAGGCGAACCCCCTCTTGGATTAATCACATAGGCACGTATCGGATCGCCTGCAAAATTGGTATATATGAAGTACATGGGCATTTTTTCCATTTTATAGCCTTTCCAAACAAGGTCTGAAACACTCGCCAGCTGTCCTAAACGGCTAAAGAATTCAATGTCAACCTGATTGGTTAGTGGCGAAGTCGCAACGGGCGTTTTGGTGGTTTTCTCTTGTTCTTCAGGGATTTCCAATACACTCTTTTGGCAACTGACCAACAGGATAATACTAAATGCAAGGGGGAAAACTTGAGAACGAATTGGTTTGTACAAATTTTTTTTCATGGTAAGATTTTTATGATTACTTGGCAAAAATGTATTTGTTAGTTATTTAAAAAACGGATGAAATTCAAATAACCCTAAGATTATAATATAAACTATTGAAAAATAAGAGCTAATCTGAACTAGATCCCTAAACATGAGCTGTGGTTTGACTCAAAAAAATAAAACCAGTTTAGCTTGATTTAGTGCTCAGATTTTAAATTAATTTTTAAATCATAAAACCGTGTAAATCTGCACTCTTCTAACTTTGCTTTTTTTTATCAATAGTTCGCCTAAAAAAGTGAAAAAATCCGATCGGTCTCTGTCTCAATCATTTCCACATCAAAAAGGGTTTTGGCGTGCTCCAAGGCTGCTGCTTCTGCTTCAGGACTCATTTGTAAAAACTCCTTTGCCACATCATAAGGGGACATGAATTCTTTAAGTATTTTATTTTGGTAATCCTCCACGCCAAGTACATCCAACATATAGATTGCGGCTGCACCAGTTTCATACCAAATCCCAAAAGAAAAATAATTTTTCGCCTTTTCTTTTTCTTCTGAAGTAAAATTCTTTGAAATATCAGGTCGTGAAAAAACCTTCCGATCCCATGTTTCAGAAGTTTTTTGCATCGTAAAAAACTCAACATAGTAGGCAGATCCTTCTACGTTTTCTTGACGATTTGACATCGTTTGAATAGATTCTGACGATTCTGATTCTACTTGCGCTTTTAGTTCATCGTTGCGAGAAGCCACATAAATCTCAAGATAAGAACGAAGAATCTTGGGGTCTGTTTCCAAAGGCAGTCGCTGGGAAATTTCTCTTTGAAGCAACTGATTTTGAAGAACCCGCTTTGACACCACATAATTTTCTATCAAAAGTGGAGCAATCTGAAGGCTGTCTTTTTCCTCTTCGCTCAAATTATTGAAAACATCCATGGAGACCTGATCTTGAAACTGATTTATTTGATGGACATGAAAAAGTTCATGAATGGCAATCGGCACTGGGTCTATCTCAACTCCAGGTTCTGTTATTTTATATAGTTGTACATAATAAGGATTTTTATCTGCTAAAGGAGTATAAAAATTAAAGATACCGTTATAAATTCTGGCTTTAACGGCTTCCATCTCGCCGTCATAACGATACATCTCCTTAAAGGGACTTCCAGTAATTTTTTTAATCCCTTCCAAACTGGCTTCAGGCGCGTCTCCTGGGGGATTAATCACATAAGCACGTATCGGATCGCCTGCAAAATTGGGGTATATGAAGTACATGGGCATTTCTTCCAATTTATAGCCTTTCCAAACAAGCTCTGAAACACTCGCCAACTGTCCTAAACGGGTAAAGAAGTCGATATCGTCCTGATCGGTTAGTGAAAGAGTCGTTGGAGTCGTTTCGGAGGTATTCTCTTGCTCTTTGGTTTGTTCAACTGTTTTTTTAGGGGTTTCCATTGTGCTTTTTTGACAACCGATTAAAAGAAGAACAGAAGCTACAAGGATAAAAATTTGATGTCCAATTGGTTTGTACTGATTTTTTTTCATGATAAGATTTTTTTTAGGTAATGGGTTTATATAAAAAAGTTGAATTTCTAAAACAGTTTCATGCCTTTAAATATTCCAAGTCCTTAATAAAACGTATAAAACTCAAATTACCCTAAATCATTTTTTAATTCTATTGAAAAACAACTTTAATGTCAAAAAGTTTAAACTCGATTTGGGACCTCTTGAGAAAAATTTAACATTAAAGGTAAGTACCAATAAAGCCTATACTTAATTAAAATTTTAATCCATAATTTGTATCTCCCACCATTTTTGTCTACCCAATTCCATTCACAGAA
>CBFIJI010000186.1:0-2243 GCA_965662885.1 Flavobacteriaceae bacterium | reverse complement strand
CTGTTTAAGAATGGATACCGGATGCATTGCGTTGCGTTGTGTACCTTCGGCAATTTGATGTCGACAACTGGTTCCATTGGCTGCAATAACGTGGTTGATTTCTGTTTTTCGAATTGCTGGAAAAAGTCGTTCTTCTCCTACTTTTAGGCTCAATTGATAATGTTCTTTTTCATAACCAAATGAACCGGCCATTCCACAGCAGCCTGTATTTAAAAGACGAACAGTATAGTTTTTTGGGAGGTTTAAGATGGTAAAGGTATCACTACTCTTCCCTAAGGCTTTTTGATAACAATGGGTGTGAATTTTAATCTGCTTAGATTCGGAATGGAAGGCCTCAGCCTGAATATTCCCTAAAGCAACCTCCTTGGCTAAAAACGTTTCTATTAAAAAACAATTCTCAGCTAAGGTTTGGGCTTTTTCTCGATCAGAACATAGTTTGGGGTATTCATCTTTAAAAGTATAAATAGCTGAAGGTTCAATACCCACTAAAGGAGTGTCCAATTTGATCAAGGGGCTGTATTGTGTTACATTTCTTTCCGCACACGTTTTGGCTTGCTTTAAAAAGCCTTTAGAAATATAGGTTCTTCCACTTTCTGATGGAGGCAATAACTGTACCTCATAGCCTAAATGGGTGAGTAAATCAAAAGTGTCTTGACCGACTTCAGTATCTAGATAATTCGTAAACTCATCCAAATAAAGGTATATTTTTTTAATTCTTTTTTCCTTTGGGATGGGGTTAAGTTTTAGTTGAGGATACAACGCTTTTTTAAGGGGTGGAAGTGTTCTTTCGGAAGCAATACCTAATTGTTTTTTTATGAGTATTCCAGTAAACGGGTTTTGTAAAACCCAATTTTGAAGTGTTCTAAAGGGCTGCCCCCATTGACTTATCCGACCATTATAGGCAAATATTTTATCTCGTAGGCTACTACCGTGTGTTTTTTGATATTGAAATAGAAATTCAGCTTTATAAGAAGCAATATCCACACTGCTAGGGCATTCGGAAGCACAGGCTTTACAACTTAAACACAAATCAAAGACTTTTTTTAAATCTTGATCATCAAAAGGATTTTCATTTTTATTATGGGTCAATACTTCTCTTAAAACATTAGCACGTCCCCGTGTACTGTCTTTTTCATCTCTAGTAGCACGATAACTCGGACACATGGTCCCTACAGGAATTTCATTTCTACATTCGCCAGACCCATTACATTTTTCAGCTGCACGAAGAAGTCCCTTATCTGATGAAAAATCTAGAAACGTTTTTAAAGGTGGAGTTACAGTTGTGGTGGAATAGCGCAAGTTTTGATCCATTGGAAAGGGATCGACAATTTTACCCGGATTAAATCGATTTTCTGGGTCAAAAGAGGTTTTAATAGTTTTAAAAAGGGCATAGTTTTTTTGACCCACCATTAAAGGAATAAATTCTGAACGAACAATCCCATCACCATGTTCACCACTCAGAGAACCTTTGAATTTTTTCACCAAATGTGCAACCGCCAGTGTGATAGCCCGAAAATCTTTAACCCCTTTTTTTGTTTTTAAATTTAAAATAGGACGTAAATGAAGTTCTCCAGCTCCAGCATGAGCGTAGTAAACAACTTCTTGGTTAAACTCTTTCATCAAAGCTTGAAAAGCTTCAATATATTCCGATAAATGTTCAAGGGGTACAGCGGTATCCTCAATACAGGCAACCGCTTTATCATCACCAACAATGTTTCCCAACAAGCCAAGACCCGCCAATCGAAGTTGATTGGCTGAATTAATTTCAGTAGCCCGTAATTCTGGTAAAGCATAACTTAATCCAGAATCCAATAAAGTTTGTTTTAGTTGTTTTAAGTCCGTTTCAAGGGTTTCAATCGTATTGGCTCTCAGTTCTAAAAGCAAAATGGCTTTTGGGTCACCTTGTATAAAAAATCGGTTTTTTCTTTGACTTGCATTTTTTTTAGTACAATCTAAAATGGTTTTATCAATTAATTCACACGTAAACAAAGAATGCTTCATGACGGGAACTACGGCTTGCATAGCCTGATTGATACTTTTAAAATGTGCGGCAATCATTACCGAATGTTGTGGAGGCAATTCTTCTAAATCTAGCGTGATAGCTGTTGTAAATGCCAAAGTTCCTTCACTTCCTGCAAGAAGTTTAGATAAATTAAAAGCTGACCCCTCAGAAGCAAATGGTTTCATTTCAAGTAAAGCATCCAAAGCATACCCTGTATTTCTTCGGTGGACATTAGCGTTTG
>CBFIJI010000185.1:0-2284 GCA_965662885.1 Flavobacteriaceae bacterium | reverse complement strand
GACCTTTCACGGTTCACTGCCTTTACCTTATTAATTCTAAAGCGTCCTGAATTGCTATCCGAGGATGTTGGTCAAGCCTTGACCCCAAATGGCGATGGTAAGAACGACACTTGGGTTATTGAGGGTATTGAAGACTATCCCAACGCTAAAATTAGTGTTTACAACCGTTGGGGGGAAACAGTTTTTGAAGCCAATCAAGGCTATCAAAATGATTGGTCGGGTAATTACCGTGGCAAGTCAGAACCTTTGCCAAATGGCCCCTATTTTTATGTGATTGATTTAGAAAACGACGGAAAAGTTGATCTAAAAGACTGGCTTTATATTTTAGATTAGTCGGTTGAAATAGAAGCAGATATTTTTTAAATATGAAAAATAATTTTTTTATTCTGTGTTGTTTTGTTTCCATGATACTTCTCGGGCAACAAGATTCAAATAGTGTTTTTTATCGGCAGCAGTTACAACTGAATAATCCAGCAGCCACGGGTATTGACAACAGAACATTGTTAAGTGCTACCCACAGAAAACAATGGGCTGGTATTGAAGGAGCCCCAACGATGCACACCTTTGCCTTTGCAGTTCCCGGAGGAGAAAGCCGTTTGGCTTACGGTGCCATTATCCTTTCGGATCAAACCTTTGTTGAGCGGAAAACCCATTTTTTTGGAACTTTTTCCTACCGCTTACCACTCAGTGAAACCAATACGTTGTTTTTGGGAATCCAAGGGGGAGGAATCCATACAGATTTAAACTTTGAAGGGATTAATGTAACCCATCAGGGTGATGCCAATCTGCAACATTTTAGTCGTTTTTATCCCAATATTGGTGTTGGAGCCTATCTTAAGTTGGAGCAGTTTTATTTTTCCTTGTCCTCCCCTTTGTTGTTCAGCTATAAAACGGAAAAAGAAAGAGAGGCGATTCTTCCAAATCCAGTTGATGATCTCCATTTTTACTTTTCTGCAGGGACTCACTTTCCAGCATTTAATGAACATTGGAACTGGGTTGCATCAGTGCTGACTCGTTGGGTGTCTCAGGCCCCTACGAGTATGGTTTTTAACGCTGGATTAGACTATAAAGGGTCAGAACTCACAGTGGCCTATCATCAAGACAGCAGCTTAGGCGGAACTTTTGTGTTTAATACCAAAGGCATGTTATCTATCGGCTATTCGTATCAGTTTTCCACAGCACCTCTGATTTCAAAATTACACGCTGGTAATCATGAATTTTTCCTTCGCTATCGGTTTAATGGAAAACCGAATGAACCCGAAATAGAAAGCGAAACAATCGAAAAGACCGTCAGTCCTAACTAATCCCTACTGATAGAATTTAAAAAATAATAAAAGATGAATTCACTCAAATCACTTTATCTCTTGACCATCTTCATGTTTGGATTCAGTATCGTTTCAGCACAAATTAAAATAGGGGAAAATCCCAGAGAAGTACATCCTTATGCCTTGTTGGAAATGGAAAGTGGTACCCAAGGAGTTCTATTCCCTCGATTGACAAACAGTCAAAGGGATGCAGCATTTCAAAATGAAATTCCAAATGGATTGTTGATTTTCAATACGGATTTGGATTGTTTGGAGGTTTACAATTCTGCGTTGCAAACGTGGTCATGTGTATTAATGGAAATGGCTAAAGAGGGGAGGGAAACGGCAGTGACCCTAGATGGAGAACTCTTGACAATTGGAGAGCAAACCATTGACCTGTCGCAATACAAACAAAACATTACAGTCTCGGCAGGGACCAGTAAAACGGTAGAGATTACTTTGGACAATGGAAATACGATTCGCTTAATAGCAGGCGAGAATATTATCTTAGCTGAAAATGGGGAGAGTATTACCATTGCAGCCACTGCGAATGGAACCCTTGAAAAGGACAATCAACAATTGAGTTTTTCAGGAACTACCTTGACTTTGGAAAACGGTGGGAGTGTAAATTTAGGGCCATTGGCTGTTTACAGTTCCCAATTCCTTTCAATCAATGGCACCATCTTGACCCTTTCAGACGGTGGGGGGAGTGTGGATCTAAATGCATTAGCTACAACAGGGGTTCAAACTTTATCGTTTAAAGACCCAGCAAGTAGTACCGCCACACAAACAGCGCTGACTATAAACGGGGGCAATAGTTTGAGTTTACAAGCTAGTGGCAGCATCACTTTTTCACTAACGGGAACCAATACCTTACAACTTATTGGCGCTGATAAAGACAATCAAACCCTAAGCCTTACCGATAACGTTCTTTCAATTTCTGGCACAAACAGTGTCTCTTTATCAGGCTATACGAATAC
>CBFIJI010000184.1:0-2288 GCA_965662885.1 Flavobacteriaceae bacterium | reverse complement strand
GTGGCTGTAAAATCGGTTAAGGTTGTGTGCCGTTGATCCAATGAGGGGTCTCCCGGTCCTCGGTCGGCTGCAGTTAAACCACTCGAGTCTTTATTGACCCCATCCCAAGTGTAAAGTTGCCATGGTCGTGCCCAATTTTTATAATCGAGGTTCATTTTATCATAGGAAATATTCCCACGAAGCAATAGACCTTCAATACCTGGGATTTTTAAGTTGACTCCTAAATTACTTTGTACAAAATTGGTGCTGCGATTAAGGTAGCCTGGTTCGTCGGTTACACGGATGGCTGGGTTGTTCCCATTTTCGATATCTGGACCGTACTCTCCTGTGGGCCAATAGGCGGGAAACCAAGGATATTGGCGCACCAAATCGTTAAAGACATTACTTGGTTGGTTGGTGGAGGTTAGGTTTTCTTCTTGACGGGTATAAATTCCCAAATCAACACTGAGATAGTCATTGATATTAGCATCCAAGTTGAGCCTTAAGTCGTATTGAGTATAGCCTTTAGGGGCATTTTTAAAGTTGACCTCTTGTTGTAAATAACCCAAAGAAGCGAGATAACTGATATGGTCGGAACCACCGCTTATCTGAAGGTTTTGTCGTGTTGTTGGAGCATTTTTACGCTGTACTTCCTCCATCCAATTGGTGTCGGGGTAGTTCCAAAGATCATTCCCTGCTCGAGTATTTTCAATCCGTTCTTTCGGATAGGTGGGGTTTAAGATCTCTCCATTGGGTCGTGTAAAGCTACTCCCACGGACTGCATTGGCCGCTTCCCATTCGTTGGTGGGGAGTTTATAAACATTTAATAAATTGACCAAGTCCATATATTCTGCTCCAGTGAGCATGTCGGGGACGGTGGTGAAGTTTTGCCAGCCGTAATTGGAGGTGATTTGCACTTTTGGTGCTCCTTTTTTACCCCGTTTGGTGGTAATTAATATAACTCCATTGGCTGCTCGTGCTCCATAAATAGCTGCAGAGGCATCTTTTAATACAGACACACTTTCAATATCAGCCGGATTGATTCTGTTAAGTCCTCCAGCTCGATTGGGAATTCCATCGATTACCAGTAATGCATTGGAATTGTTAAAGGTATTGGTACCGCGAATACGAATGGCTGTAACTTCGTTTCCAGGAGCTCCATTCCCAATGTCAACAAAAAGACCAGCCACTTTTCCTGCCAAGGCCGTTCCTAAATTTGGTGAGATTGATTTTTCCAAGTCCGCACCACCAATGGTGGCAATGGATCCCGTTAAGGTCGCTTTTTTCTGAGTCCCATATCCTGTAATAACGACTTCTTCGAGTCCTAAAACATCTTGTTTTAATTCAATGTCGATGTTAGCAGAAGTACTGATTGGCACTCTTTGTGAGATAAATCCTAGGTAAGAAAAGACCAATTCACTTGCATCATCATTAACGGTTATGGTATAATTACCATCAAAATCGGTAACCACTCCTTCATTGGTTATTGGTTCGATTACGGTTACACCTGCAAGGGGGGTTGTTCCATCGTTGACGATTCCACTTATAGTCCTTTGTGAAAAAGCATTTAATGTAAACAGTAGGAAGATTAAAAGTAAGCCCATAGACTTTCTCATAATCTTTAATTGATTAAGTTTTAACATAAGATTTGGTTTTATTTTTTAGTTTCAAAATCAATACATATTGGGGAAGATTGCCTTTTGAATCATTCAAATAAATAAAAAAAATGTTAATAAAAACATAACATTTATCAGTTTTTACCACCTACTGAAAATAGCAATGCAATTATTTTTTTTAATTTTAAGGATATGAATCAATGGTCTTGTATTTTATCTTTCCTTGGGTGGATGTGTTTTATATCTGGATATGCACAGTTGAATTATAAACAAACACTTCCCGGTACTTCACAAACTTTAGAGATGGTGTTCATCGAATCAGGTGATTTTAGCATGGGCAGTTCCAAGTCAGAAGTAGGTCATTTTGGAGATGAAGGACCACAACATTCAGTAGCGATTGATGCGTTTTATATGAGCTCAGTGGAGATTACTTGGGATCTTTACAATTTATTTGTTACCCGTGATATTGATCATTTTCAAACAGAAAATCCAGAGGGTAAGGAAGTGTTTCAAGCTGTCGATGGGGTATCTGGAGCCACAACACCCTATGTAGAAATGAGTTTTGGAATGGGGGTGGAAGGTTATCCAGCTATTTGTATGACACAGTTGGCTGCTGTAAAATTTTGCGAATGGTTATCGGCGATGACAGGTAATTTCTATCGCCTTCCTACGGAAGCAGAATGGGAATATGCC
>CBFIJI010000183.1:0-2328 GCA_965662885.1 Flavobacteriaceae bacterium | reverse complement strand
GAAGCATTGCATAGCATATAAGTTTTTCCCTGTGATGGTTGTCATTATTTGCCCTCCATTAGTTGTGCAAAACAAGCATCATCCAGTTTAAATACATGATCTACAAGAACTTTCAATCCCAAATAGTGGTGATACATGGTGGGGTCTGGTTTTGTATGGTTAAAGTTGATATACCTCCAATAGGTCATGGATGCACCAGCATAGATGGTAAATGCTTTTAAGGCAATAATTTCTTCCTTTGTTAGTTGTATTTCTGATTGATATGCTTTTAAAAAGTGCTTAGCTTTTACCAGGTTAATGCGGTCGCCCTCTGCACAGAGACCAATGATTGACATGCCAAGATCAAATACACGGTAGTAGTAAGTGGATTCTTCAAAATCCATTATGAATGCACTAGTTTCCTGATTATCAATAACGACATTATCCCAAAAGATATCGCTATGAATTAAGGACTTGGGTAAATCCAATGCAAAGTAAGGTGCTATATAGTCCAGCACCTTTTTAAGCCAAGTATCAAAATCAGTATTCCCAGCATATTTTTTGATATTCACAAATTGTTCTTTGCCATAATTAAGACGTTTGGGAAGGTATTCGGGTGCTTTTATTTGATGTAGCTTAGCGACTTCTTTTCCAATGAGGGTCAATAAATTGGGTGAAAGATCTTCAATTACTTTCCCTTCAATAAATGTTCTCATCATTATGGGTTTGTTTTTCCAAATGATGAATAATTCATTCGTGCTACTGGAGATTATTTTTGAAGTAGTCAACTTTTGAGCTTCCAAATGGAGCAATAGGCGGGCGAGTTTTTCCACTTCTTGTTCCGATTTTTGCTCGAAAAGCCCTAGGACATATTTTTTATGTGTGGTTTCAATTAAATAATTTGTGTTTTCATATCCACCCGTTAATAATTGAAAAGAAGTCACAGGCCCAATTTCGAACTGTTGGAGAATAGTCACAATGTCTATTTCAGTTAATCGAGTGTAGGGTGCTGTATCCATGCTCTCTGAATTATGGATTTTGTCTCCAATGCTTTTTTATTGCGTCTGCTAATGCTTCTTCGAGATGCATATGATCAACCGTATAGCCTTTTTGACATTGCCGTTTTGCTCTTTCAATACTCGGATGAGTTGCTGCTTTGGGTAAACTTTCTTTACCAAGTGATTGACGAATTATTTCGGGAAATTTTGCAGGATGTGCGGTTGCTAAACAGATGACTTTATGATCCCCAATTTCTTTTCTTAAAGAATGAGCCACTTCTAAGGAAACTGCTGTATGGGGATCCAATACATATCCCTCTGCTTCATATACCTCTTTAATTCGTTTTATGGTTTGTTCATCTGAAACACTGGCGGAAAGAAAGCCTTTTTTGTAGGCCTTAAACGTTGCCTCGTCAAATTGAACAATTCCTTTTTCTTCAAATTCTTCTGTCCATTGCTTTAGTTTCTTTGAATCTTTATCGACACAGAAAAAGAGATACCTCCAAAAGTTAATTGGAATCAGAATGTCAATGGCTGAAGAAACGGTTTCATGGATGGCTTGCTTGGAAAAAACACCTTGACTAAAAATACGATTCAGACATTCATTTTTATTGTTGGCAACAATGAGGTTTTTAATGGGTAGCCCCATTTTTCGAGCCAAGCCTCCTGCATATAAATTTCCAAAACCACCCGATGGAACAGCCATACTGACTTCTTCCCCTATGGTGGATGCAATTTGAAGGTAGCCATAAAAATAGTGGACGGTCTGAATCATTATACGTCCCCAATTAATAGAATTTACACTTGATAGTTTTACTTCCTCTTTAAAGGCTCGATTTGCATAAAACGTATTGATGACTGCATCCAAATCGTCTCCTCCGTCTGGACAGTTGTAAACTCCTACGGGATGAACATTAGGCTGCTGTAAGGTGGTCATTTGTCGTTCTTGCTCTTCTGTGATTAATCCTTTGGGGTATAAAACCCATGCGTCCATGCTGGACTTGCCCGCAATATAACTTGCAGTGGCAGGACCAGTGTCACCTGTGGTAGCCACAATTATGGATAGTCTTTTCTTTTTCCTTTGAAGAAAAAAATCAACGAGATTTACCAGAAAAGAAAGTCCTATATCTTTAAAAGAAAGCGTGGCCCCGTAAAAGAGTTCCATGATATAGGTATTCCCGTAACCGTTTAATTTTTGAAGGGGAATAACGGCTTCTTTTTCAAAGGTACCGTAGGCCTCTTCGATAATGAATTTAAGTTCTTTATCGGAAACACTACTTCGGTCAATAAATAAACGTACTACTTCAAAGGCCAACTCTCCATAAGATAAAGGCATCCATTGTTCCAATTG
>CBFIJI010000182.1:0-2383 GCA_965662885.1 Flavobacteriaceae bacterium | reverse complement strand
TGTACTGGGAAGTGATAATTTTCTTTCAACATCTCCTTCTAGTTTAAGGATAAGTGTTGTGCCACTTGTTTTAAACGTTTCAATGGTCTGCTCGTCCGTATTGATGTATTTGCTCAAGTCAACCCGTCCTCCTCTGGTCAATGCGAGTTCATTGTTGTTTTGATCGAGTTGTAGGGTTTGAGAGTCGGTTCCAGCATCACCTATCAGGGGGGATAAATCTACACTTTGGTTGTTTCCATTATCGATGGAAAAGTTTAAATAGGTTTTATTCAGTTCAGCAGTAATGGTTTGACTGTCCGTACCGGTGTCGTTTAAGGTAGAGAGGTCAACCGTTTTTTGATTGCCGTCGGTTAATGAAAGGGTTAGATTATTTCCGTTGAGGGTTGCATTGATTAGCTGTAATCCTTTTTCTTTGAAGGCCGTCCATGTTGCTCCCCCATAATTGTAATACAACTCCCCGGTTTCGGTATTGAAAAAAACCGTTGACGAAGCTACAGTTGAAACAGGGAATGCCTTACCGAGTTGTGCTCCTTGTCCGTCTTTACCATTCGTACCTCTGGCACCTGCGGGCCCACTTGGTCCTTGTGCTCCTTTTGGCCCTCTAGGACCTATGCTTCCACCACCACTACTTTGAACCCATACCCATGAATCGGCAATTTTATCGTCTTGTTTTCCTCCGTTAAAACCGTTGTCTGTGGCAACAAATACATTCCCAGTATAGATATCTACATAGAGGGTTCCTGGGGGGTGATTTTTAATGGCGGTTGGTGAAGCTGTTGAGCTGGGAATTCCACCACCAGTAATGACTGCTTTGGAAGTTGTGGGTGTGGTGATCCCTGTATCGCGAAGGGATTCAAATATCTTTATCCATTCTGAACCGTCATAGTAATAGAGTGCAGTACTGCCGTCTGCAGCGGTAATTTGTGAAAACTCTCCCATTTGAGAAGTTTCTGGAAGATTATCTGATGAAGTAAAATTTTCAATGGTTCCACTATTGCCTGTACATTGCCAGGCTGTTCCACTCCAAAATTGGATACAGTTGTCATCGGTATTAAAAATGGTTAAGCCTGTGGGAATGTTCTGTGTAAAGGCAGTGTCTCGTTGGTTAGTGCTTAAACGAGGCCAAATAAATCCTAGTCGATCACTTTCCAATTCCAAAATGGCGGAAGGATGAACGTTCTTGGCATTGTCTCCAATCTTGACTTGCGCCGTTAGTTGTCTACTAAAAAGAGCAAGACATACGATGAGTATTCCTTTTTTGAGTATTCTAATTAAGACGTTGTTGTATTTCATTAAGATGGTTAACTAATTATTTTTTTCTATTTTCCGTTATTTCAGAACCTACAGAATTTGTTGTTTGTATATTTTCCTCCAATAAGGGAACGTTTTCTTTGGATAATCTTATTTTTATTAGCGCTTCATGGCTACCTCTTGAATAGGTGTTAAGTTGCGAGTGTATTGAGGTGATATAAGCATACCCAAAAGAGATAAGTTTATTGGTATTAAACATTATCGTTGATCCAAACCCATTTTGGAAATTGTATTCAAATCCAAAATCAATTTTTTTATTGTATGAAACGGCTCCATTTAAGGTAATGCGAGCAGGAGCTCCTTTAACAAAACTTAGCAAAAAAGATGGGATAAATTCAAAACTTTTACTGATAGGAAAATGGAGTCCTGCTTGGGTATAGACGTGCACCTTGTCTGTTGCAGTGGTGGTAATGCCTTCTGTTTTTTTAAAGCGTTCAGAGTTTAGAATTTTTGGTGAAGAGACGGATACATAAAACCTTTTGTGTTTGAGATAGAGTCCGACCCCAATGTTTGGGTTTAATTTTGAGTAGTTAAGTAGTTTGGGGTCGCTTATAGGATTTCCATATATATTTAATTGTGAACTATTTACGGCAAAAGAATTAATTCCCCCCTGAATTCCTAAATACATATCCAAATTTTCGTTGAGTTGAAGTCGATAGGAAAAATTGGCAAAAACCTGCAATTGCTTTTCCACAAAGGTTTTGTCGTTAATAACACTAAATCCCAGCCCAACACGCCTTTCTTTGGTGGGGGTTTCAAAGGAAACAACTTGGGTTACTGGAGCATCTTTAACACCTGTCCATTGGCTTCGATAGCCCATATTGACATATGCAGCTCCTTGAGAGCCAGAAAACGCAGGGTTGAGCATATTAAAGTGATATCTATACAAGGAGAAATGGGATTCTTGTTGTGACCATAAGTGGGTCACTAACAAAATAAAAACCACTAAGATTGCATATTTAAATGTCAAATTCATTTTTTTATTGTGTGATATAAATCCAGCCACTAATGTTTTCCATATTTTCTTTGTTGGTCGTTATGATATACAAATAGGGTGCGTCAGGAAGAAGCT
>CBFIJI010000181.1:0-2408 GCA_965662885.1 Flavobacteriaceae bacterium | reverse complement strand
GTCTGCAAAGCACACTGGAAAGTGAAAAAGTATTTCTTAACCTAAGCCTACTCCAAGCCCGCTCGATCATCATCAATATTATTGGACAAGTCGAGGTTCCTGGAACTTATACCCTAAATGGATTTACCACACCACTTAACGCCCTTTATGCCTGTGGAGGGATTAGCAACTTGGGGACGTATCGAGAAGTTGAATTGATCCGTAATGGAAAACACTTTAAAACCATCGACCTCTATGACTATTTAACCAAAGGAATTCCTCCAAAAACCTTACTCCGCGATCAAGATATTATTCGTGTCCCTTTTTTTAAGACCCATGTAGAAATTAAAGGAGCGGTCAAAGAGAAAAAGATTTTTGAACTGCTTAAAGGGGAAACAGTGACTGACTTAATATCCTATGCTGGGGGTTTTACCTCCACAGCCTACTCCGATGCCCTTACCTTAGAGCGTATTGAAGCTTTAGGCAGAACCATTATCAGCATCCCAAAAAGCAATTACAACTCATGGACCTTTCAAAACGGCGATATCCTCACCGCCAAAACCATTGGAGTAGATTATAAAAACAGAGTCCTGTTGGAAGGGGCTGTAAATATTGGGGGAACCTATGAAGTATCAGAAGTTCCTACAGTAAAAGAACTCCTTCAAAAAGGTGGTGGATTAACAGCTGTTGCTTTAAAAACATCTGCCCTACTATATCGACAAACTGATGGTATCGATACCGAAATCATTCCCTTGGACTTAACAGCTATTCTTGCTGGAAAAAAGAAAGTTGCCTTGGAACCCAACGACCGTTTGGTTGTTCTTCAAAAAAATGCAGTAACTGATCAACAAGCGATAACCATTCAAGGGGAGGTTCAAAATCCAGGGTCTTATACCTATTATGATGGAATGTCTCTTCGGGATGCCCTGCTACTTTCTGGTGGATTGACTGCCTCCGCCGCTCAAAGTATTTTTATTTTTGAAATGGAAACCAATACAACAGGAGAATTTGATTATGTGTTAAAACAAGAATTAAATGTCGATCGTGAACTACAACTTACTGAAGAACAAAACATCCGCTTAAAGCCCCGAACGGTGCTTTTAATCAACCGTGATCCTGCTTCAAAGAATATCCGTTATGCTAACATAAGCGGAGAAATCCATAAGCCAGGTAAATACCTGATTAAAGATACCCAATATTCGGTTGCCGACCTATTGGAAGAGGCTGGAGGCTTAACCTCTAAAGCTACCAGAGGCGGTGTCTATCTATTAAGAAATGTCTCTCCTGGACCACAAAAAATTACAGTCGATACGCTAGACCTCAACACCTATAGAAATCAAGTCCGAATTCCTATTGAATTTAAAAAAGCGTTTCCAAACACCATCAAAGAAAACCTTGATTTGCCATTAAAAAACGGAGATCAACTGGTTGTAGAAAGCTACTTTAATACCGTAAACATCAATGGAGAAGTACTGCAGGAAACTGCTGTTGGCTACCAAAAACACTTAAAACTCAAACATTATGTTCAAGCGGCAGGGGGGTTTGGTCAACAGGCCAAAAAAAGTAAGGTTTTTGTCATCGCACAAAATGGAAAGATTACAGCCACCAAAAATTTCCTGGGGATCCGAACCTTCCCTAAGGTAAGCCCTGGAGCCACCATTTATGTTTCACCAAAAGTAAAGCGGGCAAAAAAGAGTACGCAAGAAGTTTTAGGCATCACCACCGCCATAACCACATTGGGACTCTTAGTACGGAGTTTTATTAAATAGTATTCCCAATGAAAGAAGAACAGCTAGACGAAATCGACTTAATCGCCTTGATCAAAAATCTCTGGATTAAAAGAGGTTTGATTATAAAAGTCACTGCTCTGTTTGCTTTCTTTGGATTACTAATTGCCCTTCTTAGCCCCAAACAGTATAAAGCAGAGACTAAATTTATTTCTCAAGTAGAAGGTCAAAACCTCAATAGCAATCTTAGTGGGCTCGCTGCCTTGGCTGGGGTTAATTTGACCAATGAAACCAGTACCCATATCCCTGCCTCCCTTTATCCTTCCGTGGCGGAAAGCACCGCCTATCAATTAAAACTCCTCAATACGTCCATTCATATGGCAAATGGAACGGAACTGTTGTTTAAGGACTATCTTTTAAACCATCAAAAAGGAGGTTTACTTGGAACGGTTTTAAAATTCACCCTTAAACCCTTACTCAAACTTTTTAAAACTACCCCTAAAATAAAACCTCTATCAAAACATAAAAACTTTTATGTTATCGATAATACAGAATATGCCCTTACGGAAACCCTTAAAAACTTACTTTCCATCAACTATAATGAAATAGAAAATGTGGTGAATTTAAGTATCCAACTGTCTCACCCCGAGGTAGCCGCTCAGGTGGCTATTAAAGCGATGGAAAACCTACAACAAACGATTA
>CBFIJI010000180.1:0-2465 GCA_965662885.1 Flavobacteriaceae bacterium | reverse complement strand
TTTGATCATCCACAATGGAGAAGCATCATGGGTATCAGGGGTAAGTCTGTCATATGGTTTTCCATTACAAGTTGAACCGATTCTTCTTCCGTTTTAGTTGTTGAATCCGTAAGGGTTATGATTAAGTAAAACCCTTTCTTATTTACAGAATGGGTTTTACTTAATTTTAATAGTAACGAATTTTAATCGAGTTCAATACTTCCTAAATCATGGTAGAAAAACTCTTTAGAATCTGTCATTGACACAAACAATCCATTAGGAAATTTTGTTCCTAGTGGCACACTTGTAACATCACATCCATCGGTCTCTACAGTTCCTAGATTTACTTCTTTGATAAAGTCATTAGTATTTCTATCAAAAATTGAAAAGCTATGGGCTTGCTGGTTTGACACTATAATATATCCTTTATTATTTGGATACTTAACTATGGCAATACCTTCAATATCACGCTTAAAATAATCTGCCCCGAAACAAGCAAGCTCATCATTACCCATTTTTGGATCTGCGTAGTATTTTCTAATACAATGATCCTCATCTGAATAGTATACATAGCCAAGTTCGTTATCTACAGCTATTGCTTCTATTTCTTTCTTCCCACTGAATTGGCCAAATTTTCTTACGAGTTTGGTTTTCATTCCAAGACTGTCAGCTTCTAATACGTATTGATATAAATAATTATTTAAGGGTCCTTCTTTTCTGCTAACTATTATGTAAGTAGTAGCTTCTTTTTCATTTTTATAGAAAGCAATACCCATTGGTCTTCGATTGTTGATTAATGAGTCCTCTTCAAAAACTTTAAACCCTCCATTATCTAACATTTTCATGGTGGGTACTGAAAAGAGTCTTATCTGATTCTTTTCTCTTTCTGTGAAGGCTAATAGATCAATCGTTGTTGAATCGTTTATCTTAAAATCATGGGATATATCTACATTATTAGGGTAACTTAAACCTGTTAATGATTTAGCCTTAATTATTTTTCCTTCTAAATCAAAGGCATAAATTCCCCCATTCACCTCATCCTTGTCGGTGCCAAAAACAATACTTTCTTGAGGATTATTCTTATTGATCCATATTGCAGGATCATCAGTGTCATTAGGAGTTTTCTCTGTTTTTATTGTATAATCAATGACAGGAAGATTATTTTTCTTACAACTAACGAATACGAGAAGTAAAAAAACTACAATACAATAAAAATTATTTTCTCTTAAATAAGTCATATTTCAATCCAAATGTTAAACGTCTTCCGTAATATTCTGCCTGCATAGTTCTACTTCTAACCCCCTGATAGAATCGAAGAGGCTGATCGGTAATATTATTTAATTCTCCATAGATTCTCAAGTTTGGGTTAACCGCAAAGCTTATGTTGAAGTCTACCAAAAATTGTTCATCATAAAAGCGATCTTCAAAAGCACTTCCACCAATTTCATCAATATACGCATCTGAATAGTTTGCTGAAAGTCTGATATTAAACTTCTTATCATTGTAGCCTAAAGAGCTGTTAAACATGTTGGGTGCTGTACCCGGTAAGTCTAAATCATTTCGTTCCTCACCGTCCTCTGTAAATACCCCGTCAGTAGATGATTTTAAATAGGTATAGTTTAAATATAGACTGAAATTTTTAGCAAATCCGGGCAAGAAATCCAGTTGGCGTTGAAAAGCAAATTCAGCTCCAAAAATTGTGGCTCCTTCCCCATTTTGTGGTTGAAACTTATCGAAACCTGTTGCTAAATCTTCAGATTGCAAAACATAAATAAAATCTTTTATGTCTTTATAAAATAAACCACCTGAGAGGATACCTACATTCTTAAAGTAATGCTTACCAATTAAATCAAAAGCCATGGATGTGGTTGGATCTAATTCTGGATTTCCTAAATAAATTTCTTCATCACTACTCACCAAATCTACAGAAGGAATTAAATCTTCATAATTAGGTCTTGCTAATGTATTGGTCCAAGCAAAACGTAACACAGTGTTAGGGTTTAAGTCGTACTTTAAGTGTACACTTGGTAAAAAGTTGGTATAAGTACTTTCTTCAGTTACTGTACCTACTAAATCTTCTTCGTCTTCAATTTGGTTACCTTTAGCTGTTATATCGGTATTTTCAATTCTTAAACCAGCTAAGACCGTCAACTTATCAGAAATTTTTTGATTAGCCATAGCATAACCAGCAAATACATTTTCTTCAACATCAAAATTTGCTCTTAAAAATTCATCATATACTAATTCTCCATTATTCAGACTTAAACCTCCTAGCCAAGATTCATCGGCGAAAAAGCCTGCTTGATATTCACTCCCTGCTAAGTAGTTAGAATCTGAGTAATTTCTTGTTCCTGCAGCTGCCATTGAAGGGAAGTTATCTTCCAAATCAAATTCAAAGAAATCATTGTCTCTAATTTTATTCTTAAAACGCCCTCTTAAACCAAATTTCACAAAACCGTCTCCTTGATTGAAAAAGTCAGCTGGTA
>CBFIJI010000179.1:0-2578 GCA_965662885.1 Flavobacteriaceae bacterium | reverse complement strand
CTTCTTTTTAGTCAATCTTCAAAACCTAATCTTTTTTAAGTGTTGTTAAATCTACTCATTTTAAAAGATTAAAAAAAAGTAGTGTTTGTTCTTTTAGTATGGACATGAATATAAATGATCTATTTATTAAAAAAACAAACGGTTTAAAGTAAATGGAAATTTAGTTGAGATTTTATTAGTTAAAATACTTACAATCATTTTATTATATAAAAAATAATTATCGTTATTTCCAATTTTTGATTTGTTTCAAAGCCGCCACAACGGTTTTTACTGGGCGCAAACAAACATAATTTTTACAAACGTAAATAAAGGTTTCTGACGGATAAAAACGATCCTTTAAAAGGGGCAATTCACTTTCGGTAGTACTTGCTTGAAAAAGAATATTGGGCAAATAGTTGCTATTTAAAGTAGCGGCCAATGTCTTTGCTTTTGGTCCGACAATAATCACTTCAAAATGAGGCGTGGTCTCTTTGGCGAGCAATTGTGCCCAATAGGTATAATCGCTGCGTCCTTCTATCAAAAAAGGTTGTATGGTATTCAACATCTTTATTGTTTTTTGATTGAAATCCTTTCGACCGAGGAATTGCGAAAGTGTCCAAAGATTATCGGCCATCACGGCATTAGGCGAGGGTAATACGCCATCATCAACGCTAATGATTTTTGATAGTAAGGGTTGGTTTTCTTTAAAAGTGAAGTAGGGGGAATCAGCATCTGTAAAATTTTTAAGTGTATATTCACTTAAGGCAAGCGCTCGATCTAAATAGCTGCGGTTTAAGGTGCTTTTATACAGTGTTAAAGCCGCTTTTATGGTATAGGCATAATCTTCTAAAAAGCCTTTGATTTTTGGTTGCCCCTTTTGATAGGTATGAAATAAACGCTTGTCATCATAGGCTTTTGAAAGGATAAAATCAAATATGGAAATGGCCTTATCGAGAAATTGTGAATCTTTAAAGGCCTCATAAGCTTCAATCAATCCTACTACGGCAAGAGCATTCCAGGAAGTGATTATTTTTTTATCAATTTTAGGAAACTCCTTGGTTTTCCGAACGTCTTTCAGTTGCTGTTGCCAACGACTTTTTAAAAGACTCAAGGTTTTAGCTGTCAGTTCATTTGCTTTAAGAAATGGGGTGTCTGTCGTTGCTTGTTTTAAATGGTAAAAATGACCTTCAAACGGCTGTTCAAAGTCAATACCATAATAGTTAGTAAACAAATTTAAATGTGGGCCAAGGGCTGTTTCCAATTCTTCTTTGGTCCACAGATAATAGCGGCCTTCTCCATCCGAATTATCCGCATCAATAGCAGCATAAAATCCCCCCTTTTGGTCTTCCATTGTTTGGGTAAGGAAATTAAATGTTTGATAGACTCTAGATTTAAACAAGGGATTTTTAAATTGTTTATAGGCTCTGGCATATGTTTGTAGGACTTGTGCATTGTCATAAAGCATTTTTTCAAAATGGGGGATGTTCCAGTAAGGATCGACACTGTAGCGAAAAAACCCTCCTTCCAGATGATCAAAGATTCCACTGTTGGCAATGGTTTTTAGACTATGCTTCAAATGATTTTCAACTTCTTGGTCGGGAAAAAGTGTGTTGTAGTGAAGTAGATAATTGAACTTTGTGGGACTGATAAATTTTTGCTTTCGACGCTCTCCGCCATATTCGTAGTCCCATTGCTGCTTCCATAGTTGCATTTCTTGCTTTAGGATTTCTATATCAAAATTTTCTTCTGTATCAGCGAGTTGAATGGTGTTGACTTGTCGAATTCCTTGTTGGATTTGGTTGGCAAAATCGATTAAACGTTGGGGATTGTTTTGATAGATTTTATAGGTTTGTTGTAATACCTTGATCCATTGTTCTTTGGTATGGTAAGTCCCCCCGTAGATTGGTCGTCCGTCGGGTAAGCAAATCACATTGAGCGGCCAACCCCCGCTTCCAGTCATCAATTGTACTGCGGTCATATAAATATTATCTACATCTGGATTTTCCTCTCGATCCACTTTGATATTGATAAATTGGGTATTCATAAGGTCGGCGACTTCTTTGTCTTCAAAGGTTTCTTCTTCCATCACATGACACCAATGACAACTGGAATAGCCGATACTCACCACCACTAATTTTTTGGTCGTGTTTTCTTTTTGATATAAAGTCGCATTCCAACGCTGCCACTGTACGGGATTGTACGCATGCTCTAACAAATAAGGGCTGGACTCCTTGATTAAAGCGTTGGGGGTTTTGTTCTGTGCAAAAGTAGTTGCCCCGATAAGGAGGAGATAGCT
The DNA here is from genome assembly GCA_965662885.1 of Flavobacteriaceae bacterium. Classification (GTDB taxonomy): domain Bacteria; phylum Bacteroidota; class Bacteroidia; order Flavobacteriales; family Flavobacteriaceae; genus CBFIJI01. The sequence goes on along the minus strand of CBFIJI010000179.1, from coordinate 303 downwards.
ATAAATCAGTTGTTTTCTAAAGTGGTAAAAAAAAAGCTGCTGGCAGTTCAAGAGGGTGTAGGTTTTGGGGTTAACGGTTGGTGTATGACACCTGACATATTTAAATTACTAATTTAGCAAATACAAACCAAACCAGCCTGCCGCAGACAAGGTAGAAAATCTATGGGGTGACAAAACCTGTCGAAGTGAGGTTTTTAGAACGTTGAACAGCACTAACATTGAATTGTACACGGGATTAACCAACGTTTTTTTTCCATCTAATGTTCTACTTATTTATCAATATCCGTTTTCTGATATTCATTA
>CBFIJI010000178.1:0-2578 GCA_965662885.1 Flavobacteriaceae bacterium | reverse complement strand
GATAAAGAGCTCTATGAAAAAGAACTTAACGAGGCCACAGTTGATTTTGGCGCTTTAGCAGAAGAAGTAATGGGAGATAAAAATGAAGACACAATATCATAACCCCGTTTTGCTAGATGCGACTCTTCAAGGCTTGGCAATCCGCCAAGATGGAGTGTATGTAGATGCTACTTTTGGTGGCGGTGGTCATTCTAGTGCAATTTTAAGTGCATTGGGGGAGCAGGGCAAGTTGTTTGGATTTGATCAAGATGTCGATGCTAAAAACAATGCTATTTCTGACCTGCGTTTTTCATTTGTTGCAGCAAATTTTAGTCATTTAAAGCACTATTTAAAATTCCATAAAATCTCCAAAGTTGATGGTATTCTTGCTGATTTTGGTGTTTCTTCCCATCAGTTTGATACCGATCACCGGGGGTTTTCCACCCGAAGTGATGCCCGTTTGGATATGCGAATGAATCAAGAACAATCATTGGATGCATTCCAAGTGGTTAATCACTATTCAGAGTCCGAATTATCGGCTGTTTTTTTTAACTATGGTGAACTAAGAAACGCCAGAAGAATAGCAACTCTTTTGGTTAAAGCACGTGATGAAGGACCAATCACTTCTACATTTCAATTTAAAGCGATTATCCAATCGATTATTCCTGAAAGGTATGAAAACAAGGTTTTTGCTCAATTGTTTCAAGCCATTCGAATTGAGGTCAATAAAGAACTAGAAGTCATTCAAACCTTTTTACAACAGGCTGTTGAGGTTTTAAAACCCCAAGGAAGATTGGTGTGTATTTCCTATCATTCTCTGGAGGATCGATTGGTTAAACGATTTATTCAGAGTGGTAATTTTAATGGCACTGTTGAAAAGGACTTTTATGGTAATCCGATTTCCCCCATGCAAAAGGTAGGGAAGTTGATTGTGCCAACAGCAGAAGAAATTACAATCAATAGTCGAGCACGTAGTGCAAAACTTAGAATAGCAGAAAAAATATGAATAAACTCCTTTCCATATTAAACATTGATTTTTTAATCAAGGAAGATTCGTTTAAGAATTGGAGGATGATATTTTTTCTATCTGCTTTGGCATTGATCATGATTGCTAGTGGTCATAGTGCCGATCGAAAGATATTTTTAATAGCGAATCTCAATAAAGAAATCAAAGGTTTGAAAAGTGTATTTATTGAGCAAAAAGAACTTTTATTGGATTTAAAAAATGAATCTACAGTGATTCGAAACTTAGCATCCACAGGAGTAGGCCCATCAAAAGTACCACCAATTAAAATAGTATTGACGAAAGACTAATTTATGATAACCCCACAAAAAATCATGTTTCGTTTTTATCTCATTGCAGGAGGATTATTTCTCTTTGCTTTGCTGTTGGTGGGTAAATTAACCTACATCGTTATGGTTGAAGGGGGAGAATACAAAGCCCGTGCAGATCAACAAATGATCAAAAATGTAGTTTTGCAGCCAAGTCGTGGAAATATTTATGCTGCAGGAGGTGCAATTTTAGCAACATCAATTCCACGTTATGAATTGCGATGGGATGCCGTGGCTCCAAGAAAAAGAGTATTCGATCAACATAAAAATGCACTTGCTGAAGCATTGTCACAATGGAGTGGTAGCACTGTTGATCAAGAACTTCGGAAACTTGAAGGTGCAAGAGCTCAGAAAAATCGATACCTATTAATCGGAAAAAATTTAAACTTTTCGACCTATACGAAAATCAAGAATTTCCCTCTCTTCAATTTAAGTTCCTATAAAGGGGGGTTAATTGTAGAGCAGGATATTCAAAGAGAAAATCCACTAGGTAAAGTAGCAGAACGGACCATTGGTTATGAAATTCAAGATACCGATGGTACTTTTTTGAGGGTGGGTCTTGAAGGTGCTTTTTCTCAATATTTACGAGGGGAGGAGGGGACACGTTTAAAGCAGAAAATTGCTAATGGTCAATGGAAACCCATCAACGATAGTAATGAAAAAGAACCTTCAGCAGGCTATGATATTTACACCACTATCGATGTAAATATTCAAAATGTTGCACATACCGCTTTATTAGAGCAATTGGAATTTTTTGAAGCGGATCACGGAACTGCTGTAGTGATGGAGGTACAAACGGGTGATGTAAAAGCTATAGTTAACTTGGGGAAAACCTCTAAAAACACCTATTTTGAAAAGTTAAATTATGCTGTTGGAGAATCTCATGAACCAGGATCTACGTTTAAATTAATGGCCATGATTGCTGCGCTTGAAGATGGTGTTATAAACGAAGATACCCCTGTAGCTACTGGAAAAGGGAAAATAAAATTTTTTGGAAAATACACGGTCGCAGATTCCAAAACTGGTGGTTTTGGGACATTGACCGCAGCCAAAGCTTTTGAAGTTTCTTCCAATGTAGGTTTGGTTAAAATGATTCATGGCAATTATAAAAATAATCCAAAACGATTTATTGATAGGTTATATAATATGGGAGTAAACAAGTCATTAGGCTTGTCCATCATTGGAGAGCCAGAACCAAAAATCCCTTATCCAACCGATATGGATTGGGATGGTTTGGATTTACCCTGGATGGCCTTTGGTTATGGGG
>CBFIJI010000177.1:0-2602 GCA_965662885.1 Flavobacteriaceae bacterium | reverse complement strand
GAAAGAAATCGTCTTTTTGGAAATTCTAATTTATCCTATAAAATTTCGGAATCACTTTCTGTAGCCACCCAATTCAGTACAGATTGGTATCAATTTAGTTTAAGAGAAGGGATTCCCCTCAGGTCTGTTGATCAGTCAAAGTACAGAGAAATTGAAAGACGTTTTCAGGAGAGCAATATGGACATCCGATTGAATTACAGCAATAGCTTGTTTGAAAATTTTGACTTTGATGCTATGATTGGTGCCAATAGAATGCGAAGGTTCAGTAAAAGGACTACTCAAGCAACCTCAGGCGGAATTGTGGTAGATAAGTTTTTCAATATCGCCAATTCTGCTGAAAATGCCTCAACCCAATATACTAACGACAACAGTAAAGATATTGAACGCAAGGGAATCAACAGTGTATACGGTTCTATGACATTGGGTTGGAAAAGGATGTTGTATTTAGATTTATCAGCTAGAAACGACTGGTCCTCTACTCTCCCTAAAGAAAACAACAGCTATTTTTATCCATCGGCTTCCTTAAGTTTTGCTTTTTCAGAATTAATTGATGATCGAAACCTTATCAATTTTGGAAAAGTAAGAGCAAGTATAGCTCAAGCCGGGAATGATGCAGACCCTTATCGTTTGACAGATGTTTTTGAACCCACTCCACCAAATTTCGGGTCAAATCCATTGTATCGTGTGCCTCAATCACAGCAAAATCCAAATTTGGTAAACGAACTCACTACAGAATATGAATTTGGAGCTAATTTAAGAATGTTAAATAATCGTTTGTTCATTGATGTGGCGTATTATGACAGAACAACCCAAGATCAAATATTTAATGTTTCCTCACCTGCACCCACAGGATACACTTCCCGATTGTTGAATGCAGGAAAAATGAGGAATTGGGGATGGGAACTAGAAGTCAGTGGTACGCCGGTACAAAACAATAATTTTAGATGGGATTTAGGTTTAAACCTAACAAGAATAAATAATGAGGTCATTGAATTATTAAAGGATAAAAATGGAAAAACCATTGTCGAAAACATTAATATGGGGTCGACATGGGCTGCACAGTTAAGAATTCAGGAAAAATTACCCTATATGGCTCTTTTCGGCAATGATTATATTTATGACAAAAAAGGAAATAAAGTTGTTGGAGAAGATGGCATGTACAAGTTTACAAGTGAGAGGGTTTATTTGGGATCCGCAATTGCAGATTTTGTAGGAGGATTTAACACCTCTTTCAACTATAAAAATTTCAACCTCAGTGCGCTTTTTGATTTTCAAGTAGGCGGAATAATACATTCAACCTCTTTGCAATGGTCAAAATATTCTGGGATGCACCCTGAGACGGTTTCATTTAACGGTGAATCCGATACAAGGGCAAACGGAATGGTACTTCCTGGAGTTCTTGAAGATGGATCTAAAAACACCAAAACTGTCGATCCCCAAGCCTATTATCAAAGCAAGTGGCGGATGGCAGCTCCCAACGTTTATGACGCCAGTTTCTTGAAATTTAGAGAAATCCGATTGAGTTATACTTTTCCGAAAGCGATTGTAGAGAATATCTTTTTGGACAACTTAAACTTAAGTCTATTTGGAAGAAATTTAGTAATCCTCTCAGCGGATATTCCATATCTGGACCCGCAAGTAGTCACAGGTTCCGGCAACATACAAGGACTTGAAAATGCACAAGTACCTTCTACCCGTTCATTTGGATTAAACTTAACCGCAAAATTCTAAATAAAAAAAAATGAAATTTAAATTTATATACATACTAGCTTTAACATTTATTATCACGATTGGTTGCTCAGAATTTAATGACTTGAATGTAGATCCAAACGCTGCGACTCAGGTCGCACCGTCCACACTTTTGTCTAGGGCACAATACAGATTGTTCAATCGTACCCATGGAAGAAATTTGAATGCCGAATGGGGAATGCTAATGGTTCAACATTGGGCACAAAATGAATATACAGAAGAATCCCGCTATGTTGTTGATGAAAATTCATTTAACACTTCTTGGACAGTATTTTATACTGAAGTTTTGAAGGAATTAGAAACGGCAAAGGAATTAGTAGAAAAAGAAAATATACCAGATGCTGTAAAAACCAATAAAAAAAACATCATTGAGGTTACAAAAGTAATCACCTATATGACTCTAACTGATGGTTTTGGAGGTGTTCCCTATACAGAGGCTATTAATTTTGAATTCGATCTTCCGGCCTATGACAGCCAAGAAAACATTTATAAAGGTATGTTATCTACTTTGGAAAATGTAGCCAATTCATTTGATGAAAATTCACTCTCATTCTCTTCGGGTGAATTGATATACGATGGCAATATTCCAAAATGGAAAAAATTCACCCGGTCACTGATGTTAAGGTTGGCCATGAGACTAGTGGATGTTGACCAAAATACTGCATCAAAATATGTAACTGCGGCAAGTACTGATTTAATATCAAATGCTTCAGAAGAAGCTAAGTTTGTTTTTCAGTCCATTCAAGACAGGGCTAATCCGCTTTACAGAGATGTCGCTGAAAACAATAGAGATGATTTTTGTATTACTGAATTGCTGGTTGATGCACTCAAAGACAGCAATGATCCCCGACTT
>CBFIJI010000176.1:0-2645 GCA_965662885.1 Flavobacteriaceae bacterium | reverse complement strand
TAAATGACATTGCCTCGCCTGTCTATTGGTCCCGCCCAGCCATACTGCCTTTTGTCATCTTTAGAATGGTACAATTGTCTTTACGCTATGGTATTACCAATATTTCTGCATTTGGATTTGCCACATATGGCTTGTTAATGTGTGGTGTTTTAGGCGATATGCCAGAAGGCTATCGTTTTGGACAAATAGGTTTGGGACTATTAAATAAATTCAAATCTAAAGAATGGTTGTCACAAATTTATACACCCATCTATGCACTAATTAACCATTGGACAGAGCACATTCATAAATCACTAGAACCCTTTCTTTATTCCTATACGGTTGGTTTTGAAACAGGGGCCATTGAATATGCTTGTATTAATGTCAACATCTATTGCAATCATCTTTTTTTAGGAGGGATGCCTTTATCAAAAACAGCCAGTGAAATGAAAGTTTTTAGTGAAAGCATGTTAACCTACAAACAAGAGACCAATTACAATTATAACCAGGTTTATCGACAGGCGGTTTTGAATTTACAAGGAAGTTCTGAAGACGTTTTTATATTAAAAGGAGCAGCTTTTGATGAAATAAAAATGATGGAACAGAACAGAGAAAGAAAAGATAGAGCTGGAGATTTTTTACTTCATTTTAGTAAAACGATGATCTACTATTTGTTTGGTAAATATGAAGAAGCAAAACACCATTCAGAAATCTCACGCCCACTTTTAGATGCTGTTTTGGCAAAATATGATGTAGCCGTGTTTCATTTCTATGAAGCCTTAATTCTTTTGGCCCTAGCACAAAAAGAGGACAGTAGTTCAAGAAAAAAGTTAATTGCAAAAGCCAATAAAAACATCAAGCAATTTAAAAAATGGGCCAAGTTTTCACCAGACAACCACGAACACAAATACCAGCTCCTTAGTGCCGAGAAATTTAAAGTTCTTGGGAAATATTCAGAAGCAAAGAAATCTTATGAAAAAGCCATTAATGGAGCACACCAAAAGCTTTTTCTTAATGAAGAAGCCCTTGCCTGTGAACGGGCAGCCCTTTTCTATGAATTTATTGAGGATGAAAACTTAAAAAACAGCCACATCAAAAGAGCTTTCCAGGTTTATAAAGAATGGGGAGCAAAAGCCAAACTCAATGACCTAAAGGAAAATTACTATGAGGTTATCACTTCCATTTTACAGGATCAACCGAGTTCTAAGACGGCTAAAAATCCATCAGCAACTGACACAGACCTTTCATTGGACCTTCAATCTGTGATTAAAGCATCTACGGCAATTTCAAAAGAAATTGTTCTCGAACGCTTGTTGAAAAAAATGATGTTTATTCTCATGGAAAATGCAGGGGCTCAATCGGGAAGTATTTTGTTAATCGAAAATGATGAATGGATCTTAAAAATTTCGGGCTCTATGGAAACCAAAGAAGCCGAATGGAAAAATCAACCCTTGACAAAGGCAACACCTTTACCCCATGCTATTATCCAATTTGTGGCTAGGTCAAATGAAGAATTGGTTTTAGAGGATGTGAACAAGGAGTATCGCTTTAATTCAGACTCTTATATTATTGAAAAACAGCCTAAATCCATTGTATGTTTACCCATCATGCACCAAGGGAAAAACATTGGACTGGTTTATTTAGAAAACAATATTCTCAATGCGGCTTTTACGCAAAAGCGGGTAAAATTATTACAACTTCTCTCGGGACAAATTTCTGTGTCCATTGTAAATGCACAAGTTTATGAAACCTTAGAAGAAAAAGTGAAGGAGCGAACACGCGAATTGATCCAAAAAAATAAATTGGTAGAAGAGCAAAAAAAGGAATTAACCTCACAATACAACATCATTGAAAATGAAAAAAAACACAGTGATGAAATCCTTTTGAACATTCTCCCTGATGAGGTGCTTACGGAAATGAAACAAAATGGAAGTGTGGAGTCCAAACAATTTGAACGTGTTTCGGTATTATTTACTGACTTTAAGGATTTTACAAAAATTTCCAAGAAAATGACACCAAAGGAATTGGTGGATGAAATCCATACCTGTTTTAAAACCTTTGATCAAATAACTGAAAAATATGGAATTGAAAAAATAAAAACCATTGGGGACAGTTATATGTGTGCAGAGGGGTTATCCACGACCAAAAAAAGTCATCCTAAAGACTTGATATACGCGGCTTTGGAAATGAAAGATTTTATCCAAAAACGAAAACTAGAAAAACAAAAAAAAGGGGAAGAATTCTTTGAAGTACGAATTGGGGTTCATACGGGGCCAGTAGTTGCTGGAATTGTAGGGACTAAAAAGTATGCCTTTGATATTTGGGGAGCAACAGTAAATACTGCAAGTAGAATTGAAAGTGCTTGCCAAGAAGGAAGACTAAACATCAGTGAAAACACCTATGAAGTTATTAAAGATGATTTTGATTGTACGTTTAGAGGAAAATTAGATGCCAAAAATATTGGAGAAATAGCCATGTATTATGTCAATTGTCCTCTTGTAGAAAAACCCGTTGAGGTTCCGTTGACTCCTGTATAAAAAAAGGTACATATCCCAACTGATATTCCCCCTTTCAGATTCGACTATTTCAGATACTTATGGGTTTTGTGTTGGCGACACCTATCAAGACATTATTTTAAAAAGGGCCAACCAACTTTTTTTAGGCAA
>CBFIJI010000175.1:0-2683 GCA_965662885.1 Flavobacteriaceae bacterium | reverse complement strand
AATACATTAATCTGTGAGGGGGATTTTGGTTTTTGGGAAGTTACCCCTTCTAATGAAGTGATTTGGAAATATGATGGTTTAGGTAAGGTGTTTTGGAGGGGGAAAAGCATTCCTTTTTTGCTCCCTTAATCTTATAGATTTTGCTTTTAAATTTTCACTTTAATCCAAAAAAAAAGAGACCCGAAGGTCTCTTTTTTTCTAAAAGAAATAATTCTTAAAGACAAATACTCAATACTTTCTCACCCGCTGCTGGATTAGAATCGGAGTAAGCTGTTTGTGCATCTGTACCGGTAAGGGTTTCATAATCTATTGAATAAATTACTTCAGAATCCCAGTCCCCTTTTACCCAAGAAAAAGACATCGTTGATGCTCCTTCTGGAATTGTAAAGGTAGCTGTTGCGTCAGCATAGGCACTAACATATGTACCTGCAGGAAACGCTTGGTCTAAATTTGGTGTTAATTCCAAATCTAAATCTTCATATTCTCCAGCCCACCAGGTTGGGATACCGATTTTTGTTTCAACACCGTCAACAACTACTGAGAGGTAAGCACCATTCCAACCATCACCGTAAGTGTCTGTTAAATTGATCGTGTACACCCCAGGTACTGCACCTAAAGGAATACATTTGATCACTCTAGAGTAGGCGTATGGTGACTTAAAGTAAGACCCCGTCATTGAACCAGTTACGGTTTCTGTACTGAAACTTCTTCCATCCGTAAGATTTAACACCAAGCGTATGTTTACAACATCACCTCCCGTGTAGTCACTTTTCGACTTTCCAAGGATGGACATTGCAGTACCAAGACTTACAGTTAATTCTGTTCTTGGTAATCCTGTTGGTCCCACTGTAAAATCAGCTGGTGATAGCGTTCCATACAAAGCTTCAGATCCTCCATTATGAGAAACATAAATCTCTACGTCCTGCATTAAAGCTCCGTTTTCGTCATCATGCTCTTCAATTGTTGCTGTAAAAACAGAGCTATCGGGTGCATTATAATTGTATTCTCCACTCGAAGCAATCGTTCTTAGCACTGCACCCGTCTGATAATCATCCAAGACACCATTAATGGTGTTGTCTGGTTCTTCACAAGCGAATATGATCAATGCTAAACTTAATAAACCTATTATTTTTTTCATCACTGTTATTATTTAAGATTAGTTGCGCCATTTACATTCCAGAATACACGACCAGTTTTATCTGATTTTTGCTCTGCATTAGAGTTGTTTGTCGTATAATTCGCAGGATAGTATTGCGATACAGGGAAAGATCCCGGATCCGGCTCAACATTTGGCTGGATTTCTTTCGGATAACCGTTACGTCTGTAAGAGTTATATGCCTCAATTCCGTTACCCGTAGATGCGATAAAGAATTCTGTTGCCCACATCTCTAATTTACCATCGAGGTCTTCTGTACCCCATACATTAGCAAATGCTGTTACAAAATCAGGAATTTCAGCAGACGCATCAGGTCCACCTAGATCATCCACTTTTTCCCAAGCGGCTGTAATAGCAGCTACCGTTTCACTAGTTGGGTCTCCCCCAGTGTATACTTCAACTTCTGCATTTAAGAAATGCATCCAAGAAGATAACATGATGGGTGTAATCCCTTCACCACCTTCACCGGCTCCGGCAACTTGACCTTCGAACGAATTGTCATCAAATACACCACCTGCAGGATAAACTCCACGAAGTGTTCTTAAGAATCCATCTGGCGGGATACCATTGTCATTTCCGTGATCACGTCCCCAAAAACCAATAGATGGAAAGCTTGCGCTGTTGGTCGGTGCACAGAAAGGTTGGTTGTCTGCTTGCAATTGTAAAGGCACGAAATAACCAGGTAATCCACATTCCAATACTTCTTCGTTCGCAGGACTGTCAAAACCTGGAGTTGCATCAGTTTGTCGATAGAACATCCAAAGTAAACGTGAATCTGGTCCATCATAACTATTTAACATTTTGAACATTAGCCAGTTGGACATGTATTCACCACCCCCTGTTGAAGTATAACTTGAACGGTATAATGGGTGACGCGTATCAGGAGTAGCTGGGTTACTTCCCCAAGTGAATTGGAAATCGTAAGCAGCACTATCGATGTAGTTACCAATGGCAGAATATGCTCCATAATCTCCAGTGTTTATATACATCTTTTTCTTGATACTGTTGGCCGCTTTAATCCATCCTGCACTGTCTCCATTGTAGTAGAAATCATTGTCAGGGGCAGAAGCACCACTGTTAAAGTCAGCAATTGCGCTATCAAGTAGAGCGTGTGCAGCAGCATAGATGCTTTCTCCAGAATCAGCGATAGGATTTAAGTTTCCTTCACCACCTTTTAAAGCTTCAGTATAGGGTACATCACCGAAAAAGTCAACAAGCGTTACCATGATGTAAGCTTCTATAACTTTTCCCATACCTGTATGGTATTGTAATCCCCCTGACTCAGCAGCAAGTGCATTCATCAAACGAATATCTTCTAACATACCACGGTAGGCACTAGACCAAATACCGTCCCAACTTCCAGGAGAATATACGTTATCGTATGTTCTTCCGTTCATATAGTTAACACGAGTAAGCTCTCCTGCTCGATCTCCCATTGAGTGTACCCAAAAGGCAAAATCTACTTGAATCTTGTTCAAGAAGAAAGTCGCATCCGCTTGACTTGGACTTAAGGCATTGGGGTTTTCT
>CBFIJI010000174.1:0-2740 GCA_965662885.1 Flavobacteriaceae bacterium | reverse complement strand
CAACAGCCGTTAAAATAGAATCAAACGAAAAGACCACATCAATCAATAAAATTTGAATGATGGCTTTAGAAAATTTGTCAACTGTTTTAGCTTGAACATTGTGTTCCTCCGCTAACTCTTCTGTTTTATGAAATATCTCTTTGGTACTTTTGTACAGTAAAAAGACCCCTCCAGCAAAAAGGATAAGGGCTTGAAGTGAAATTTCTGATGAGAAGAACTTAGAATGAATCGAAAAAAGGGGTTCCTGCATTTTTATCAACCAGCTGATCCCCAATAAAAGAAGTATACGAACAAACATGGCAAGAAAAAGCCCCGTCTTCATTAGTTTTTTGCGCTGGTCTTCAGGAAAACGATTGGCAAGAATTGAAATAAAAATAATATTGTCAATTCCCAAAACAACTTCTAAAAAAGTAAGTGTCAAAAAGGAAGAAATTAATTCAAATGAAAACATAGTTTTTAGTTCAGTTTAATTATGGTGCCACGTTGTTTATTTTTTGAATCCCCAACTAAGTTGTATTCAAAAGTATATGATTTCTTATCTGTTTTTAGGATACGTATTTGAACTGGTTTTTTTTCTTGATTCGTGGTGGGATTTAATTTCGTCAAAATACATTCACAAGCATTTACCCAGCGAATAGATGCAGTATCTGATTTCCCTTCAAAAAATTCTATCTCAAGGCTGTCGTTTCTTTCAAAGCGAGCTGTTTGCATTTCCCCGTTAATTATACTTGTAAATTCAAAAGTTCCGGTGTGAAAAGGAGTACAATCTCTTTCAACAGTATAACAGGAAAAAAGTAATAAAAATAAGAGTAAATATGGCTTTGACATCTACAATCAAAAATACTAAGAATTTGGATAGAAAACAGTAAAAGAACCATCTTTATAAAACTCTATAACATGATCAATAGGAGAGTTGTTTTTTTTAATTTCATCAAGAGACAAAGTACTTGGAGTAGGGGCTTTAGGAGTGACAGATTCAAATAAATCAGGAGTTTTAGTTGTCGATGGCTGGCTTTGTTCAGGTTGGAGAAGGACTTCTTTATGTTGATCTTGATTTGTGGTGCCGTATAATAACCATTCTAGGCTCACCTCCTTAAAAGCTTCATGAATCTTTAAAATAAAATCCAAGCTTGGTTTATTACGACTAGAGAGTATATGAGAAACAGAAGAGCGCTGTACACCGATACGTTCGGAAAATGCAGCAGCACTTAATCCATTATTGACTAATAATTCTTTCAGCCTAATTATAAACTTTTCATTGTTTAACATTGTAAACTATTAATTGTTAACCCTTGTGATTTCAAAGATAATGAAAAATATAAGTACTTAAAAAGATACTATATAGTTAAACTTAACTATAGATATTGAATGTAAAATATTGATAAATAGATGTTTATGATATTGATTCTTACAAATGAATACAAATGTAAATTATCATACTCGATAATCTAATGGTACTGTTTACATTCGTGTATTTATTGTGTTATCATTTGTAAACATAATCTTGTTTACATTTGTATTTTCTTTAAATGATTACAAAACGCTACTTACCACCTAATCTTCTCCTTTCCTTTTTAAAGACATTACCTTCCAACATCGAGCAAAAGGTTATCGGCAAATCTGTTGAGGGACAATCCATCCATCTCCTTCAATTAGGATCTGGTGAAAAACGTATTTTTATGTGGTCACAAATGCATGGAAACGAATCCACCTCAACGAAGGTGATTATTGATTTACTAACCCAGCATTCCAAAGAAGAGATTACACGATTATTAAAGGAAGTGCGTTTATATATTATTCCACAACTTAATCCTGATGGTTCACAGCTGTATACGCGAGAAAATAAAGATATGATTGATCTAAACCGTGATGCTATGACATTGTCAGCACCGGAAAGTCGTATTTTATGGGATACGTTTAATCATGTTCGTCCCCATTATTGTTTTAATTTACATGGGCAACGTACAATTTACGCAGCTGGAAAAAAAGGAAAATCAGCCACGCTGTCCTTTTTAGCTCCATCAGCTGACGAAGCCCGCACTGTTACACCTGCTCGAAAAGAAGCCATGCAACTCATTGCTTCTATGGTAGAAAATTTACAAGATTCGCTATCGGGTCAAATTGGTCGCTATGACGATACGTTTAATCCCAATTGTTTCGGGGACGCATTTTCTAAGGAAAACATTCCGACCCTACTTTTTGAAGCTGGCCACTATCCAGGGGACTACCAGCGTGAAAAAACACGAAAGTTTCTTTATGCAGCTCTTATTTCAGCAATTGATGCCATAGCTTTTGACAAACATCGAGCAATTCCTGTTTCAAATTACTTTGACATACCTGAAAATACCGTTGATTTCGTTGACTATATTGTCGCACCTGTAACTATTTACCATCAAGGAAAACGCTATACAAATCAACAGTTAGCACTCCAATACCGTGAAGTTCTTCACAATGATACTCTCTACTTCCAGCCCTATTATCATAGCTTTGGAACACGCTTAGACCTCCAAGCACATTCCTATATCGATGCTTCCCATTTAAGTAAAATGAAAACAATCAACTATAATCAAGATAAAATAATGGACAAAGAGGATTTAGATGAATTATTTTCAACATTTTAATGATTTTACTTCGAATTCATTAAAGATTATAGAAATTTTAGTTTATTTTTGAAAAAACTAAATCTAAAAATACAATGAAATTAGACGATGTTGACCATCAGATTCTTGACATTTTAATT
>CBFIJI010000173.1:284-2759 GCA_965662885.1 Flavobacteriaceae bacterium | reverse complement strand
GGACTCACCATTAATTTTAATGGTATAAACCTCACCCGTTGTTGCAAGAGTTCCCTCAAATTTAATTTGTTTTTGTGGTTTGAGCAGCTCCATTTCAGCATTTACTCCTGTGGGTAAACCATTTACAGAAGCGGCCTCGGTACTTCCTTTAAATTCATAGATAATATCCTCTATAGCGGAGTTATTACAAACTTCTTGGTCTAGTGTTCTATCTAAGGACTTTAATTCCAACTGTTGACTCGGGATCACTGTAATAGTTCCAGAAACGGTCGGATAAACATCACAATTGTAAGAAGTATTTGATGGTCGAAGAGAATAAGTATAGGTGGTTGTGTTTTCAACAGGTTTTTCTGGTTTAGCTCTTATAATTGTTTTAGCGTCTTTTGGATTGATATAATTTCTAATCCAAGATACGGGAGGTTCTACTTTAAAGTTATCATACCCTTTGGCCCCTCTAAATTTATACTCAATATCTGTAATGGCATCGGTGTCACAAATGATTTGTTGATCGGTTCCTAAACCTGAAATTAGCTCCAAACGTGGAGCAGGGTTGACGATGATGGTATTCGTAATGGTCTCACTTTGCCCATCACAACCAGTAGTGGTCAATGAATAACTATAGGTTGTAGGTACATCAATTGGGGGATTAGGCTGTGGTATTCCAAAAAACACAAACTGATTATTCCAAGCTGAAAATGTTCCTCCTATTCCTGGAGGTAAGTTAGAAATATCATAGTTTAAATTCCCAATAGCATCATCTGGCGGACCGTTCAATTGGTAAACCACATTTTGGATGGGACTACCTTCACACACCGTTTGATTTTGTGTAAAAGGAGAAGAAATTAATTGAGCTTTTAGATCGGGTTCAACGGTAATTGCCCCTGTAATTACCCCCTCTTCACAACTACCTATGCTGTTTTTGGTTCTGATGGTATATTGGTAAGTCGTTGCAGTTTTAATACTTACTTTTGGAGTTCCTGAAATGATTAATTGTCCGTTAGATGTTTTACCGACAAGTCCATTTGGTAAACCATCGGTAATACTCGTTCCATTAGGTTCCACATAGGCCTCACCAGCATTTTGAATGTCATAAACAATAGCTGTTATGGGTGACTCGTTACAAACCGTTTGCGCATCAGTATTTATTGCAGATGCAAGAGTTAATGAAGCATTTGGACGGATAAGAATTGTTCCTGTATTGGTAGCTGTAAAACAATTTGCACTATCAGAAGTTGTTTTAACTGAAAAAGGGTAATTGCCTGGCAACCCATCGGAACTTCCTGAAATGGTAACTATTCGAGTTTCAGCAACAGTATTAGGTGCTGAAATAGTAATTTGTGGTGAGGTTCCACTTTTGGAAAGTGATGAAGTAAAAGGTTTTCCAGCAGTTCTTCCTGTTAATTTTAAAACAGCACCGTCAGCAGTTGGAGTAATAGTGGGATCGGAAGCCATTAATCCAGCTAGTTTTTGTACTACTGTAGTATTATTTTCCAATGCATCAGTCGTTGTAAAAGAATAGTTGTTATTATTGACGGCAACCGTATAAATTTCACCTTTGGAAATAGCCTTTCCAGAAAAAGTATAGGAAGTGATCTGGGGGGTGCTGGTAAAGTTGGCAGAAACCCCCTCAGGCAGACCGACAGTTTGAGCACCAGTAGCTGCTCCTCCAAGAGAATAGGTGATGGTCGTAATGGCTGTATTTTGACAAGCTGAACCAATATTTGAATTTTTCTCTGAGATTAAAGTGATTGATGGGGTATCGGGAACTTCAACGAGCATTTCACCAGATGATAATGGACAATTACCATTTGAGTCATATATTTCAGCTTTTATGGTAACCAATCCTGAAAAACCTTCTATCCAACTCAATTCACCAGTAATTGGGTTCATTATTCCAGCATTTGGATTATTAATAGTCCAAAATAATGTTTGACTGGCTTCTTCATTGGATTCAAAATGGGTGACCTTATTTCTAGTATCCCCTTTACAGGTGGGTAAGCTACTTCCAAAACCTGATGGGGTAACAAAAATATCTAAACTTCGGGCATCCGCTTTTTTAATAGTGACTTCTCGTTTTTTTCGTAAAGTTTGTGAAATAGTTCCCGTTCTAAAATCATTATCTCCATCACAGTTGGTGGGATCTGCCCGGATAATAATCGTTCCCAAAAATCCTGTTGCCCAACTCATTCTACCAGAAGAAGACAGGGTTCCTGGGAGCGGAACATTTAGATTTTCAGCACGAACAACTTCGTAGGACCAAATAACTTGATTTACATGGCCTACTGAAACATATTGGGTATCCAAAGAATTATCGGTTATTCCACATGTAGGCTCACTCCCTTGATTATCTATCAAAAAATTAGATACCTCAATTTCGCCAATAGGTTCTAAACCAAAATCAATAAATCGATTGTTTTTTATTACCGTAATTTCGAAGGTAACGGAATTTGTGGTGGAGATTGATGCATCACAAGC
>CBFIJI010000173.1:0-275 GCA_965662885.1 Flavobacteriaceae bacterium | reverse complement strand
CATGGAAATTGGCATTCCAATTAATTTTACCCGAACTATCCACATTTCCTGCGTCAACAGGTCCTACTAATTTCCATTTTAAATCTGTTGCATTGTCTATGGATGAAAAATAAAACTTTCCTGAGAGTTGAGATGACGGAATTCCTTGACAAACACTATATTTCCCTGTTTGACCATATCCACGTTCCCAAATAAGACTTCCATCAACATTTATGTAATGAGGTGTTTGGGGTTTTGGAACCACCATTATATCATAGTTAAGAGTTTTTGGTTCA
>CBFIJI010000172.1:2467-2769 GCA_965662885.1 Flavobacteriaceae bacterium | reverse complement strand
TAAAAAAGATTTAATGGAACTCTATGGAGTAGATAGAGTAACCATAGAAGATTGGAGAAGAAATAGAGGGTTGAAAATGATAGAAGTATCCACACATTCAAAATACATCACAGAAAAGGATTTATTAGAGTGGGAAAATAGTTTGAAAGGAAACTATTCAGTTAAGAGGTTAAATAATCAAAGTGTATCAGAACGAATAGAAGTGAAGGGTTGATATACTTTCTTTAAATCAAATGATTTGATTAGTGTATCAGTATTTCCAGGATGAGGTTTCTTGTAACTGAGAAAGAACTTTTTCCCTA
>CBFIJI010000172.1:0-2457 GCA_965662885.1 Flavobacteriaceae bacterium | reverse complement strand
ACCCTTGTCGGAGTGTTTTTTATATCGGGGTAGATTTTTTTCCTATAAAAATCATTTGGTTCGATTATATCAAGGGGAGAAAAACAAAAACCCTCAGATTTATTTCTTTCGTCTTTTTATTGCAATCCCTCGAAGTTGTCAGAATCTTTAAATTAATAATTTAACCTAACCCCAAAATAGGTAGTTCTGGGCTGAGCAGGTCCGTAGATATAATTGCTATCTCTACTTTTACCGATATCAAAATCACTTTGATATTGGTTAAAAATATTTTTAATCCCAGTATATAAGTCCAAGGAAATAATGTCAGTGGGGATGGTATAGTTAAATTTAAGACTAAGTTCAGAAAATGAATCCGTAGTGACAATTTCATCAACGAGTTGATTGAGTGCGCCAGCGAAGTGGGGAACTTTCATACTTCCTGTGTACACATAGTTTAGGGTGCTTGATATGTTGTTTTTGGTGTAAGTCAGGACAGAGTAACCATAATTATCAGGTGTTCTTATAAATTCTTTTATACCAGAAATTCCCTTAATATATTCAACAGGATTGTCAAACATACTCGACTGAATCGTATAACCACCTTCTAGTTGAATTACTCTATTAAAATTAGCCCTTACTTCAAAGTTTATTCCCTTAATCAAGGCACCTTGCCCATTTTGTTTTTCAAAAACCTCCCCAAACTCGTCTTCCCCAACGGGATGAAGTATGAAAGCATTCTGCAGTTGGTTGTAAAATAAGTCCACTGTAAAGCCAGCGATCCAATTTTCTTTAGCTTTATCATAGTTGACCGAAAGATTAAAACTTTCAGATTTTTCTTCTTTCAACTCGGGTGACAAGATCACTCTTGAAATTCCTCCTCCTGCAAAAGCGATGTGAAGATCAGTGTCTAATGCTTGGGGGGCTCTAAAACCTGTTCCATATCCAATCCTAAACTGTACATCATCATTTGCCTTGTAGAGCAATGAGGCTCTAGGGCTATAGATTGTTTTTTCAACATAATTGTGAAAATCTCCCCTCAAACCAGTGAGTAAACTTAGCTTTTGATTGATTTCCCAATCGCTTTGAAAAAAAACACCTAGATCCTTTGAAACTTGATCTACCAAATAGTTGTAGGATGGTATCTCATCGAAAACACCTTCATGTAAATAATCAACTCCCAATGTTAGCACATTATCTCCAGAAAAGAATGGACTTATCATATGGTTTAGCTGGAAGCCTGTGTTGATGGTTTCGACATAGGAATCCCCGTATGGAGGATTCTTTAAGAACGCATCCATTTCAATAGCATCATCATCATCGGGTTTAATTCCTGTATAGTGCTCTCGATCTGTATTTTGATAGGCCACATACGTAATCAGTGAGGAATCGTAATTATTGAAATTGATTTGATAATCAATACCACCCGAGAAAATGTTGTGCATTCTTTCTTCTGATTGATCTGCAAGGTGTGCAGGGTTTTGGTCTGTTATTTCACCACCATATCTATACTCGTAGATGGAACTAAAATTGAGATCCAGTTTTTGATTTTCTTTATGCATATAATACATATTAGCACCAAAGGAAATATTGTTTAAATAGGGGAGTTCAGAGAAACGATCGTCGTTGTTGTCATAGGCTTCACGTTCCCTTTTGTTTACAAACAAGGACACTCCTGTTTTTTTAGACTCAGAAACAATACTTGAATTTCCAACAACAGAGTAGTCATTGGATTGCCGATCAATCGAATGGGTGTTAAATTCTATTTGTGAACTATTTTCCTTGGGGATTTTGGTAATGATGTTCACTGTCCCTCCTATAGCACTCGATCCGTATAGTGTAGACCCTCCTCCTTTCATGATTTCAATTTTTTCAATCATGTTGGAGGGAAATTGTTCCAATGCATACAATCCCATTAGTGGACTGAAAGTTGGTCTTCCGTTAATAAGAATTTGAGAAAATCCTCCACTCATCCCATTGATTCTCAATTGGGTGTAGTTACAAGTTTGACAGTCTGTTTCAACCCGTAAACCTGTTTGAAATGAAAGGCTTTCAGAAAGATTACACGCCTGAACATTACGGATGGATTGGCTGTTAATGATATTAATAATAATTGGAGAGTTGGTCTTTCTTTTGGGGGTTTTTGTGGCTGTTACAACAATATCTTCAAGATTCACAATAGAGTCTTTTTGGGAGTAGGTTATTTCAGGATTGATTTGAGAAAAAACGCTGGTGGCCACAAAAAAAAAGATAAGGTTGCGCATTAAAGTATTATGAATTACAAATATCATGTTTTTTTCATAGATAAACAAAGTTGTATTGTAAATTTGATTAATTGCGGGAGGTTAATTAATACCCCTTCAAATCATACCCCACAAAACACCTTCCTAACTTATCACAAACTCTACCAGTTGTTCCACTACCCATAAAAGGGTCTAATACCATTTCAAACTCTTTTGAGGTTTGAAGAATGGGTAGAGT
>CBFIJI010000171.1:0-2819 GCA_965662885.1 Flavobacteriaceae bacterium | reverse complement strand
AATGCTGGATATTGATTCCAGCCTCCACCATAGTTTGTTTGGTAGTCAGGTAAGGAGGATATTTGATTTTGGAAAATTGATTGAGAGATAGAAATTTCTGTTTTCTTTGCTCCAACAGTATTTACACCATTTTTAGTTGTAATTAAAATGACTCCATTACGACCTTGAGATCCATAAAGTGTAGCTGCGCTCAACCCTTTTAATACATTGATACTTTCAATGGAATTAGGATCTAGATCAAAAAATCTACTTGACTCTGTCACACCATCCTGAAAATCTTGACTATTATTTGTTTTCGCATTAAAAGGAACACCATCAACAATAAAAAGGGGTTGATTGGATTGGTTGATGGAAGAGTACCCTCTAATAATAATATTAGTTCCTGATCCAGAAACCCCATTATTTTGAGTAACTCTTACTCCAGAAACTTTTCCCGAAATCAAACGACCAACATCTGGCTGTGATTTCTGTTCTAAATTCTCTGATTCGATAGTTGATACAGCATAACCTAATGCTTTCTTTTCCCGCTTAAGTCCCAAAGAGGTCACAACAACTTCTTCCAATAAGTTATCGGGCTGTAGACTAATGTCGTAATTGTCTGCAGCTCCAATTATAATTTTTGAATTGGAATACCCCACATAGCTAATGATCAGGGTTTCTCCTTCTGAAGCCGTAATTGAATAATTACCGTCAAAATCGGAAGTAACTCCATTGATGGTATTTTCAATAACAATTGTTGCGCCTGGCAATGGAAGACCGTTTTCATCGGTTACATTTCCTGTAACTGTTTTTTGCTGTGCCCATCCAATTTGAATAAATAAAATCCCTAAGAGAGACAAAAGCAAGTAGTGTTTTTTCATATTTAGTTAGATTTGGTTAAAACTGACTCGAAAAGTCATAAAATTTTGTTAAAACAAAAAGGGTAGACCCATAAAAAATACAGCAATTACAAATGTTGAAGCATTTTTTGGTATGCTAGTTTATAAAGTTATTCACTAAATTAATTTTTGTGAATTCATTTTTCAAAACCTTAAAAAAAGAACCCAACGATCAATAAATGACCGTTGGGTTAAGTCCATTTTTATTCCAATTTCCGTTAATTTATTCCGCTTTTGTCCTAACAACTTTAGCTTGAATAAATCCTTAATTTAAGATGTTTTAGTAGCCATCATTTTGCACAATGTTTGAGTTGGCATTGATCTCTTTGGCTGGAATAGGGTAGGCAAAAACATTATTGGGATAGGAATACGTATTCAGTAATTGCATTAATGTTCCATAGGATTGTATATCCTTTTGTGTTCGCATTAAATCATCCCACCTATGGCCTTCAAAAATTAACTCTTTTCTCCGCTCTAAGAGGATATTTTCCTTGTTAGCAGTAGTGTAGGTAGTTGCATTGCGTTTAGATGTAAGCGTATTCAACTGTGTTAATGCCCCTTCTATATCTCCTGTTTCCAAAAGTGCTTCAGCGTAGTTTAGTACAATTTCCTCATAGCGAATGATGGGGATATTGTCAAATCCATTAATGTCTGGATATTTTTTCATATTTCGAAGTAGTTCCCCTTGATACCCCAAGATTCCGGCTCGAACGTCCAAAGTATCATAGAGACGCTCTACTTCCGGCATGACTTGTAAATCTCCATATCCAGAGCCATTTTCTTGGGTTCTGTAGATATAAGCAATGGAGTTTGAGCCATTATTATGGGTACTGCTAAAGGCTAATTCGAAGATAGAGTTACCATTTTTTTTATTCGCCCAACTTCCAACATAGGCATCAGCTTCTATGATGCTGTATTTACCTGAATTTATTACTTGTTGTGCGGCATTTTTGGCAGTATTCCAATCTCCAAAATAGATACCTACTCTTGAAAGTAATGCTGGGGCTGCCATTTTAGAAATGAAATGACTGTCGTCATATTGTTCGTCCATCATCGAAAAAGCACTTTCTAAATCTGCAACAATGGCCGCTTTAACATCAGTAATGCTTTTTCTTTCAGGAAACAGATCTTCTCCTTTAAAAGTGGTAACAATTGGAACGCCTAATGTACCACCAGAATGCTGTTGCCCATAAAATCGAACCAAATCATAGTGTCCCAAGGCTCTTAAAAAATAGGCACTCCCTTGAAGGTGCTTCCCATAGTTTTGATCACCATCTAAAGAGGCAATGTCAGTATTGATAATAATATTTGCCGATGCAATAACACTATAGCAGTTATCCCAAATTCCTCCAGAATTTTCATTATAATTAAATGCTCCTTGCGTGGTGTATCTTCCAGAGTTTCCATTGGAAAACACATTGTCCGACCGGACTTCATTGGCAGCAATGATTTCTCTGCCCCAATAACCATTTAAAGTCATTTCGTCTAAAGCACCTTTTAAAACCCCATAAAGGTTGGTGACATTAACGATGCTGACCTCCAAAGATTTTTGGAGTGCGAGGGTTGGTTCCAAATCATTTGTAGTACAGGCAGTTGTAATACATATGCTTAGAATAAATAAATGGACATAACGGATGGTTTTATATATATATTTTTTCATTTTTTTAAAATTTTAAGTTTAAACCAACGATTAAGGATTTTACTGGAGGTGTTTCTAATCCAGTTTGCCCTCCTGGATCAATGTTTGAATTTCTCGTAGCTGCTCTTCCAATATCTACTTCTGGATCATAAGGTTGATTTTTAGATTTCTTCCATGTAAGTAAATTATTTCCTCTAAAATAGATCCTTAATTGATCAACGTTTATCTTTTCGATTATGGAATTAGGAAAGTCATATCCAATCGTAAAAACTCTTAATCGGGCAAAATCTCCATCATAGAGG
>CBFIJI010000170.1:0-2869 GCA_965662885.1 Flavobacteriaceae bacterium | reverse complement strand
AGTTTTGCTTATTCGAATGCATTTGATAGATTCTTGAAATACGCTCTTTCTTTGCTGTTCTGTTGTTCAACACATAAGAACCTGCATCTAAACGTCCTGAATATGCTCTAAAGAAAGCTAAACGGCCAACGTAAGGATCTGTAGCAATTTTAAAAGCTAAAGCTGAAAAAGGATCACTTACGGAAGGTTTTCTTGAAATCTCTAATTCCGTATTAGGGTCAGTACCAACAATCGCTTCTTTGTCTTCTGGTGAAGGTAAGTAACGGCATACTGCATCTAATAGAAACTGGACTCCTTTATTCTTGAAGGAGGATCCGCAAATCATTGGAATGATACTCATGTCCTGAGTAGCAGCACGTAATGCATTGTGTACTTCGTCCTCAGTAATGGATTCTGGATCTTCGAAATATTTTTCGAGAAGTTGTTCGTCGTATTCAGCAACGGCTTCAATTAATTCTCCACGAAGTTGTTCTGCTTCGTCTTTTAAATCGTCAGGAATTTCGATAACATCAAAAGTTGATCCGAATTTTTCATCATGCCAAACAATTGCTCTGTTCTTTACTAAATCGACAATTCCTCTAAAGTTTTCTTCGTCACCAATGTTAAGTACGATTGGAACGGCTTTAGATTTAAGCATTTCGCGAACTTGCGTACATACATTTAAAAAGTTGGCGCCTTGACGGTCCATTTTATTGACAAAACCAATACGTGGAACTTTATAGTTATCCGCTAATCGCCAGTTGGTTTCTGATTGAGGCTCTACCCCATCAACCGCAGAAAATAAGAAAACTAATCCGTCAAGTACACGTAAAGAACGGTTCACCTCAACGGTAAAGTCAACGTGGCCGGGAGTGTCAATAATATTAAAGTGATATGGTTTTGTATCAGGTAATGACTCCCCTTGGTTGGTAGGAAAGTTCCAAGTACATGTTGTGGCTGCTGAAGTAATGGTAATTCCACGTTCCTGTTCTTGCTCCATCCAGTCCATAGTGGCGGCACCATCATGAACTTCACCAATTTTATGGCTTACCCCGGTGTAGAATAAAATACGCTCTGTTGTCGTTGTTTTACCTGCATCAATGTGGGCAGCAATCCCGATATTTCTAGTAAATTTTAAGTCTCTTGCCATGACGTAACTGTAACTCTTTTTGGTTTATGGTTAAAATCTAAAATGTGAGAATGCTTTGTTGGCTTCAGCCATTTTGTGCGTGTCAAGTCGTTTCTTAACAGCAGCACCTTCTTCTTTAGCAGCAGCTAAAACTTCATTGGCTAGTCGCAGTGCCATGGATTTTTCATTTCGTTTACGAGCGGCAGTAATCAACCACTTCATTGCTAAGGAAACTTTTCTATCTGGGCGAATTTGCATGGGGATTTGAAAGGTTGCTCCTCCAACACGTCTACTTCGAACCTCTACATGAGGCATAACGTTAGATAAGGCATCTTTCCATAATTCCACAGAAGTTTTTTCTTCTTCTTGCTTTCTATCCTCAACGATGGCCATGGCATCGTAAAATATTTTAAAGGCTACAGATTTTTTTCCATCCCACATTAAATTATTGACAAAACGTGTTACGAGTTGATCATTAAATTTTGGGTCTGGAAGTAAAGGTCTTTTTTTGGCTTGTCTTTTTCTCATGATGAATGCATAAAAGAATTATCGTTTACTTTTTGGGTCGTTTAGCACCGTATTTTGATCGACGTTGTAAACGTCCATCAACACCAGCAGTATCTAAGGCTCCACGAACGATGTGGTAACGAACCCCCGGTAAATCTTTAACTCTTCCGCCACGAACCAATACTATCGAGTGCTCTTGGAGGTTGTGTCCTTCTCCGGGTATGTATGCATTGACTTCCTTACCGTTGGTCAAACGAACACGAGCGACTTTACGCATCGCCGAGTTCGGCTTTTTAGGGGTAGTGGTGTAAACACGCGTACAAACCCCACGTCGTTGTGGACACGAATCCAAAGCAGCCGATTTACTCTTCTTGGTAATCGTAACTCTTCCTTTTCGTACTAATTGTGCAATAGTTGGCATATAATATATCTAATTCCCCATTTTATGGGCGTGCAAATGTAGAATATTTTTTTGTGGATTCAAACCCTTCAAATGTAAAATTTTGACAATTCTTTAAAAAAAATCCATCCCCCTGATTTTTTATCAAAAAACAGGGGTTTATATCGGTGTTTTTGCCCTTTTAAGAGCTTTAAAATTGATAAAATTTGTTTAGTAAATAATTATTGCGTTTTTTATCTTCTTTCCTTTCAAAAATTGCTAAATCTTAGGAGAAATTAATGCTTGATGTTTTTGCATTAACGGAATTTTAAGACTTTGCCAACCAAGTTTAACCAAATCTATCTAATCTATGAAAAAACAGTATTTATTTTTGACCCTCAGTTTAATGGGTGTAAGATAATCTACTTTGATAATGCCGTAGATGATAAAATTTTCCTGCGTTACAATGCCATTAGTAATGAAATGGAAATGAGTTTAAGTCCTTATGCTATTGAATCAGATCATGTTCTCATAAAAGATAGTAAGGTGTACTGCTCAATTCAAGGTATAGTGTACAAGTATCTTCCCATGGTAGATGGAAATTCTTCATTGCCAAAGGCCGGTTATGTACGTGAAATCTATAAATGTCAACAATCTAGTCATTAAATTAGAGAACGCGAGGTTTTTAGAGAAGGTAAAAAAGCACGTACCTAGCTGAAAAGGTCATTCCCTCCTCTTTTTATTGATGAATCAGAATGGTATATCCAAAAAAAAGGGGGCGCTGCATTTTATCAAGCCACCAAAGAAAAATTTTAAAAAATATTCTAAATCAAACAGTACTCGTTTAGAAACTTTTTAAAAAAGTGAAAAAAGAG
>CBFIJI010000169.1:0-2873 GCA_965662885.1 Flavobacteriaceae bacterium | reverse complement strand
CTAATTCGCAATCCATATGGTAATCACGAGCAAAGCCATTGACAAGGTTTTCGGAACGATCCTCTATCCATTTTACGGGCTTTCCAATGAGGAATGTTGCTGCAATCGCCACAACATAGGAGGGGTAAACAGGAACTTTCCCGCCAAATCCACCACCAATATCAGGAGAGATAATTCTAATTTTTTCTTCTGATAAGCCAACATGACCTGCCACAAGTGCAACGACAGTTCGAATGGCATGAGGAGCCTGTGTGGTCAAATAAACTGTCAATTTCTCAGTGTCTTTATCATAACTAGCCACACATCCACAAGTTTCAATGGAAGCCACGTGAATTCTAGGTAAGTAAATTCTTTCTTTAACCACAATATCTGCTTTTTTAATAGCTTCTTCAGTCTTGGCTTTATCCCCTCGTTCCCAATGGTAAATATGATTGTCCTTTTGTCCCTCTTTATCTGGGCGCAGGAGTGGAGCATCTTTATCTAATGCTTTCCATGGATCAACAATGGCTTTCATGGGTTCATAATCAATTTCAACTGCTGCTGCACCATCGGCCGCAATATAGCGATCAGTTGCAATCACAGCTGCTACCTCTTGGGATTGATGCATTACGGTGTCTGTTGGTAACACCATTTGAGTATCGGACAAAAGCGTTGGCATCCAATGCAGGTTGTATTGGGCTAAATCTTCCCCTGTAATCACTGCTAAAACCCCCGGAATCGCCAAGGCAGCTTCTTTATTGATTTTTCTGATTTTTGCATAGGCATAAGGACTTCTTACCATCACCATTGACAACATTCCAGGTAATTTAACATCGTCAACATATAGCCCTTTTCCATGAAGAAATCGTGCGTCTTCTTTTCTTTTAACAGAATGTCCCATTCCACCAACTTCGGGAGAGGTCTTACATTTAAACATATTTTCCATAGTATCAGATTTAGGTTGGTTGGTTTTCTTTTTTAAGTTCTTTAGCGGCTTGCTTTATGGCTTTAACAATGTTATTGTAGCCAGTACAACGACATAAATTTCCAGAAATCCCCCATCGGATTTCTTCGTCTGTTGGATTAGGATTGTTTTTCAAAAAATCCAAGGAACGCATAATCATCCCTGGTGTACAGAAGCCACAGTGAAGGCCGTGTTGATCGTGAAATGCTTTTTGGATAGGGTGGTTTTCACCATCAGCAGCAACTCCTTCAATGGTTGTAATTTTTGATCCATCGGCACGAACAGCCAAATACGTGCAGGATTTTATTGATTTTCCGTCTAAAAGGATGGTACAAGCACCACAATTGGAAGTGTCACAACCAATATGAGTTCCTGTCAAATTCAATGTTTCTCGAATAAAGTGAACTAAAAGGAGTCTTGAGTCAACCTCTTTAGTAATATCTTCACCATTTACGTTGATTGTTATTTTATGCTTCATTTAGTTGGTTTTTAAAGTTAATTTTGCACGCATAATGGCACGTATTAAAGTTTGCTTTGTGATTGCCTTTACAACCGCCCTTTTATATTCTTCAGTACCTCTTAAGTCGCTTGATGGGCTACAATCCTCGCTGGCAATAACTGCTGCCTTTTCAATTAAGGTCTCCGTGATTGAGTTTCCTAGAAGTATTTGTTCTGCTCGTTCAACTCTAGCAGGAACAAAATCTACATTGGTAAGTGCAATTCCAATTTGTTCACAGTTTTGAGCACTATCTAAATGGATATAAACAGCAACTCCAGCAGTAGCGTAATCGCCAACTTTACGTTCAACTTTATGATAAGCCCCGCTTGCACCCACTTTGGCTTTTGGTAGGTGAATTTCCGTCAAAATGGAACCAGGATCTAAGGCAGTTTCATAAAATCCCTGAAAAAAAGAATCGATAGGAATACTTTTTTGTCCTTCAATCCCTTCCGCTACAATGGTGGCACGCATTGCCATCATTAAAGCGGGTTGGTCATTCGCTGCATCTCCATGAGCTAAATTTCCACCTAAAGTTCCCAAATTTCGAACAGAGGGGTCTGCTATCAGTTTTGCTGCATCCGTAAAAATGGGATACTTTTTCTTGATTAAGGGAGCATGTTCAATGTCAGATTGGGTTGTCAATGCGCCAATTTTTAAAAAATTATCTTCTTCTTTTATAAAAGAAAAACCTTCCATTTTACTGATATCGATAAGTTGTGAAGGGGTTGCAAAACGCAGTTTCATCATGGGCAAAAGACTATGCCCTCCTGAAATATATTTTGCATTATCGCCATATTTTTGATAGTATTTTAAAGCTTCCGAAAGAGAATGGGCTTGATAATAATCAAATGATTGGGGTATCATAAGTGTTTAGATTTGGGATTAAACAAATAATTGGTTCATCTCAAATATAGGTAATTTTTAACTTAAAGCAGTCTTTTTAAATTTTCGTAGCTTAGCGTAAATCAACTTTATTTTATATTTCCTTTTGAAGTTTTTAGAAATAAAGCCCCTTTATTATGCCCAAATTCAAGTCTTGCAAATCAAAACATTTCCAAATTCATTCTTTAAAAAAAAGAAACGGTATTACTTCTTTTGTCACGACCCTATTTATCGTGTTATTACCCAAATGTCCCTTTTGTATAGCTGCCTATTCCGGTGCTCTATTATTGTTTTTGGATATAGAAGTCACGGAGCTGTCTGCATTTTATCCACATGTTAAGCCCGTTTTAGGGTTTTTAGTTTTAAGTCTCATTCTGTGGAATTACAGAGGGCAAAAAACAATCTATGCCTCTATTACAGTTGGGTTGGCCTTATCTCTTTTAATCTTAAAGACCTACTTTATCCCTGAACTATTAGAAGACGGTTTTATTTATACACTGTTTATATTTGCCATTTGGGTGAATGGAAATTTTGAATCTTTCCTTCATT
>CBFIJI010000168.1:0-2877 GCA_965662885.1 Flavobacteriaceae bacterium | reverse complement strand
TTTGACCGTTGAATCCAAATAAAGATCCCCACAGTAATAAGAGCCATTGGCGATAAGAGCATCAAACCATTATTGACATATCCCCATTCGTAAAAAATATCGGGGATGACTTGGTATCCCAATAGTTTACCAGAACCTAAAAGCTCTCTAAAGAAAGCGACAATAATTAAAATGAAACCATAGCCTGCTGCATTACCAACCCCATCTAAAAAGGATTTCCAAACACCATTTCCTAGCGCAAAGGCTTCTAGACGTCCCATAACAATACAGTTGGTAATAATCAATCCAATAAAAATGGAGAGTTCCTTACTCACATCATAGGCAAAAGCACGGAGGAATTGATCAACCAAAATTACCATCGAAGCCACTACTACCAATTGGACAATAATTCGAATCCGATTAGGGATCAAATTTCTCAATAAAGAAATAATGACATTACTGGCCGCCATAACCACAATAACAGAAACGGTCATTACAATGGCCGGTTTTAATTGAACAGTAATCGCTAAAGCGGAACAAATCCCTAAAACTTGAACCGTAATGGGGTTGTTGTCATCTAAAGGATCTTTGAGCAATGCTCTATTTTTTTTAGAAAAAAGTGGCTCGGATTCTTTATTTATGAATAAAACAGAAGCCTGCTTTTTAGCCTTAGATTCTTCTTGTGCCATATTAATTTAAATTTATTGCCATTGCTGAAGTTTCCTTTTCGAAATAAGGAAGATAATGTTGTAGACGCTCGATAATCATATCGGTAACACCATCGCCAGTAATTGTTGCTCCTGAAATGGCATCAACTTCATGATCGTCTTTGTCGGAATCATTAGGGTCGTTATTTGTTTTTGAAACATTGATTCCTACCAAGTTCCCTTGTAAATCAAATATTTTCTCTCCTACAAAACGATCTTGAAACCATTGTTGTGTGATTTCTGCTCCTAAACCAGCGGTTTCCCCTTTATGGTCAAAAACAGCTCCTTGAATGGTATTTTTATCTTCTTTTAAAGCAATATATCCCCAGATGGCATCCCATAATCCAGCACCACGCAATGGAATGATATAATAGCTTTGCTCATCTACAGAAGCCCGATACAACGGAAAGCGTTGTTCGGTTGCAGGTTTTTTAATTTCGTTGTTTAACTTAATGGTAAAGGCATTGGTCTGCATATCCACACTACCATCATTGGTTAACGAAAGTTGTTCGGTAATGTATTCATTAAAAAGATTTTCTGCTTTTTCACGATCCGTTTCAATCCCAATGGTTGATAAAATGTTTTGCATCTTTTCTTTACGTACGTTTTCCGATTGCAAGTCTTTAAGTGAGCTGGACGTTATTGCCAAGGAAGACGCCACGACAAGAACCATAATTCCTGCAAACAAAAAAGTATAGGCATTACTGTCTCTGTTCATATCTAAGCTGTTTTTAATTCTTGTTGGGAGGACCAACGTTTTTTTCTTTTTTTGATGTTAGCATTGATGACATAATGATCAATGGTTGGTGCAAATACATTCATCAATAAGATGGCAAGCATTACTCCCTCCGGATAGGCTGGATTAAACACACGAATCATGATACATAAAATTCCAACAAGTATTCCATAAATCCATTTTCCACGGACAGTTTGTGCTGCCGAAACTGGGTCGGTAGCCATAAAAATTATTCCAAATGCAAAGCCCCCAACGATCAAATGATTTTCCCAAGGAAAACTCATCAAAGCATTAGCACCCCATAAGTTAAAAAGAAAGCCCATTACTGCAGCTCCCAATACTCCTCCAAGCATTATTCTCCAACTTCCTACCCCTGTAAGAATCAAAATCAGTCCTCCTACGAGAACCCAAAGGGTAGAGGTCTCTGCTATAGAACCGGGAATGGCTCCTTGAAACATTTCAAACATTGAATAACTCACATCACCTCCTGCAGCCAATGTTCCTAGGATCGTTTCTCCTGAAACACCATCCATAGCACTTGCTTCTGAAACCCAAACTTTATTTCCAGACATATAGGTGGGGTAGGCAAAGAAAGCAAAAGCTCTTGCTGTTAATGCCGGATTTAATATGTTCATTCCTGTACCTCCAAAAGCTTCTTTGGCAATTAATACGGCAAAGGCTACAGAAATAGCCACCATCCATAAAGGAATATCGACTGGCATAATCATCGGAATTAATAAACCCGATACCAAGTAGCCTTCATTTACTTCGTGTCCACGATAGACCGCAAAGCCAAACTCTATGGAAAGTCCTACAATGTAAGAAACAGCAATCATCGGAACAATTTTCCATGCTCCGTGGATAAAGGCGTCTAACATTGTAAAAGCTTCTCCCGTCTGAGAATAGTATTGAAAACCGGTATTGTAAATTCCATAAATCAATGCGGGAACTAAGGCGATAATTACCGTCACCATGGTTCGCTTTAAATCGACAGCATCTCGAATATGTGCTCCTTTGTTAGTGGTGTGATTGGGCACGAACATCAAGGTGTCGAAGGCATTAATTGCCGGTGCAAATTTTTCAAATTTTTGGCCTTTTTGAAAAGGTCCTTTAATTGCATCTAAACGTTTTCTTAAAAAATCCATAACTACATTATTTATCCTACTTCCTTAATCATTAATTCAATTCCTTTTCTTATAATTTCTTGAGCCTCAATTTTTGAGGTGTTTGAATAATCAATCAAACCAAAGTCTTCGGGAACAACTTCATAGATTCCCAAGGCCTCCATTTGCTCGATATCACCAATCATACATGCTTTCAATAGACTCATCGGGAAAATATCCATTGGAAAAACTTTTTCCATCTCACCAGTGACCACTAAAGCACGTTCTTCTCCATTAATATTGGTGTTCACAGCATATTTTTTCTTTTTAAATAACCAAGATAAAGAGGTTT
>CBFIJI010000167.1:0-2968 GCA_965662885.1 Flavobacteriaceae bacterium | reverse complement strand
ATCGCCTACAGCACGCCATTGGGCAACTGAATTGGAGATGCAAAGAAGAAGCGTGATTACTAAAATGTTATTTTTCATTCATTGGGTTTCCTTAAAGGTATAAAAAGCTTTCAGAATTTTAAAAATCATCGGATATTTGCAAAAAAATTGATGGAAAAGAAAAGGATCAACCGTATAGCCTTGGGGCTCAATTTCTTTTTATCGGGGTTTTGCTTTGCAACATGGGCATCTAGAATTCCAACGCTAAAAGCCTTATACGATTTAAACGAGGCCGAATTAGGGAGCTTATTGTTTATTATGCCCATAAGTTCATTAATAGGACTGCCCATTTCAGGTTGGTTGGTGTCAAAATTTGATAGCCGCTATCCTTTACTGATTGGGTTTGTTTTTTATTCCATGGCTATTGTTGGAATTGGGTACGCACCTAATATTTATTTTTTAGGCGTTGTTCTATTTGTGTTTTCCTTCAGTATGCGGGTATTGAATATATCCATGAACACACAGTCTGTCATTTTACAAAAATCATTTTCTAAAAAAATTAATGGTTCTTTTCATGGGTTATGGAGTACTGGAAGCCTCTTTGGGATTCTCCTAGCGACCTTGCTCGTTCAGTGGAAAGTTACTTTCCCTTTTCATTTGAATTTGGTAGCCGGAATTACCTTTATTTCCTCTTTTTTATCCTTTAGATATTTGTTGCAAAACGATCGACAACCAAGTGGTAACAAACTCACCTTTGGTAAACCGGATAAATTTATTTTTTATTTGGGCCTATTGGTCTTTTTTGCAGCCGTATGCGAAGGAGGTTTATATGACTGGAGTGGAGTCTATTTTAATGAAGTTGTTGGTGAAGAATTGTTTACGTTAGGGTATTTGATTTTTATGACATTTATGGCCATTTCACGTTTTGTATCTGATAAGTTAGTGGATTTTATAGGGGAGTCAAAGATGTATATTTTCAGTTCCTCCCTAGTATTTATTGGAATAGGTACTGTGATTTTATTTCCTTCCTTTTGGCCAGCGCTTTTTGGTTTTTCTATTACAGGGATTGGTGTAGCATCGGTT
Organism: Flavobacteriaceae bacterium; assembly: GCA_965662885.1. Taxonomy (GTDB): domain Bacteria; phylum Bacteroidota; class Bacteroidia; order Flavobacteriales; family Flavobacteriaceae; genus CBFIJI01. The sequence continues at coordinate 1,906 of CBFIJI010000167.1, read as the reverse complement.
TTCCCAATGACTTTTACCTTGGCTGCCCAGTCCAAAAAGTATGCGCCGGGGATGGCGATTTCAATTATTGCTACTTATGGCACCATCGGAATGCTCTTAGCCCCTCCATTGATTGGATATATTGCACACCTTTTAGGATTACGTGTTGCCTTTTTACTCTTTATATTGGCCTCTTTAATAATAATACCCATCTCGAGACAGGTACTTAAAGTGCTCGAAACGGGTAAATAATTTTGTGTCGCGTAAAAATTTTAAGGCTTTAGTCCGGACAACTGATGTACTTAATGCCATCAAAATCTCTTCGAAACATTCTGTTTTTTGCCTCAATGAAGTCATTCATGGTTAAATCACTTCGTGTAACTGAAGGCCACATAATGTCATCTGGATTTGTGCTATGCTCATAGCGATAAACATCATGACCAAATTCATGATACATCAACCATAATTTTTGCAATTCCGTATAGTCTTCCCAATAGTCGCGTGTTACACTGATAAAAACTCTTTCAGGGTTACAATATCCTGCGAATGTAGAATAACCAGCGTGATCAGGCCCACCATTTCCCGAAGCAAATTGTTCCTCGGTCTGAACTTCAAAAGAAAGGTTAACGGATGTGTTTAATGATCCATAATCTGGTCCACCACGAGAACAGATGACGTCATTGACAAAAAGATCCCAATACGAAAAAAGATCATCTTCATCAGCGACACTATAGTCAACACAGGTGGGAAGGAGAACCTCTACTTCTTCAATTACTTCTTCTACAGGTTCGGGACTTTCACCATCTTTACTACAACTAATGACTAATACATTGAGTAAACTAAATAATAGTAACAGTTTTGTTGTCTTCAACTTCATTTTTATAAAATATTAGGGTATTAAATAATTTTGATCAAAATTCATGCCTAATTTAAGAATTTATATCCAAAAGAGAAGGTTATCGTTTATTCTTGAATGATTTCTTGTAAATAGCTCAACATCATTTAATTTGTCGTGCTACAATAAAAACTTTTTTAATTATTTTTTTCTAGCTGAAGCAGTAATGAGGCATTCGATGCTAAATTTAAATTATTGAGTTCTCCACTAAATGCGCCATTATTTGTTACGGTAAATGTTCCCAGTATATTCGAATCATTGGGATTGGTCAATTGGTATTCTCCTGATGGAAGACTACTGCTATTTCTAGAAAATGACGTAGCATCCAGCAAGCTGTTAGAAAGATTGTGAACAACCATTACGGCATTAGTTGAGGTTTCATGATGTCTTAAAAAAGAGAAACTTCCGCTGGCACTACTGGAAATTTCTTCATAGTTTCCTTTTCTTAAGGCCTCGAATTGGTTGCGCCATTGAATCCATTGTTGATAGTGGCGCCATAGGGAATTGTCATCCTCCTGTTGGTTTTTGACGTTGTAGGTGGTGTAATTTAAATTTAAAGGATGCCAAGGATACCCTGTCGAAAACCCACCATAAGTGGCTGTTGACCATTGCATTGGGCGTCTGATATCTTCATCTGGTTTTTTTCCTAACATCCCAATTTCTTCTCCATAATAAATAAACGGAATTCCAGGGAGGGAAAGTAGAATACTTGCTGCCATTTTGGCCTTTTCGATATTCATTCCAAAACGTTCAAAGCTGCGATCTTGATCATGGTTGGTTAAAAAAGTTCCGTATTGTAATGCTTTATAGGTATTTATGACTTCATTGAGTTTTGATTTTATCGAAGCATTCGAACGATTGTTTACTCCGTTAATGATGGCTTCAGCAAGATCAAATTCAAAACAATAATCCAAGCGTTCATCACTGTAGGGGGCTACATTTTGTGTGGATGTCCATGCTTCCCCTACGGTCATCAATGCAGGGTCAAGGCTTTTTTGATAGGCATACATTTCACGCCACCATTGGAGCGTA
>CBFIJI010000166.1:0-3018 GCA_965662885.1 Flavobacteriaceae bacterium | reverse complement strand
GATTTGGCTAACGATCCTAAAATCTATCCGGAACATTTAAAAAATACAGAAACCTGGCAACCTTATCGCCTCTTTTTTAATACATCATGGTATTTTTATGGAAGTCCCAAAAATTTTGAACGTGTTGACAAATCCAATTTAGTGCAAATGGATACTGGTATTTTTGATCCCCTCAATGGGAAATCAAATAGTGAAATTGCTGCATTGAGCAGGAGTCAACACAAATCACAAGGCTTTGGAAGTGCTCCTTCTTACGGAAAAGAGGAAGAATACTTGGAATTCATCAAAGGAAACCCCGTTAAAGGCAATCAACTCTTTTCTGGAATTGACACCTCGTGGAATCGGGTTAAAGGAGGAAAAATTATTGGTGAACTTACAGATAAAACACTCGCTAATTTTGATTTTAAAAACCCATCGAAAAGTATTCCAGCCCTTTTGAATATTCATAAAGTACTGGATCAACTCCCAGAAAACCATTGGAAGTCCATCAAGAAAAAAGCTTTAGAGGAGCTAATTGCTGCATGTGCAGGCTTAAAACTTCAATTCAACGCCACAACAGCTATTGGAGTATCCAATTCGACAGTAGAAGCCATTATATTGGGAGTTAATCCAAGTCAATTACCTATTACCGTAAAAAATATTCAGATTCAAACGAAACAGCTTACCCCTGAAAAAATACTCACTGATAACATTTTATGGAAAACCACTACTCCAATCGTTCTACCAGAAAAAATCACCAGTCCCTATTGGCTCACCAAGAAAGGTAGTATCGGAAATTACAGGGTGGACGAGGAAGGTTTAAAAGGCCTACCCGAAACACCCAATCCAATAGTTGCCAAGTTCACTTTAGCGGTGGGTGAGGCTACTTTTGAGTTGGAGAGACCCTTAGTTTATCGAAGAACCGATCCTGTTGCCGGAGAAGTCATTCAACCCTTTCACATACTTCCTAAAGTAACGGTTCAAACCACACAAGCAGCTTATTTGTTTACCGATAACAAACCTAAAACAGTGGCAGTAGCTGTTAAAGCCAACAGCCCACAAATAGCCGGTAGCTTACGGCTAAACGCACCAGAAAATTGGACAGTTGAACCGAGCCAACAAAGTGTCAAAATTGAACAAAAAGGGGCGCAACAAACCTATAATTTTACAGTAATCCCCCCACTTAAAAGCAGTTCTGGTAGTTTCTCTGCTGCTGTTGAACTGGAAAACACAACTTATCAATTTGGACTGCAAGAAATTGACTACCCTCACATTTCCAAACAATACCTAATAAGTCCCAACCAAGCAAAGGCGGTAAAAATAGATCTAAAAACCAACGTTAAAAGTATTGGATATATCCGTGGAGCTGGTGATAAAATTCCAGAAAGCCTTCGTACAATTGGTATTGCTGTTACACCTATGTCAGCATCCGAGATGAGCTTGGAAAAACTACAAGCTTTTAAGACCGTGGTGGTTGGTATTCGTGCTTTTAATGTGAATGAATCTCTCAACTACACCAATAAAATATTATGGGATTACGTTGCTCAAGGAGGCACCGTAGTGGTACAATACAACACAAGTCGTGGTTTAAAAACAAAGGAAATTGCTCCTTTTCCTCTACAACTTTCTAGAGATCGTGTTACCGACGAAAAAGCTAGGGTAACCATTCTTAACCCAGAGCACCCACTATTGAATCAACCCAACAAAATTAGCAATCAAGATTTTGAAAATTGGGTGCAAGAAAGGGGACTTTATTTTCCTAATGAATGGGACAAGGCTTTTACACCGATACTCCAAATGAATGATTCTGGAGAATCCCCAAAAAAAGGGAGTCTTTTAGTTGCAGCCTATGGGAAAGGACAATTTATTTACACGGGTTTGAGCTTTTTTAGAGAACTTCCAGCAGGAGTTCCTGGAGCTTTTCGTCTATTTACTAATATGATCTCTTATGGACAACAATAAACAATCTTTAAAAATTTACGGAGCAATGATTGCAGTTAATATTGCCTATATCCTCTTGTTTTATCTTTTTATGCAAACTTTCTCATTCTAATGGCACAAATTGACTGGTTTATTCTAATCACTACCCTTCTTCTAATTGTGGGCTTTGGGGTCTGGAAAAACAATACACATAAAAATATTCAAGAATACCTTAAAGGGGGGAATCAAGCACATTGGTGGACCGTAGGACTCTCAGTAATGGCAACCCAAGCCAGTGCCATCACTTTTTTATCCACCCCAGGACAGGCATTTCACGATGGAATGGGATTTGTTCAATTTTATTTTGGACTGCCCCTGGCCATGGTCATTATTTGTCTGTTCTTTTTACCTGTTTATCATCGGTTAAATGTATATACCGCTTATGAATTTTTAGAAAAACGTTTTGACATTCGTACCCGAACGCTAACCGCCTTACTCTTTTTAGTCCAGCGGGGTTTGGCTGCTGGAATTACCATCTATGCCCCTGCCATTATTTTGAGTTTTGTCTTAGGTTGGAATTTAAAAATCTTGGTGGTTATTATCGGGGTTTTGGTCATTTTCTACACCTTAATTGGTGGGACTAAAGCAGTAAATGTTACTCAAAAACAACAAATGTTTATCATTTTTTCTGGAATGATTATCGCTTTTGTTTTTATTGTCAAAAGTTTACCTGACGGTATTAACTTTACCAATGCACTTAAAATTGCTGGAGTCTCTGGCAAATTAGATGTCCTTGATTTTAGTATTAATTTAGAGAGTCGCTACACCTTCTGGAGTGGTATCACGGGGGGGCTTTTTTTAGCACTCTCCTATTTTGGAACAGATCAAAGCCAGGTACAACGCTATCTTTCTGGGAAATCATTACGGGAAAGTCAATTGGGACTTATCATGAATGGCTTTTTAAAAGTACCCATGCAATTTTTTATTTTGTTGGTGGGTGTAATGGTTTTTGTTTTTTATCAGTTTGAAACGGCTCCCTTAAATTTTAATCCAAAATCTATTGAAGAAGTCCAAAAATCAGCACAAGGGGAAAACTTCCGCTTACTTGAAAAATCCAAT
>CBFIJI010000165.1:0-3066 GCA_965662885.1 Flavobacteriaceae bacterium | reverse complement strand
AAATCCCAGTGGACAGCCTACCCCTAAAAATTTTGATGCAATTGATACAAAAATTTTGGAAGGGGTGGACTATATAGTACCTTTGCAGCAGCAAAAGAAAACCACACAAAGCTCACGAATTTTAAGAATTGACCGTGCAGGAAATGTGGAAACTATACGTCTGTAAACATGTCAGAGTTTGATTTTAAACCCCTCTTAAAAGCACAGGTTTTTAAAGCCCTTAAAAAAGCAGTGAAAACCCTTGACGTTGAAAGCTACATTATTGGTGGCTTTGTACGAGATCAGCTGTTGGCGAGAAACAACAAACAAGACATCGATATTGTTGCTGTGGGTTCGGGAATTGATTTAGCCAAAGAGGTCAAACAACTCTTACCAAAGGCCTCTGCCGTTCAAATTTTTAAAACCTATGGGACAGCCATGATCCAATGGCAAGACATTACTTTAGAATTTGTAGGGGCGCGAAAGGAATCCTACCAACCAGACAGTCGGAATCCTAAGGTGACTGTTGGAACATTAACCGATGATCAAAACCGTCGGGATTTCACCATCAATGCTTTGGCTATCAGTCTTAACGAGCATAATTTTGGAGATCTCATCGACCCGTTCAACGGTTTAAAGGACTTAAAAAATAAATGCCTAAAGACTCCACTGGACCCTGATATCACCTATTCTGATGACCCGCTTCGCATGCTGCGAGCTATCCGTTTTGCAACCCAATTGGACTTTATCATTGATACTGCATCCTTTGAATCCATTGAACGCAATGCACAAAGAATTAAAATCATCACCAACGAACGTATCGTCGAGGAGTTACACAAAATTATGATGACTCCTAAACCGTCTATCGGTTTTAGCCTTTTGGAAAAAACAGGGCTCTTAGAATATATCCTTCCCGAACTTACCGTTCTTAAAGGTATTGAAGAAATTGAAGGACAGCGTCATAAAGATAATTTTTACCATACCCTTGAGGTGGTTGATAACATTTGTCCAAATACAGAAAACCTATGGTTACGCTGGGCGGCACTACTCCACGATATTGGAAAAGCACCGACCAAAAAATTTATCCCTCCCACTGGATGGACGTTTCACGGTCATGAATTTGTAGGAGCTAAAATGGTTTATCGCCTCTTTAAGCGACTTAAGATGCCCTTAAATGATAAAATGAAATATGTCCAAAAGTTGGTGCTGATGAGTTCCCGACCCATAGTGATAGCAGAAGATCACGTTACCGATGCGGCAGTGCGCCGTTTAATATTTGATAGCGGAGAAATGATTGACGATTTAATCACCCTTTGTGAAGCGGACATTACCACCAAAAACCCCAAAAAATTTAATACCTACCACAACAACTTTAAAATTGTTAGAGAAAAGATCGTAGCACTTGAAGAAAAAGATCGCCTTCGAAACTTTCAACCGCCAATTACGGGAGAAATGATCATGGAATACTTTAAGCTGCGCCCGTCAAGAGAAATCGGACAGATTAAAGAAGCCATCAAAGAAGCTATTTTGGAAGGGGAAATTCCCAACGAATACGAAGCTGCCTTTTCTCGTATGAAAATATTAGGTAAACAATTAGGATTAGTCGCACATGAAAAATAAATTTCGATTTTGGGTTAAACTCACACTAGCATTGATCTATTTAGTGATTTTAGCTGGAGCTGTTGTTCGAATGACCGGTAGCGGTATGGGTTGTCCCGACTGGCCAAAATGTTTTGGCTATCTTATTCCACCGACGGAAGCATCTCAATTAGAATGGCACGCACAACAAGACTATCACAAAGGGGAAGTCATCATTGTAGAAGAAGCACTTCAAGTAGCAAAAGACGATTTTAAAAGTAGTGAACGTCTTAATCCTGAAAATTGGGAAGCCTATACCAAACACGATTATGCGCTCTTTAATGTTTATCATACGTGGATCGAATTTATTAACCGACTTCTCGGTGCTTTAGCTGGCTTAGCCACCTTAATCATGACTGTTTTTTCCTTTGGCTATTGGTCAAAAAGAAAACGTATCCCCTTACTCTCAGTCGCCGTACTTTTAGGAATGGGCTTTCAAGGTTGGTTGGGAAAAACAGTGGTGGACTCTAACCTCCAACCCTTTAAAATCACCATTCATATGGGTATGGCTTTGCTGTTGGTTGCCTTATTGATTCTATTGCTTCACTACACTAAAAAAGAAGTCAGCCCAGTAAAATTTAACCTCCGTTTTCAATTGATCGCTGGATTGGGCTTTATCCTTACTGTATTTCAAATCGCCATGGGTACACAATTGCGTCAATATATCGATCATCAAATGGAACTATGGCAAGCGGAAAGTGCCTTTCAATGGTTGGCAGATGCGCCCTTAATTTTCTATGTACACCGTAGCTTTTCTCTGACAGTACTTGCCGTCCACGGCTATCTGTGGTATGTCTTGAAAAAAAATAATTTTATTCCTAAGGTTTTTTATAGCATCCTCGGCTTGATCCTTTTAGAAATTCTTACAGGAATAGCCATGTACTATTTTGATTTTCCTTTTTCCTCTCAACCCTTACACCTTATTTTTGCTTCCTTATTGTTTGGAGCACAAGCTTATTTTTTATTAGCAATTACTACTAAATTTAAACAACTATGATTTTTAGAATTCGTGTTATTTTAGACGTTAAAGAAGATGTTTTTCGCGACTTTGAAATTGAAGCATCGGCAACACTAGAGCAGTTGCATGACACCATTACCCAATCTTTTGGCTTTTTAGGCAATGAAATGGCTTCGTTCTACCAAACTAACGACTCTTGGGAGCAAGGGGAAGAACTCCCCTTGATGGAACTGGACCCTAGTCAGCCATCTATGCAAAATGAGTTGCTGGAACGTTTTTTTACAGCGGATAACCACAAGCTACTTTATATCTACGACTTCTTAAACATGTGGACCTTTTTTGTAGAATTGATGGAGGTCGCAGAACCCGTGGTTGGAACGGGTTATCCTGCCTTAATTTATGCAGAAGGAGAAGTCCCGGAAGAAGCTCCCGAAAAAATGTTTGAAAGCGACACTCCTTCTGAGGATGAAATGAATGAAGATATTGACGAA
>CBFIJI010000164.1:0-3067 GCA_965662885.1 Flavobacteriaceae bacterium | reverse complement strand
TTGAATTTTTACACGTAAAACCAGGAAAAGGTCCTGCCTTTGTTCGAACAAAATTAAAAAGTGTAACCACGGGTAAAGTTATCGACAACACCTTTTCTGCTGGACACAAAATTGATGATATTCGGGTAGAAACAAGTAAATTTCAATTCCTTTACAATGAAGGTTCACAGTACAATTTCATGAATATTGACGATTACAATCAGATTGCGCTAGATATAAGTATCCTAGATAGAGCCGAACTTTTAAAAGAAGGTGAAATTGTTTCCATTTCCATCAATACTGAAGACGGAATGCCTTTATCGGTTGATATGCCCGTTGCGGTGATTTTAGAAGTAACCGAGGTAGAGCCCGGGGTAAAAGGAAATACGGCGACGAACGCCACTAAACCTGCAACTGTTGAAACTGGAGCACGAATAAATGTTCCATTATTCATCAATGAAGGAGACAAAATTAAAGTAGATACGGAAAAGGGGCAATATCAAGAACGAATCAAAGAATAGTCCGAACCCATAAAAAATGCAATTTCCTTCAAAAACAACGGTTCAAGATTTAGTGGATATCATCCAGGTGACTTGCATTGGTGATTCGACTAAAGTAGTTCCTGGAATGAATGAAATTCATGCTGTTACTCAGGGAGATCTTGTTTTTGTGGACCATCCTAAATACTTTAAAAAAGCATTGCATTCTGTCGCAGGAGTTATTCTAATCAATGAAAAAATGCCATGCCCTGAGGGTAAAACCCTTTTGATAAGTGATGATCCATTTCGTGATTATAACCGTTTAACCGAGCGTTTTCGACCCTTTGAATCTCAAAATAAAGCCATTTCAGATACAGCAGTCATTGGAAAAAATACGATCATTCAGCCCAACTGCTTTATTGGTAACCATGTTCAGATAGGAGATAATTGCCTAATACACCCTAATGTAATCATTAGTGACCATACTGTAATTGGAAATAATGTAACCATCAATGCTGGAACTGTAATTGGAGGCAATGCTTTTTATTATAAAAAAAGAGAAAAAGGATATGATCGATTACTTTCTGGCGGTCGAGTAGTGATTGCCGACTGGGTTGAAATTGGTTGTTCCTGTACCATTGACCGTGGTGTTTCTGGCGACACCTTTATTGATCAAGGAACTAAATTAGACAACCAAGTTCATGTAGGACATGACACCCGTATCGGGAAAAATTGTTTGATTGTATCACAAGTGGGTATTGCAGGTTGTGTAGTCATTGAAGATGAAGTTACTATTTGGGGACAAGTAGGCATTAAAAGTGAGGTTGTTATTGGAGAAAAGACTACCATTTATGCGCAATCTGGAGTTACTAAATCGCTGGAAGCAAATAAAACATATTTTGGTTTGCCTGCCGTCGAATACCAAACCAAATTAAGAGAGATGATTACCCTAAAAAAGCTTACAAAAAATAAATAGATTTTAAACAATAAAACTAAATTGAAAAAATGAGTGTACTGGTTAATAAAGAATCGCGAATCATTGTGCAAGGTTTCACAGGAAGTGAAGGTACTTTCCACGCCTCACAAATGATTGAATACGGATCTAATGTTGTTGGTGGTGTAACCCCCGGAAAAGGCGGGATGACCCATCTAGATTTGCCTGTTTTTAATACGGTTGCGGAGGCGGTTACCCAACAAAAAGCAGATACCACAATTATCTTTGTACCACCAGCCTTTGCAGCAGATGCCATAATGGAAGCGGCAGAAGCTGGAATTAAAGTTATTATTACCATTACAGAAGGTATTCCTGTTGCGGATATGACCAAGGCGAATGCCTATGTAAAAGAAAAAGACTGCACCTTAGTTGGTCCCAACTGTCCAGGGGTTATTACCCCAGAAGAAGCAAAAGTAGGCATCATGCCCGGCTTCGTTTTTAAGAAAGGAAGGGTAGGAATTGTTTCCAAGTCAGGAACATTAACTTATGAAGCCGCTGATCAAGTCGTTAAGAGTGGTTTGGGAATATCAACAGCCATTGGTATTGGCGGGGATCCAATCATTGGAACAACCACCAAAGATGCTGTAGCCCTTTTTATGGAAGATCCTGAAACAGACTGTATAGTAATGATCGGTGAGATTGGTGGACAATTAGAAGCCGACGCTGCGAAATGGGTAAAAGAGAATGGAAATAAAAAACCTGTTATCGGATTTATTGCAGGAGAAACTGCCCCAAAAGGAAGAACAATGGGACATGCTGGAGCAATTGTTGGCGGTAGTGACGATACCGCAGAAGCAAAAAAAGCAATTATGAAAGCTTGTGGTATTCATGTGGTAGATTCTCCCGCAGCCATTGGTTTAAAAGTTGCTGAAGTACTTAAATAATTAAACGTATGAATTTACTTGAAAATAAAACCGCTATCATTACTGGAGCGAGTCGTGGAATTGGTCGATCGATAGCACTTGAATTTGCCGCACAAGGATGTAATGTTGCTTTTACTTATAGCAGTTCTGTAGAAGCTGCACAAGCATTGGAAACCGAGTTAAAAGCGATGGGGATTACTGCTAAAGGCTATCAAAGCAACGCAGCTGATTTTGATCAAGCACAACAGTTGGTAGATTCGGTTTTAAATGATTTTAATGGTTTGGATATCTTAGTAAATAATGCTGGAATAACCAAGGACAACCTTTTGATGCGAATGTCAGAAGCCGATTTTGATGCTGTTATCAATGTCAATTTAAAATCTATTTTTAACATGACTAAAGCGGTGCAGCGAACTTTTTTAAAACAACGCCATGGAGTACTCATTCACATGAGCTCGGTGGTAGGTGTTAAAGGAAATGCTGGTCAGGCCAATTATGCCGCTTCAAAATCAGGAATAATTGGATTTTCAAAATCCATTGCACTGGAATTAGGTTCTCGAAACATTCGAAGTAATGTTGTAGCCCCTGGTTTTATTGAAACTGAAATGACCGATAAACTTTCGGACGCTGTCGTACAAGGATGGCGTGATGGAATCCCCTTAAAACGAGGGGGTAAACCTGAAGACGTAGCCAATGCGTGTGTATTTTTGGCTTCAAATCTGTCCGCGTATATTACCGGACAAGTACTCCAA
>CBFIJI010000163.1:0-3100 GCA_965662885.1 Flavobacteriaceae bacterium | reverse complement strand
TATTCGATGAGATTCGTGGTACCATAGCAGTTAATACCAACACCATTGATGATAAGGTTTTGATGAAGGCAGACGGTATGCCGACGTATCATTTTGCAAATGTAGTCGATGACCATTTGATGGAAATAAGTGCAGTAATTCGGGGTGAAGAATGGCTACCGTCTTTGCCGTTACATCAGTTACTATATGATGCTTTTGGTTGGGAGGTGCCAAAGTTTATGCATTTACCGTTGATCTTAAAACCCACAGGGAAAGGGAAATTGTCCAAACGAGATGGTGAAAAAGGAGGCTATCCTGTGTTTCCTTTGAATTGGGGTTCAGCAACTACTGGATTTCGAGAACAGGGGTTTCTACCTGAAGGGCTGATCAACTATTTAGCATTATTGGGTTGGAATGATGGCGAGGATAAAGAATTATTTACATTAGAAGAGCTTGAAAAAGCCTTTAGCGTCGATCGGATTCAAAAAGGAGGAGCTCGTTTTGATTATGAAAAAGCAACATGGATTAACCACCAAAAAATTCAACAGACTGACACACCAAAATTACTTGGGTTCGAGAACGAGTACACGAACATATTAATAGAAAAATTTGGTGAGGAAAAAGCTATTAGCGTACTTGATTTGGTAAAAGATCGGCTTAATACATTAAATGACCTGAAGGAAAACCTGTCGTTCTTTATAAGTGAACCAGAGATAGACGCAAAGGCGATAAAGAAAATAAAAGGTAAGGATCCGGTAAGCTTGCTTAAGGTCGTAGAAGATGCGCTTGAGCGTGGAGTCAGGCTTGGTGATTTAAAAACATACTGTATGGAATGGGCAAAAAAAAATGATGTAGGGGTAGGTGCTCTTATGCAAAGCTTACGGGTCGCTGTAGTTGGTAAACTTGCCGGACCAGATTTGTTTTTAAGTATCGATATACTCGGAAAAAGCGTAACTTTAGATAGAATTAAAAGAACAATAAACCACATAGAAACTAATACTTAAAAAAATGGAAATGATCTCAACGTATGTTATTATATTAATCGCCTTATTGCTTTTAATTAATGCGCTATTTGTTGTCAAACAGCAAAGTGCTGCAATTGTAGAACGCTTCGGTAAATTTCAAGGTGTTCGAAGCTCGGGACTAAATATTAAGATCCCACTCATAGACAAAATCTCAGGGAGAATCAGTTTAAGAATATTACAACTAGACGTTATTGTAGAAACAAAGACGAAGGATGATGTGTTTGTAAAACTTAAGGTTTCTGTTCAGTACAAAATTATTGCTGAGAAAGTATATGATGCCTACTATAAATTGGATTATCCTCAAGATCAAATTACCTCTTATGTGTTTGATGTTGTTCGTGCTGTTGTTCCGAAAATGAAATTGGACGATGTTTTTGAAAAGAAAGATGATATTGCCAATGCTGTAAAAGGAGAATTAAACGATGCCATGCTAAATTATGGGTATGATATCATCAAAGCCTTGGTTACTGATATTGACCCAGATGCTGAGGTAAAATCAGCAATGAACCAAATTAATGCTGCGGAACGTAAAAAGGTAGCTGCGCAATATGAAGGAGACGCACAGCGTATCTTAATTGTTGAGAAAGCGAAAGCAGAAGCAGAAAGTAAACGTCTTCAAGGGCAAGGAATTGCTGACCAACGCCGTGAGATTGCAAGAGGTTTAGAGGAATCGGTTGATGTACTCAACAATGTTGGTATTAACTCCCAAGAGGCTTCTGCATTAATTGTGGTCACCCAACACTATGACACCTTACAATCTATTGGTGAGGAAACAAATAGTAACTTAATCTTGTTGCCCAATTCGCCACAAGCGGGAAGCGAAATGCTGAATAATATGGTTGCTTCGTTTACTGCAAGTAATCAAATTGGTGAAGCGATGAAGGAAAAAAACAAGAAAAAGTTAGGTAACGGTGACGAAAAAACGAAAGACTAATTATTGGCTTTAGCCCAAGTATCTCTTAGACCAACGGTTTTGTTGAAAATCAAATCGTTCTCGTTACTGTTTTTATCTACTACGAAGTAGCCAAGTCGTTGGAATTGATATTGTGTTCCACGTGGAGCATTTTTTAAACTCGGTTCTACAAATGCCGTAACCGTACTTAAAGAGGTTGGATTCAAATACGTTTTGAAATCAACCTCTTTATCTTTATCTGGCGATGGGTCGGTAAATAAACGATCATAAATATTGACTTTTGCTTTTAACGAGTGCTCTTGAGTGACCCAATGGAGGGTTCCTTTTACTTTGCGTTTACTAGCTTCAGAGCCTGACCCACTTTTACTTTCCGGATCGTAGGTACAAAGAATTTCTGTGATGTTGCCGTTGGCATCTTTAACGACTGATTCGCCTTTGATGATATACGCATTTTTTAAACGGACTTCTTTTCCTAAAGTAAGTCTAAAAAACTTACGGTTGGCTTCTTCCTTAAAGTCTTCTCTTTCTATATAAAGCGCTTTGGAAAAAGGAAATGTGCGAACACCTAGTTCGGGCTGCTCAGGGTTAATTTCTCCTTCTAACGTTTCAGTGGTACCGTCTGGATAATTGGTTATGGTTAATTTAACTGGATTAAGAACAGCCATGACGCGTGGAGCGATACTGTTTAGATGCTCACGAACAGAAAATTCAAGTAAAGAAAAATCGATCACATTATCCCGTTTAGCAACACCAGCAGCGGTTACAAAATTTTGGAGAGATTGAGCGGTATAACCTCTTCTACGCAAACCACTAATGGTAGGCATACGGGGATCATCCCATCCGTCCACATAATTATTGACAACCAGTTCCATCAACTTGCGTTTACTCGTCACTGTATACGATAAATTCATTCGTGCGAATTCACGTTGTTTTGGGCGTAGGTTTTTTAAAGGGGATAGAGCGTCCAAAAACCAATCATAAAGTTCCCTATGAGGCTTAAATTCTAGAGTACATAATGAATGTGAGATAGACTCGATATAGTCAGACTCACCATGCGTCCAATCATAAAGTGGATAAATACACCATTGGTCACCAGTGCGGTGATGCGTTTTGAAAAGGATACGATAAATCACAGGGTCACGTAATAACATATTGGGAGAAGCCATATCAATTTTAGCACGAA
>CBFIJI010000162.1:0-3105 GCA_965662885.1 Flavobacteriaceae bacterium | reverse complement strand
AGAAATTTTCCGTCAGAGTCAGATATCGATCCTTTATTTAGGGTTTCAATAGCAACAGTCGCATAGGGTATTTTTAATCCTTGTTCGTCATAGATCACACCTTGGATATTTCCGCTTTGAGATAAACCAATTGTAACGTTTAAAAACAACAAAAAATTAAAAAAGTGTAGTTTTTTCATAAGTAGATTTTTAGATTTATGTTGCAAAGCAAATGAAGTTGTAGCCGAATGATTTTAACTTAATATTATCAAAATATTAAGTTCACAATGCTATTACTCTATTTTTAATTCCTTTTAAAACTAAAAAATTCCACTACTTTAAAATGGTGTATATAAAACCTTTAAGAAAACTCCTTATTTTATTTTTTTGAACATTTAAATGCTAAAGCCTTTTTATTTGCACATAGAATATTCGTCTGAAAATTTGTTATCAAACTGATTTTTTTACTTCCTCAAGGGGCGCTGTAAACAAGGTTTTTTTTAAAGGGAGTTTTTTACAGTTTTAGGCTTTTTTTTGAAATGAAGGACATAAGTTGCATTAAAACCAACGTGTAAGTTTCCATCGTTGAAGTTAAAATTAGTTCCTGTACGTGTGATAAAAGCATCTTCTACCATAGCTCTTGCGTTGGTAAGCTGAAATTGTAAAATGATATCACCTACTTCCCAGTTCAATCCTAATGAGAAAGCACCAAAAGTCCTTAAAGATTCCAGAGGATTAGCAACATAATAATATTCTGAAGCAATGGAAACATGATACCCTAACTTGTAACGACCTCCAAGGCCAATTGCAAATTGATTTTTTGGGTTTTCTTCAAGCAACAAAGAATTTCTATGAATCAAGGTAGGGGCGATTTGGGCGGAAAAATTTGTCGTGAATTTTCTTGCTATTAAAAACTGACTTGTAAAAGTGAGTCGGTTACCAAAACTATCAAATGCATTGATAATATCAGTAGCTTCACTTCGGTAAGACGTGCTTTGTAGAAGTGTAATGCTTAATGGTGATCCACCTTCATTGATTTGTTGTTGTACCAAACGGTATTTTAAGAAACCATCAAAAATGCCATCCCATGTTGTTCCGCCAAGGCCAAAGGTTAATTTATCCGATATCCCATATTCCAAACCAATTCTACTGCTCATTCTATCTGCTGCAAAGTTTTGAGTTCTAGGTTCAGGAGTGTTCCAAAACCTATTCATTAAATGGAACTCAAGAATCCCTTTTTTTCGTGTTTCAACGGAATGGGCAATAGAAATCCGTGTACTTTTAAAAGTTGCCTGCGCATAGATAGATTGGTCAGGATATTCATTGTCTATTATTTCTAAAAGATCCTGTGAAAGCGCATTCCCAAAACCTAGAATAAAACAGCTAAAGAACCAAAAAAAGATTTTATTTTTCATATGGCGAATATTCAAGTATGAAGCTAATAGATATTGTTTCAGCGATATTAGAAGCCAACAAAGCAGGTACTTTTATGTCGTAATCTTTGATTGCTATATCAAACTCACCCGAAAAAATATAATTCCCAGAGGTGTTGTCTATGATGGTTTTTATTTCCGTACTTTTTGAAATACCATGAATGGTTAAAGTCCCTTCTACTATTCTTGTCTGGATGCCTTGGACAGATTTATCAAAACCTTGGATATTTCCCTGAAATGTAGCTTTTGGAAAAATATCTGATTCAATATAACTTTCATTAAAATGTTCTTGCATCAATGCTTTTTCAAAAACAAAAGCCCGCATTAGCATACTTATTGCAATTTCGTTTTTTGATACGTCAACGATACTCAAAACCTGATTATTCTCCGCTTTGATATCTTCAACAGTAGTATAAGAAAAAAAGGAAACCTTTCCTTGTTTAGTGATATACTGATCTGTTTTGGGTATTAAACTTGAACAAAGGATGAAAACAAGTATAAAGATGGTAATTTTACTCATTTCCGTTAGATTCAATGATGATACAGTCTAAAAAAATCGCATCCATAAGAAATCCCTTAAATACGCCTTTTAAAACGATAGGCTGCCCTATTTTTAATGGCTCAATTTCGCTATATTGAGTAGGTTGCATATCACACATTACACAAGAAAAATTTGATTCACCATTTAATAAGATACTGTATCGATCGTTTATAAAAGTAATGTTTTTTATCACACCTTCTATTTCAATAATTTTTTCAACAAACATAGAATTTGCCGCATCCTCGTTTTCCAAAAAGGATGAGATTAATTTTTCAGATGATATTTGAACATCTGACTGCGCTGTTTTAATCTCTAATTTACTTTTTTTATTGTAATAAGAATAAGTAATGGAAAAAACGATCACTAAAACTGACAAAAAGAGCAGTAAAATTTTTAATTTTTTCATCTATTTAAAAATTAGTGATCATTGGTTAAAAAGATCCAATAGGTAAAAAAAAACAACAGGAAATAACTAAGCATTCCTGTTGTTTTAAGATAAACTTTATTTAAAGTTAATAATAATTCGGTTGTTCTTGATTATCTTGATAACTCGAGTCGTCATCATTGGTGTCGGTACAACCAAAAACCGTTATAATTGATAAAAAGGTAAATAAGGCTAATAAATTTAATTTTTTCTTTTTCATTTTTTTTGGATTTAATTTAAACCACAGGATAATTTAATACCCTGTGATTTAAATAATTAAAATATTTAATACGTATAATTAATCGATAATTGTAATAGTCCCCGTCATGGAACCGTGAAACTCACAGTTGTAATACAGGATGTCTGGTGCATTGGAAGGAACGGTAAATGTAATTGTTCCAGATACAGCCCCGTTATTAGAAACACCGTCGTCAAAGGTGTTTGCAGATCCACTACCTTGAACAGTCTTTATCAAGAAAGGATGGCCAGGTGTATTTACATTTAAGGTGTATGTATTTCCTCTTTTAAAAAGTAAATCTGGATTATTGTCATTGGATAAACCTTCTCCATTAAACACATAGGATGATGCTCCACTATTAGTAACTTCATAGGTATATGAATCGGTATTGCCTGAATTATTCCCTTGATTGGAACCAATATTGGCTTCTGCAACAATTGTTGCTAAATCCGCATCGCTAAAGTGTATATTAACATACGCATTAATAGTA
>CBFIJI010000161.1:0-3267 GCA_965662885.1 Flavobacteriaceae bacterium | reverse complement strand
TCGTCTCTTTCCTTTAGTTTAAAGATGCGTTTTACGACCTCTGCATTGGTAGCATCTCCTCCAATTCCCCAAACAGTATCGGTTGGGTAGAGGATTACTTCATTTTGCGATAAACGTTGCGCTACTTTTTTCACATCCATATTTTTCAAAAATAAACATTCTAAGAATACCTATATTTGTATTCATGAATAAAGCAATTTCTGTTATAATTAGTACCTACAATAGCGAAGCGTGGTTGGAAAATGTTTTGTGGGGGTATCACTATCAAAGTTTTAAAGATTTTGAATTGATTGTGGCTGATGATGGGTCAAAAGATACTACAAAAAAGTTGCTAGAAAAGTTTCAAAAAATTACTTACTATAATATTATTCATGTTTGGCACGACGACCGTGGTTTTCAGAAATCACAGATTTTAAATAAGGCCATCACGGCTTGTACTGCTCCTTATATTGTGATGAGTGATGGCGATTGTATTCCTCGAGCTGATTTTTTAGCTGTTCATCATCAACATAAAGAACAAGGTTATTTTTTATCAGGTGGTTATTTTAAGTTGACAATGAAACTTTCTCAGGTCATTTCTTCAAAAGATATTAAAGCACAGCGTTGCTTTGACGTTGGCTGGCTTAAAAGCCATGGATTGCCAAATACATTTAAAAACAAAAAGCTTAGTGCTTCAGGAATTGGTGCTAAATTGCTTAATACCTTAACGCCAACCAAGGCGACGTGGAATGGTCATAATGCATCAGGTTGGAAAGTTGATCTCGAAGCAATCAACGGTTTTGACGAACGTATGCAATACGGGGGTCAGGATCGAGAATTAGGGGAACGCCTTGTAAATAATGGGATTAAGGGGAAACAACTTCGCTACTCTGCCATTTGTATCCATTTGGATCATCCCCGTGGTTATGCTCGCCCTGAAAGTATTGCAAAAAATCAACGAATCCGTAAGGAAACCCGTCTTCAGAAAAAGGTATTCACGCCTTTTGGAATTAATAAAAAAGCGTCTTAAACAGCAACGTCGTAGTTGCGTAGCGCCTCGTTTAATGAGGTTTTTTTATCCGTACTTTCTTTACGCTTTCCAATGATTAATGCACACGGGACTTGATATTCTCCTGCGGGAAAACGTTTGGTATAACTTCCAGGAATGACCACAGAACGTTCGGGGACATAGCCTTTGCGTTCTATAGGTTCTGATTGCGAAACGTCGATTATTTTAGTTGAGGCCGTAAGGACAACATTGGCACCTAAAACAGCTTCGCTACCCACACGAACCCCTTCAACAACGATACATCGAGAACCGATAAAAGCGTTGTCTTCAATGATGACTGGCGCAGCTTGAAGTGGTTCTAAAACCCCTCCAATTCCAACCCCACCACTCAGATGAACGTTTTTTCCAATTTGAGCACAACTTCCAACGGTTGCCCAAGTATCTACCATGGTCCCAGCATCGACATAAGCACCGATATTGACATAGCTAGGCATTAAGATGACTCCTTTTGATATATAAGCTCCATGGCGGGCAACGGCATGGGGGACCACCCGAATTCCTTTCTCTTGGTAGCCTCTTTTTAAGGGCATTTTATCGTGAAACTCCATTGGTCCAGCTTCTAAGGTTTCCATTTTTTGGATGGGGAAATAGAGCACAACCGCTTTTTTCACCCATTCGTTGACTGTCCAACCTTTTTCTGAGGGTGTTGCTACTCGAAGTGAGCCTTCGTCCAAGCGTTCGATGACAGAACGAATGGCCTGTTGTGTTTTTTCTTCCTTTAATAATTCTCGGTTATCCCAAGCAGCTTCTATGATTTGTTGCATTGTAATTTTTTTTCAAAAATACTGAATTTGACCTTTTGTTGTGCCTATTTATCTAAAGTAAAACCAGTTAAATAGTCTGTTTTTATTTCGGCTATTCTATGATATCAAGTAGGAGGAAAACACATTGTTGTTGGGGAAACGTTTATATTTGCAAAAAAATATGGGAAATTTAGTTGCAATCGATTACGGAATAAAAAGAACGGGCTTGGCTCATACTGATTCTGGACAAATCATCGCTAGTGGATTAACTTCATTGGCAACTGATACGTTGATGAACTATTTAAAGGAATATACAAATACCCAAGAAGTGGAGACGTTTATCGTGGGGCAACCACGACAAAAAGACGGGTCTGCTTCGTCTGTTGAAGTTGAAATTTTAGCGTTTATATCCCGATTAAAAAAAGTATTTCCCACGATTGCAATAGAGCGTTATGATGAACGTTTCACCTCCAAAATTGCATTCCAAACCATGATTGATGCGGGTTTAAAACAGAAAAAACGTCGTGACAAAGGTTTGGTTGATCAAATCAGTGCTACTTTGATTTTGCAATCCTATCTCGATTTTAAAATGCACCAATTATGATTTTACCTATCGTTGCTTATGGCGCAGCAGTTTTAAAGAAAAAAGCCGTTGACATTACTGAGGACTATCCAGATTTAAAGCTCTTGATTGAAAATATGTGGGAAACCATGTATGCCTCTCATGGGGTAGGTTTGGCTGCTCCACAAATTGGTTTGTCTATTCGTTTGTTTGTAATTGATGCTGCCCCTTTTGCAGAAGATGAAGAAATGTCACCAGAAGAAGTGCGTGTTTTAAAGTCGTTTAAAAAGGTTTTTATCAATCCAGAAATCATTGAGGAAGATGGTGAGCCTTGGGCATTTAATGAAGGTTGTTTGAGTATTCCTGATATTCGTGAAGAGGTGACACGAAAAGAAAATATACTTCTTCGTTATTTTGATGAAGATTTTAAGGAACACCAAATGGAATTGTCAGGATTGGCTGCACGGGTTGTTCAACATGAATATGATCATATTGATGGTATTTTATTTACAGATCATTTATCTCCATTAAAAAAGCGTTTGTTAAAAACGCGACTAACCAATATATCCACTGGGAAAATAAAGGCAGACTACCCTATGAAATTTCCTGTAAAATCGAAACGTTAACACTATGAATTTAGATAAAATAATTGCTATTTCTGGTCGTCCAGGGCTTTACGAAATGGTTACCCAAACTCGAAACAGCATTATAGCGGTTTCATTAGTTGATGGAAAACGAATTAGTACGGGAATCAGTCATCAGTTGAGTGTACTTTCAGAGATTCAAATTTATGGTTTGCATGGTGAGGTGCCGCTTATCGAAATCTTAGAGAAAATATTTACACATGAAAATGGTCAAGCTACCCGCGTTAAGCCCAAAGCAGGTGCTTCAGATCTTGAGGCCTACTTTTTTGA
>CBFIJI010000160.1:0-3349 GCA_965662885.1 Flavobacteriaceae bacterium | reverse complement strand
ATTGGGCAAAAATAAAGCATGGGAACGCCAAGAAATAGAATTATACACACAAATTGCAAACAATTATACTATTTGAATCATGGAAATTTATATCGCTGAATTTATTGGAACCACTATCCTACTCCTTTTAGGAGCAGGAGTAGTCGCCAATGTCAATTTAAAAAATACAATTGGTGAAAATCAAACACCTTGGGTTTTAATCACAAGCGCATGGGGTTTTGCTGTCTTTGTTGGGGTCTTAATCACTAGCAACATCAGTGGAGCCCATCTTAACCCAGCTGTAACCATTGGTCTTGCAGTAGCTTCAAAATTTTCTTGGACGCTTGTCCCAGGGTATATATTAGCACAATTGTTGGGAGCAATGTTCGGAAGTTGGTTGGCCTACCTAACGTATATCGATCATTACCGACAAACAACAGATGAAGCTGCTGTGCGCAGTACCTTTTGTACAGGGCCAGCGATTAGAAATTTAAAAAACAACCTATTCAGTGAAGCCATTGGTACATTTGTCTTAGTTTTTGGGGTTCTTTATATTGTGGGTCCAAGTATTGAAGTTGAAGGGGTGGCGATTCAAAATTTTGGTTTGGGGTCATTGGATGCTCTTCCTGTCGGAATATTGGTTTGGGTAATAGGAATTGGTCTCGGAGGAACAACAGGCTATGCCATAAATCCAGCACGGGATTTTGGACCTCGACTTGTTTATCAACTACTTCCAAGAAAGAATAAAGAAGCAGACTGGTCCTATAGTTGGGTACCCGTGGTAGGACCGTTTATAGGTGCTGTTGTTGCAGGACTCCTATTTTTATTATTGAACTTCTAAAATCTAGAACAGTTTATTTGGCAACGTTAACCGAACGGGTTTCCCGGATTACAGTGATTTTTACTTGGCCAGGATAGGTCATGTCTGTTTGAATTTTCTGAGAAATTTCAAAAGAAAGTTGTGCTGCTTGATCATCCGATACTTTTTCACTCTCAACGATAACACGAAGCTCTCGTCCAGCTTGAATAGCGTAAGCCTTATTCACTCCATTAAAGTCAAGAGCAATATTTTCAAGATCTTTTAGACGTTGAACATAACTGTCTAGAACTTGACGGCGTGCTCCAGGACGAGCACCTGAAATAGCATCACATACTTGAATGATCGGCGAGAATAAAGACGTCATTTCTATTTCGTCATGGTGAGCACCAATAGCATTACAAACATCCTTCTTTTCACCGTACTTTTCAGCCCATTGCATTCCTAACAAGGCATGAGGCATTTCATTTTCTTCATCGGGAACTTTTCCTATATCATGGAGTAAACCAGCTCTTTTCGCAATTTTGGGATTCAAGCCTAATTCAGAAGCCATTACACCACAAAGTTTAGCCACCTCTCTGGAATGTTGAAGTAAATTTTGACCGTAAGATGATCGGTATTTCATTCGCCCAATTATTTTAACCAATTCGGGATGTAAGCCGTGAATTCCCAAGTCAATAACTGTACGCTTACCCACTTCAAGAATTTCATTGTCGATTTGTTTGCGTGTTTTATTCACTACTTCTTCAATTCGTGCTGGATGAATTCGACCATCACTAACCAAGCGATGAAGTGAAAGACGTGCGATTTCCCTTCGAACGGGATCAAAACACGATAAGATGATTGCCTCGGGCGTATCGTCCACAATAATTTCCACACCTGTTTCTGATTCTAAGGCGCGAATATTACGACCTTCTCTTCCAATGATTCTTCCTTTGATATCATCAGATTCCAAATTAAAGACAGAAACACAGTTTTCAATAGCCTCCTCGGTTCCAATACGTTGAATTGTACTGATCACCATTTTCTGCGCTTCTTGATGAACAGTAAGTTTAGCTTCTTCCAAACTTTGCTGGACAAATGCCATGGCATCCACTTTCGCTTTTTCTTTTAGGGAATCGATCAGTGCTGACTTTGCTTCTTCAGCAGATAAATTGGATACTGACTCTAACTTTTCCACTTGAATTTTGTGCAAATTATCCAAATCCACTTGCTTACGTTCAAGACTGTTGAGCTTATTAACTAAAGTAGCATTTCGACTTTCTAATTTTTTGTTGAGATCAGTGGTCTTCTTAATTTCATTGGAAACACGGTTTTCTTTGTCTTTTATTCGGTTTTCAATCTCTACAACATTTTTTTCTCGTTGAAAAATCACTTTTTCATGGTCTGACTTTAGTTCAATAAAACGCTCTTTAGCTTGAAGTATTTTTTCTTTTTTTATCCGCTCCCCTTCGCTTCTAGCTGATCTAAGTAACTCTTTTGTCTCATTCTTGGTTTTGTTCAACAAATCTTTAGATTGGTTTTTGTTAATGATTTTTGTGACGATCGTGGTAAGGAGTACCCCAGCAAAAAAAGCGATTATATAGAATATTATTGTGTCCATTGTATAGTATTAAAATTAAAAAAGCCTGTACTAGCGTGATGTTTTTGGATAAACTCCTATAAAAACATATATGAGGCTACAGGACTGGTCAAGGATCTGCTCAAGGCAGCTTGCTTTTGCAATCCAAACTCACCTCTCTTAATTAAAAGCTTGTTAAGTTTATCAAAAAAGTACTAATACAGGCAGTGTTGTATTGTGTTTAAAAGAACTTAGTAGGCACTCAGGTGAACATCAATCAATTCGATTAACTCTTCTATTTTTAAATCAGACGCATCTTTTTTTACAGATGGTTGATCATTTTGTTTCAATTGTGCCGCAAATTGAAGAGCACACATTGCTAAAACATCTTGTTTATCTCGAACGGCATAACTGTTTTCCAATTGTTTAATCATCTCACCAATTTTTTTTGCTGAAGCTCTCAAAGAAGCCTCTTGGTCAGGATGGATACTCAACGGGTAAACTCGATCCGCTATCGTTAACTTTATCTTTAACATTTCACTCATAAACAGAATTAATTTCTGTGAGTTGATTGATACAAAAATCAACCTCTTTAATTAAACTATTTATTTTGTTTTTTGTGGATGCTTTTCCTTCGTTACTGCCCAACAAATTATTTGCGATTTTTAAGGACTTATTCTCCGCCTTTAGGTGGAGAACTTCTTCAGTATAGTTATTATTTTGTTGCAACAAATCCTGATTTTCATCATTGAGCTTCGTTAAATCAAAATGATTCTGTTTAAGCTTGTTGAGTAAATCAATAATTTTTTGCTCTAAGACAACAATCTTTTCTAATTTTTCGTCCATCACAAATCGTTTGCCGATTAATGCAAATTTAAGTAAACAAAAACAACTAACTCTAATCCCTTCCAACAGTTTTATAAAATTTTAACACTCCCTGTTTAAATTTTTAAAAAAAAGGCTTAAATTTTTTAAAACAATTTTATCAAAAT
>CBFIJI010000159.1:0-3382 GCA_965662885.1 Flavobacteriaceae bacterium | reverse complement strand
GTTTCTTTAATAAGATTAATTGGATCAACAGGGGTGACTTTAGTTGTGTCTATAGCGGTGACTTTAGTTGTGTCTATAGTGATGACTTTAGTTGTGTCTATAGTGGTGACTTCAGTTGTGTCTATAGCGGTGACTTTAGTTGTGTCTATAGGGGTGACTTTAGTTGTGTCTATAGGGGTGATTTCAATACTGTCTTTAATATTACTTTTCGAAACTGTTTTACTTCTCGGAATAGTTTTATTGAATCTACCATTATTTATTAAGGGTTCATTTTTGTTATCATTTTGAGTTGAACAAGAAACAATCAGCCCAATCGATATTAAAATTGACATTTTTTTTATCATAATGTTGAAGTGATTTAGATTTTTTTAAGGTAAAAATGGGGTTTTTTGATATTTGCGTTGCGAAGCGTAAATAATTAAAAAGCAACCCAATTTTGGGGAATAATATTTTAAATTACGATAAAAATCGGAATAGTTCCACTTATTAAAATAAAAACCCTTGTAAATTAATAATTTACAAGGGCTTAAAGTGGAGTCGGCGGGAGTCGAACCCGCGTCCAAACAAGTGATAAAAAAGCTTTCTACAAGTTTAGTTTTTGTTTAATTTTCGAAGAAATGCTGACCAAAAACTGCCCACATATCCCTTAGTACCTTAATTGAAAAACACTAGCGGTACTTCCAGCGTTTCGATGTTGACCTTTATGGTGCCTCAAAATTGATCGCCGTCAACAAGGGCTATCAGGAGACATCCGGCTTCCCGACCTGGTCGGGACTAGGCAATGACTTACTATAATTCAGTCGCTTATGCAGCTAGAGCGTAGTTATTCTCGCCATTTAAAAATGTGAAACATAAGATTTACGAGCTGTGATTCAGCGCTCGACTTGCTTACTTCTCAATGCATCCTGCTGTCAAAACCAGTCGACCCCAGTATTTTGATACTTTCGAAGTGTTTGCAAATTTACAATTATTATGCCATTTTTTGTGCTCTTTTTTATAGCACATTATTTATTTAAGTAACAGGGGAGTAGTGGTTACTTAGCCCTAAAGAATAGTGATTTTAAGAATTAGTTATTCTCTTCTAAAGAAACCACTACTTCTCTTAATTGAGAGAGTCGATGCATCAAACCTTCAAAATGATCTAAATGCAACATGTTTGCTCCATCACTTTTTGCATTTTTAGGGTCAAAGTGGGTTTCTAAGAATAAGCCATCCACCCCAACTGCAATTCCAGCACGTGCTAGGGTTTCAATTTTATCGGGACGCCCTCCTGTAACCCCGCTGTTTTGATTGGGTTGTTGAAGGGAATGTGTAACATCCAATACTGTAGGTGCAATTTCTTTCATTTCAGAGATTCCACGATAATCAACAATTAAATCTTGATAACCAAATTGTGTTCCACGCTCAGTTAACCAATAGTTGGAATTACCACTATCGTGTACTTTTTGAGCAGCAAAACGCATGGCCGAGGGGCTCATAAATTGTCCTTTTTTTAAATTGATAACTTTTCCTGTTTGAGCTGCTGCAACAACGAGATCGGTTTGTCGAACCAGAAAAGCTGGGATTTGTAAGACATCCACATAGGCAGCAGCCATAGCGGCATCTTTTTTTTCATGGATATCGGTTAAGGTTGGAACATCAAAGGTTTTCCCCACCTTATCTAAAATTTTCAATGCTTTTTCGTCACCAATACCTGTAAAGCTATCAATCCTACTCCGATTGGCTTTTTTAAAACTTCCTTTAAAAAAAAAGGGGATTTTTAATTTTTGTGTAATCGTTACGATTTTTTCAGCAATTTGTAAGGCCATCTCTTCCCCTTCAATTGCACAAGGGCCTGCAATTAAAAAAAACTGGTTTTTGTCAGCGTATTCGAGTGATTTAAAGTCCTTGAAAGTCATTTTTTTGTTTGTAAAAGTACAATTATTCTTTGTTCTGAATTGAAATGAAGTACGATCACCTAAGTTTTTTTAAAACACGTTTTTTAAGCCATAAATAGTAATATATTTGCGCAACTTTTTAGGGCTATGAAAACCATCAAAAATATTGCAATTATTGCACACGTTGATCACGGGAAAACGACTTTGGTAGATAAAATCTTACACCACTGTAACTTATTTAGAGACAACCAAGAAACAGGGGAATTAATTTTGGACAATAATGATTTGGAACGGGAACGTGGAATTACGATCTTATCTAAAAATGTTGCTGTCCAATACAAAGATGTAAAAATCAACATTATTGACACTCCTGGTCACGCCGATTTTGGTGGGGAAGTAGAGCGTGTTTTAAATATGGCCGATGGGGTTTTACTTTTGGTAGATGCCTTCGAAGGGCCAATGCCTCAAACCCGTTTTGTTTTACAAAAAGCCTTGGACCTTAAGTTAAAACCATTAGTGGTCATTAATAAGGTAGATAAAGAAAATTGTACTCCAGACATTGTACATGAAGCGGTTTTTGACTTAATGTTTGAACTGGGTGCTGAAGAATGGCAATTGGATTTTCCGACAGTCTATGGTTCAGCCAAAAACAACTGGATGAATACCGATTGGAAAACCGAAACAGAAAATATAGAACCCCTTTTGGATATGGTTTTGGAACACGTTCCAAGTCCTAAAGTCAATGAGGGAAATACACAAATGTTGATTACTTCTTTAGATTTTTCCTCCTTTACTGGAAGGGTTGCTATTGGACGTCTCCAAAGAGGTGACCTTAAAGTTAACATGCCAGTCATGATGATCAAAAGGGATGGGACAGCTATAAAATCAAAAATTAAAGAATTGCATTTATTTGATGGTCTCGGCCGTAAGAAGGTCGATCAGGTAGTTGCAGGTGATTTATGTGCGGTAGTTGGTTTAGAAGGTTTTGAAATTGGAGACACCCTTGCAGATGTGGAAGCTCCAGAAGCTTTACCCTCCATTGCCATAGATGAGCCTACCATGAGTATGTTATTTACCATTAACGATTCTCCCTTTTTTGGACAAGAAGGAAAGTTTGTGACTTCTCGTCACATTAAAGACCGCTTAGAAAAGGAATTGGAGAAAAATCTTGCAATGCAGCTAGAGACGACTGATTCTTCCGATAAATTTATTGTTTACGGTAGGGGGGTATTGCATTTATCCATTTTAATAGAAACCATGCGAAGAGAAGGTTATGAACTTCAAATTGGCCAGCCTCGTGTGATCATCAAAGAAATTGATGGTAAAAAAATGGAGCCCATCGAAGAATTGACCATCGATTTACCCGAGGAAGTTTCTGGAAAAGCAATTGAAATGGTAAGTCTTAGAAAAGGGGAGATGTTAAGTATGAACCCAAAAGGAAGTCGGATGGTTTGTGAATTCTTGATACCTTCTCGCGGAATCATTGGACTTCGAAACCAATTGTT
>CBFIJI010000158.1:0-3477 GCA_965662885.1 Flavobacteriaceae bacterium | reverse complement strand
GCTTGGTTGTTAAGTTGTACACTTCCTTGGTTAATACATTAATTCCCATAGTGTGTTCCTGTATGGCTTCTTGAAAGCGTTCCATTGTAAGGAGTTGTTTTGTGGTACTTCCGTTTATGATGACCATTATTTTTTCTTCATCAGTATACCTAAAATAGACATAGACATTTTCTTCAGGAATAAAATGCATCATTTTTCCTTGGTGGATAACGTTTGCATTTTTGCGCCAATTGAACAGTTTGGCGGTAAAATCAAAATAACGCTTTTGTTGCTCGTTTCGTTCTTCCTTTAAAAAAGCATTATGGGGATCTTCTTTCCAACCCCCGGGAAAGTCCCGACGAATATCACCATCTCCTTTTGCTTTATCTCCTTTCATCCCAATTTCAGAGCCGTAATAAAGTTGAGGAATACCGCGAAGGGTGGCCAATAAGGTCATCACCAATTGATAATCTTCAAAGTTGGGAAAGGCCGTATTAATCCTTTGGGTATCGTGATTTTCAGCAAAGGTGAGCAAGTTGTTGACGTTGTTATATAAAAAGTCAAATTGTAAGGTATAGTGCAGCTTGCTTAGGCCTTCATTCCAACCCGGATTTGGTTGAAATGCATTCATCATCGCATCATATAAGGCAAAATCTTTGACTACATTAACTTGAGAATTGAATTCTTTTATCGCTGCTACCGGGCTGTCCTTTTGCCAATAGGACAAGTGGACTGGGCTCATCAGCCAAGCCTCAGCAACAATACTAAAATTGGGGTATTCATTAAAAATAGCGGTTGCCCATGCTGTGATGGCCTCTTTATCATTGTAGGGATAGGTGTCCACACGAAGACCATTTAAATCTGCATATTCAATCCACCAAATCGCATTTTGAATTAAATACTTCTGGAAGAGGGGATTACTTATGTTAAGATCCATCATATGATTGTCAAACCATCCTTGCGTAACATATTTCAGATCAATTTCTGAACTGTAGGGATCCGAAAAAATCTCTTTACTGTGTTTTGCGTAGGTCATCTTATCCCATTGATTGACCCAACGGTCATCCGGCAGATCTTTCATCATCCAATGATTGACTGACCAATGATTGATTACGTAATCCTTAATCAATTTCATGTTCCGTTGTTTTATGGATTTGGACAAGGCAACATAGTCTTCATTTGTCCCTAACCTCGGGTCAATTCGATAGAGGTTGGTTTGAGCATAGCCATGATAAGACCCGTATTGGTGGGGGCTATTGCTTTCACAAATCGGTGTGTTCCAAACTCCAGTGACCCCCAATGATGCCAAATAATCAAGATGGTCATGAATCCCTTTGAGGTCTCCACCGTGTCTGGACCAAAGACCATTGCGGTCAACTTTCTCGTCAAACCCCTCTTGGGTGTCATTCGAAGAATCTCCATTAGCAAAACGGTCTGGCATGATCAGATAGAGCAGGTCAGAGGAATCAAAGCCTTTTTTTTGTGAGGCGTTGGGAGTTCGTTCTTTTAGTTCATATGTAAATGATTGCTTTATTTTATCTTTTGCTGTTAAATCAATGGTTACTATTCCAGGACGTTGTCCGCTTAAATCTAAATTGACCAGCAAGTAATTGGAATTACTAACCCGATCAACCCCTACAATACTGATCTCTTTCGAAGATGGTGTATAGGCAGCAATATTTTCTCCGTAAAGCAATATCTGTAAGGATTGGTTATTCATGTCTACCCACCAAAATGGGGGTTCGACACGCGTTATTTGTCCATAAGAAAGGGATGCTAAAAAAATAAAAAGGAAAAATAAATATCGCATTAAGCAAGCGTTAATTGGTTGACTGAGGACAGTGAGGTAGAGACTCCATTAACTTGAATTTTAAGTTGTCCTTCTGTTTTAAGTTCAAACTTTTTTTCTTGATGACTTATGGTCACTTGAAGGGTATGCTCTCTAAAGTTGATTGTAAAGGAATAGGCCTTCCACTGTTTTGGAATTCGAGGTTCAAAACTGAGGATGTTATTTTTAACCTGCATTCCACCAAACCCTTCAACAATACTCATCCAGGTTCCAGCCATTGATGTGATATGAAGACCTTCATGAACTTCTGAATTGTAGTCGTCAAGATCCAAACGGGAGGTTCTTAAGTAAAAACTGTACGCCTGCTCCATTCGGTTTAATTTAGCAGCCAATATGGAATGAATACATGGAGATAAAGAGGATTCATGTACCGTTAGAGGCTCATAAAAATCAAAGTGTTTTTCAAGTTCTTCTAAACTAAAATGCTCATTAAAAAAATAAAACCCTTGAAGAACATCGGCTTGTTTGATATATGGGGAACGCAAAATCCTATCCCACGACCAGTTTTGATTAATGGGGCGTTCCTTTGGATCAATATGATTGACATCTTTAAGGACTTTATCCAAAAAGCCATCTTGTTGAAGGTAAACCTCTTTATTTGGATGAACTGGAAGATAAAGAGCTTCCGCAATCTCCAGCCATTGTTTTGTTTCCTTGTCAGTTATTTTTGTACGTTCTGAAATTCTTAAAAAATCTTCTGGGTTATTTTTTTCAATTTCCCGAATTTTTTTGTGGGTGAATTCTAGGCACCATTTGGCGGCATAATTGGTGTACCAATTATTGTTGACATTGTTTTCGTATTCATTGGGACCGGTAACCCCTAGAATGACATACTGTTTTTTTTCTTCGGAAAAGTTGACTCGTTCTTTCCAGAAACGGGCAATCCCAATTAAAACTTCTAATCCCATTTCGGGGACATAGGAAAGATCAGCAGTATAGCGTTCATAATTAAAAATGGCAAAGGCAATGGCTGCGTTTCTGTGAATTTCTTCAAAAGTAATTTCCCATTCATTATGACACTCTTCCCCATTGATGGTCACCATAGGATAGAGTGCTGCTCCATTTTTAAGCCCTAATTTTTGTGCATTTTCGATGGCTTTATCTAGTTGATTATAACGGTAGACCAATAAATTTCGTGCGACTTGGTGTTGTTTTGTGGCCATGTAGAAAGGAACACAATAGGCCTCTGTATCCCAATAGGTGGATCCTCCGTATTTTTCCCCTGTAAACCCTTTTGGACCAATATTTAAGCGTGCATCATCACCCGTATAGGTTTGGTTGAGTTGGAATATATTAAAACGAATGGCTTGTTGTGCTTTATCGTCACCATCAATAACAATATCTGAGGTTTTCCAAATTTCCTGCCATTGTTTTGAATGCTCTTTTTTCAGAAGATCAAAGCCTTTTTTACAAGCACTATCAACAAGCTGTTTTGCTTGGTTTTTTAAATGACTTTTTTTATGATTAGTGTCAACAAGATATCCTCCATACTTTACTGTGGTAAGCGTTTTTCCTTGTTTTAATTGAATCGAAAATTTAACACTACAAGAGTCACTTTTAATTAAAGGTGTTGCTGTTTCCTTTTGTACAACTCCATCAATATGAAACTGGGCTTTCATATAGGTACAAACGTTAAAATGGCTTTTATG
>CBFIJI010000157.1:0-3578 GCA_965662885.1 Flavobacteriaceae bacterium | reverse complement strand
CATGGATATGCGGCAATATTTAGTTATGGAGCAGTCTGCTGCCCCATCAGATTTGAATAATATGATGAGTAACATTGAGAACAATGGAGCTCCATGGCCTTTTAACAATCAAGATCGAATGTTATGGACACAAGAATAAACCAATTAAGAAAATAGTATATGGAACGCGTTGAAGCAGAAAGTTATTTACACAAAAAAGTCGAGGACGGTGAAATTATTAGTCCTGTTCTTCCCGAAGGGATTAAAAACTATCTCATCGATATTGATGGAACCATTTGTGATGATATCCCCAATGAAGAGCCAGAAAGAATGGTTACTGCAAAAGTATATCCTGATGCTTTGCAAACACTTAATAAATGGTTTGAGAGGGGCATCTCATCTGTTTTTTTACTTCTCGAGTTGAATCTCATAGAGAAGTTACTGAAAAGTGGTTGCAAACGAATGGATTTAAGTACCATAGCTTATTGATGGGTAAGCCTAGAGGTGGAAATTATCATTGGATTGATAATCACTTAGTGAAGGCCACTCGATATAGAGGAAAGTTTACAGATTTAATTGAAAAAGAAGTAACCATCGAGGTGTTTGACGATGGTAAAAACAACCAATAGTTATGCTTAGTGTACCAACATTAGCGGAATTGAATGCACAAGGCAAAACCCCTGATGTACTTTTTTGGGTAGGTTGTGCAGGAAGTTTTGATGATCGGGCAAAAAAAATCACAAAAGCTTTTGTGAAAATTCTTTTAAAAACAGAAACCTCCTTTGCAGTCTTAGGTGCCGAGGAAAGTTGTACAGGCGATCCAGCCAAACGCGCTGGAAATGAATTTCTTTTTCAAATGCAGGCGGTTCAAAATGTAGAAACGTTGAACATGTATGGTGTAAAGGAAATAGTCACCACTTGCCCGCACTGTTTTAATACCCTTAAAAATGAATACCCAGAACTTGGAGGAAATTATAAAGTCATGCACCACACACAGTTTTTGCGTGACTTGGTGGCTTCTGGAAAATTAAAGATTGAAGGGGGAACACTAAAAGGCAAAAGAATCACCTATCATGACCCCTGTTATTTAGGTCGTGCAAACAATGTTTATGACGCTCCAAGAGCACTCATTGAAAAACTTGACGCTGAATTAGTAGAAATGAAACAATGCCGCACAAAAGGACTTTGTTGTGGTGCTGGTGGTGCACAAATGTTTAAAGAGCCCGAAAAAGGAAATAAAGACATCAATATCGAACGTACAGATCAGGCATTGGAAACGAAACCTGATATCGTTGCTGCAGCTTGTCCCTTTTGTAATACAATGATGCGTGATGGAATTAAACACAATGATTTAGAAACTAAAGTTGCCGTAATGGATATTGCGGAACTCATAGTAACCGCTCAAGACCTATAGAAAATGCTTACTTCTTTTTCCAACTTACCCGATGACGCTCGAATTTGGATTTATCAATCCAACCGACCTTTCAATACAGAAGAAGTGACGGCTATTAAAGAAAAAATAGCAACTTTTTTGGAGCAATGGACTGCCCATCAAAATGCATTGGAAGCAGCCTACGAATTGCCATATAATCGCTTTATTATTATTGGATTAAATCAAAGTGCTGTTGCTGCAAGTGGATGCTCCATTGATGCCTCTGTTCGTTTTATTCAAACCTTGGAGCAAGAATACAATGTTGATTTATTAGATAAAATGAATGTTACATTTCGGCAAGGGGAATATATTGCCTACAAACCCCTAACCGACTTTAGACAAATGGCCAAGGCAAAATCAATATCAAAAAACACCATTGTTTTTAATAATTTGGTCGATACGAAAGAGGCTTATGCCAACGCTTGGGAAGTTCCAGCTTCTGATAGTTGGCATAGTCGTTTTATAAAAGTATGAGAAAATTTAGCACGGTTATATTTTTTTTAATTGGGTTCTTCAATGCAGCAGCACAAGAAGATCCACTAGCGGTTTCTTTGGAACTTCAACCCCAACAAGACAAATGGGTGGACAGTATCTATCAAAGCCTTTCTTTGGATGAAAAAATTGGGCAGCTTTTTATGCCAATGGTTTTTTCCAAGCGAGACAGTTTGGAATTTAAGCAAACCCAAGAGCTCATAGAAAAATATCATATCGGAGGACTTGTATTTTCCTTAGGAGGTCCAGTAAAACAATCCCATTGGTTAAACGCCTTCCAAGCAGCGGCTAAGGTTCCTTTGATGGTTGCCATGGATGCTGAATGGGGAGCTGCCATGCGCTTGGATTCAATCATGCCTTTCCCTTGGGCAATGACCCTAGGAGCAATTCAGGATTCATCAGTGGTTCGAAAAATAGGAAGACGGATGGCGGAACAGGAAAAACGGATGGGGATTCATTATAGTTTTGGGCCAGTTTTAGACATCAATACCAACCCAAAAAACCCAATAATAGGAAACCGTTCTTTTGGCGAAAATCCTAATCGGGTTAGTACACACGCTTTAGCTTGGATGCAGGGGCATCATGATGTTGGCATTCTTACTTCTGGGAAACATTTTCCCGGCCATGGGGATACCGACCAGGATTCACATAAAACCTTACCAACGGTAAATTTTACTCAGCAACGTCTTGATTCGATTGAATTATTACCGTATAGAAAACTAATTGAAAATGGGCTTTCCTCAGTCATGGTTGCCCACCTAAATGCACCCAATATTGCTAAAAATAAGCTACCTACATCCCTGTCTAAAGAAGTGATTCAATCACTTTTAAAGAAGCAAATGAAATTTAAGGGTTTGGTGGTGACTGATGCTTTGAACATGAAAGGAGCCTCAGAATTCGGAGGGGGTAAAAACATTGACTTAGAAGCCTTTTTAGCTGGAAACGATATTCTCTTGATCTCTGAAAACATTCCGGAAGGGATAGCAGCTATAAAAAAGGCGTATCTCCGAGATAAAATTGATGAAGAACGTTTATCCCATTCTGTCAAAAAAATTTTAAAAGCAAAATTTAAGGTAGGTTTAAATGCATATAAAGCAGTCGAAACAAACACTTTAATGGCTGATTTAAATACCCCTAAAGACACATTATTATATGCTGACGCTCTTGCTAATGCAATTACACTTCTCAAAAACGATAGCGATTTATTACCACTTAAAAAAGGGACCAAAGTGTTACACATTGCCATGGGGGATGATTCAAGTGGTGCGTTTCAGAAGCATCTCAACAGCTATCAAGACATTAAAAGTATAGCCAGTGAAAACAATACAGAAATTCTTGAAGCAGCAAGTGCGTATGACACCCTAATTGTTAGTTTTCATCGTTCTAATGCGAATCCTTGGAAAGCTTCTGGATGGAATAAAAAGCAGGTGGCACTTCTCCGTAAGTTAGCCCTTTCAAAAACGCTTATCCTTGATTTGTTTGTTAAACCTTATGCGTTAAAACAATTGGAAGGAGTTAAGGGAATCGACGCTATAATGATGAGTTATCAAAACAGCCCAATTGCTCAACAAATAAGTGTGGACATGATGATGGGTAAAACAAGCATCTCTGGACGTTTACCCGTAAGTGTTTCAAATGAGTACCAGCTAGGTGATGGTTTGGACCTTGTCAGTTC
>CBFIJI010000156.1:0-3586 GCA_965662885.1 Flavobacteriaceae bacterium | reverse complement strand
TACGGGGCTTTTTTTTATCCTTCTTGTGGTTTAACTTTTAAACAGATTTCTACCCGTTCATACATGGGTTGATGTTGATAGAGGGATTGAATTCGAGCTTCATACGCATCATGTCCAGCATTAAGGATCTTAGCGACATGCTTGTTTTGCGAGCGGGGTAGGTAGCCTAATTGCTTTCCTTTAAAACAAACTTTAACGGCATTGGAATCGTATTTATTGTCCCGTTCAGGGATCAGTTCTACCAAGTCACCAATGGACAATGATTTCCATATTTCTAAAATGTCATAATACTGTAATCCAGCGATAAAACAATGCAATAAATAGCTTGTGGTCGGTTTTTTTTCCATGAAGATAGGGCTTAGTTGTAGGTTTTTTCTTAGGGTTTAAATCGGTTTTTAAGTCAGAATAAAAGGATTTGTGGCTAAAAATAAAGGAAGAAATTTACTTAGGGCACTTCGACAAGCTCAGTGCCTTAAGTAACTTCTTATGGGCTTGGGAATATTACCAAATTTTAACCCGTTTTTCGGGAGCTAGGTACATTCCATCACCTTCTTGAATATCAAAAGTGCTATAAAAAGCATCGATATTTTTAAGAGGTTGTGTGGCTCTGAACTTTCCAGGAGCATGGGGGTCAGTGATGATTTGATTTCTTAAGGCATCTTCCCGAATAAGGGTACGCCATACGGTTGTCCAAGACATAAAAAAGCGTTCTTCGGCCGTAAAACCATCGATAGGTGCTGGACGTCCCTTTTCTTTAAAGCTTAATTGTAAACCATCATAAGCCCCTAAGACACCTCCAAGGTCGCCAATGTTTTCGCCTAAGGTAAATTTTCCGTTGATATAGACACTGTCGAGCACCTCAATGGCACTATATTGGTCAGCAAGAGCATCACCACGAAGAGTAAACTCCTTTAAATCAGATTCAGTCCACCAGTTGGATAAATTTCCATCACCATCAAAACGAGCACCAGAATCATCAAAGGCATGAGAAATTTCATGGCCAATAACAGCACCAATTCCACCATAATTAACGGCGTCATCGGCGGTATAATTATAAAAAGGGGGTTGTAAGATGGCTGCTGGGAAAACAATTTCATTGTTGATCGGATTAAAGTAAGCGTTGACCATCTGCGGGGGCATTCCCCATTTGGTTTTATCGACCGGCTCCCCAATCTCCGAAAGGTTTTCTTCAAAACTCCATTTAAAAACTGCAAACATATTTTCTACAAAAGAATTGCCTTCGACGACTTGAAGTGCACTATAGTCTTCCCATACATCGGGATAGGCAATTTTCACGGTGAATTTGTCTAATTTTTCAATCGCTTTTGCTTTGGTCTCTTCAGTCATCCAATCCAATGCATTGATTCTTATCTGAAAGGCTTTAATCACATTAGCAATCATCTGTTCTGCTTTTTCTTTGGCTTCTGGTGGGAATTTCGCATCCACATAAACTTTTCCAATGGCCTCCCCTACAGAATTTTGAACCGTTTCAAGAGCACGTTCTTCTGCTGGTTGCATGCTTTCTACACCGTTTAGGGCCTTCCCGTAAAATTCCCAATTGGTGTATTCAATTTCGGAGGTTAAATAACCAGCAGCATTGTTTAAAGTACTCCACTCCATGAGGAGTTTAAGCTCATCAATGGGTGTATTCTTTAAAAAATCATTTAACGCTGCCATATATTTAGGTTGCATAACGTTGAGGGTTTCCAATTCTTTTGTGACCCCAAAATCGGCAATAAACTTTACCCAGTCCAACGAAGGCATGAGTTCATCTAAAGCATCCAACGTCATGGGATTGTTATAGTTTCGTGCGTCCCGCATGGCCACCTTATCGAGTCGAGGGGTTGCTAATGCTGTTTCTAAATTCAGAATTTTTTTAGCAGCTGTTAACGCATCCGCTTGATTGTAATTGATGAATTGTAACATCCGGGCAACATGATCAACATATTTTTCTCTTATTTCAATTGAATTCTCGTCTTGGTTGAGATAATAATCTCGGGAGAGTCCCAATTCAGAGGGGAATACCCAACAAATATTCATACTGCTATCATTCATATTTGCATAGGAACCAATACCGGTAAAAGGAGAAGAAACCCCCAAAACGGTGGCGTAAACAGTTTGTAAGTCGGTCAAATTCTCAATGGTGTTAATGGCATCCAAAAGCGGTTGAATGGGGGTTATTCCAGCAGCATCTCGAGCAACAGTATCGAGTTGTGATTCAAAAATTAAAAGGGCCTTTTTTTGGTCACTCCCCGCTTTATAGGTGTTTAATTTTTGGGCTTTCTTAACAATATTCAAAACATCCATTCGGGTTTTTTCGCGAAGTACACCAAACCCACCCCAACGGGTTTCATCATCAGGTATTTTCGTTGATTTAAGCCAATTTCCATTGACATAGTTGTAAAAATCATCTTTTGGACTTACCATAGGGTCGATATTTTCTAAAATGATACCGGGTATTTTTTCATCGGGCTGCATTTGAACACACCCAACAGGGAGAATCAAAAGGGAGAAGAAAAAAAGAAAAAGGAGCTTTGAAAAATTCATGTTTAAAAAGATTTAATTATAAAAAAAAGGAAGAATATATTTTCTTGACAAGAAAAAGGGACTTTAAGAATTATATTTCAATTTAATAAAATAATTCATAACGGAAGCGGATAATACATGACAAATCAACCTTCTAAAGGTCGTAAATAGAATTTAGGGATAAAATGTCTATAAAAAGAAGATTAATTAATGGGTTATGCTGTAATTTTAAAAAAAATTATGCGATGAACGACCGACCCAACGACCTACTTCGGATTCGACCGGAGATCAAAAAAACCAATCACTATAGCACTACTAGTGAGGAAGAACAATTTCAAAACATTACCCTCCGCCCTATTTTAAAGCTTCAAAATCCACTATTTCTTGTGGTCTTTAAAAACTATATCAAAAAACGTAAAGGTGTTTTTAACACCTTGAGTTTGCCCAAGCGTTTGATTTATATCGAAAATGCCTTATTTAGGGATCAAAAATTACGCAATTCAATAAAAGGAATGATTATTGGGATGTTTACAGTAGAAGAATACATCAACTACAGCAGCAATTCTTCCTCACTGAATAAAAGAATGATGACGATGGTTTCGGAACGGTTAAAAGATCAAGTGCAGTTTTTCGATTAAAGCTTGTAAACTTACCAAGCCAACATTATAAATAAAAAAAACTTCTATTGGAGTTGAGGGTTTATAAACAACTCCAATAAAAGAAACATTTGTTTTTTTTGCTTTTAAAAAAAGCAATTGTCGGGGCTTAATTTATTTCTACCAAACAAAGATTATCCACAGTCACTATTTTTTCTCTTCTTTTTTGTTTTGTTCAAAGCGAAGCAAGATCCAGAGCATAAACGCTATTTGGTTACTTAATGATACCTAGACTTTGGAATTCGTGGTCTAAAATTCTATGTAAAACAGTTAGTAATAGTACTATTAAAACTAAAAAAAGACACCTTTAATTTGGGTAGAATTCCGTAAGTCAATGATTTCGTTATGTAAAATTAGGAGGGTGGGTTGAAATAAAAAAATGAAATTGCAATACTCAAGGGAGA
>CBFIJI010000155.1:0-3711 GCA_965662885.1 Flavobacteriaceae bacterium | reverse complement strand
TAAATAATACTTCCACAGTAGGAGTGAAAACGATTACGCCAACCACCGAATATCAAACCTATGACTTTGATCTTAAAAGCAATTCAAAATGGATCGATACGATTAACAGAGTCGATTTTTTTGTCAACACGACAAAAGATAGTGGGCTACTGGAGAATGAAAAGGTTTATTTTGACAAAATTGTCTTTGATAATAATCCAGTGCTGCCTCCAGATGGACTCTCATATACCATATCTTCAGTAATTGCCTCCCCTGGAACAACGGGAAGTTCTGTAACACCAACCATCAACTGGCATAATGGAAAAGGTATTTTTTCACTGACTAAGGAACTTACCGGAGCTTCCATTGATCCTACTACAGGCGTCATCTCATGGAATGCCAATTTAGCCAAAGGTAAGCACTCCCTAATGGTTAGTGCATCCAATATTTCTGGAAATGCCACGGCTACTTATGTTATTTTAAACGGGTCAGTCAAACCCGAAAGCTTAAAATATGAACCCGACTTCCAAAAAACCTATTTACAACAGACAGGAAGTTCTGTATCACCAACCATTGAATGGAATAATGATATTGGAATCTTTACAATGAGTCCAAACATTTCAGGATTAAGCATTGACAAAGATAATGGGATAATTTCTTGGACAAAAGATTTGGCTTCCGGGACACATTCACTGACCATTACCGCTTCTAACACTGTAGGCATAACGACTACAACCTATAGACTTCTAAAAGAAAACAGATATTCGCTCTACAATCCTGAACATTCGGATGTCCTCCACGGTGTTGCAGGGAAATCGGTTACACCAAAAATTGACTGGGGAGGCCAAACCGGGACTTTTACCCTGAGTCCTACTTATGAAGGAATTTCTATCGACTCTCAAACTGGAGTAATCAGTTGGACCAACCAACTCAAGGTGGGGTATTACCGCCTCAATGTTACGGCTGCCAATACCAACCAAACATGGAAAGTTCCCTACACCATTGAAGTAAATATTAACAGCCATGAAAAATTAATCTCATTTGAAGGAAAAACTGTTCCGTCCTATATGGGTTCGGCAAATGAAAATGAACTGAGTATCAACACTCAAAGAAGTAAAATCGGAGAACAATCGCTGCAATGGGACTGGACTTCGGGGTCCAAATTGATGTTTGATCGCGCCATAGGTTTAGAAGGCGATGTTCCAGTTCAAGAGAACGACAGAACCAAATCTTTACTCTTTTGGATTTATAATGATCAAGCCCAAACAAAGTCGATTACTGTTAGGTTTGGTGAAAAATCTAATGTTCAGGACAAAAGTGGATATTTTGAATTTGACGTAAACATAGATTTTAAGGGTTGGAGAGCCGTATTGACGCATATTCAATGGGATAAAGTAGAATGGAAAGGAACCAAAGCCAAACCAGTGTTACCTAGCGATTGGAAGTACCCGATCAATTATGTTGAGATTAATGCTCCAAATACAGGTTCTGGTAAATTACTCTTCGATCTTGTCCTTTTCCTTAAGCCCCCTTATCTATACAGATTGGCTGATTTACAAGTTCCCCACATTTACAATGCGGAGGACGAGCGTTGGGCCAAACCTATTTTTTCATTAAATAATATTCCACCCCCTTTACCCAACTATTCAACGGAATTGAGAAAGGAAGTAACCCAAATTTCAGATAAACTAAAGTTTTTGTTTACGGAGAATTTACAAGGATATGGCGAAAGTCAAGCTCTTGAAATTTCAAAAAAACTGAATCTAAGAGAAGAAAACGGAATAACAAAAGGGACACCGATAATTCCTGAAGAAGCATGGAATGACTTTTCCAAGGTAGGCATAGAAACCGTGAATTTGTTATATGTGCATCGTTATTTATTTCATTATCTAGCGAAAAAATTCAAGGATACTAGGGATGAAGAATATAAAAAGAAATACATCCAATTGCTGGATTACACCCATGAACAAGGTTTTGCATACGGTAGCAGTATGATGAATTTAGCACTGGTTCCCTTACGCCTTGATAATTACATTTTATCACTGGAAATGATGCGTGAAGAACTGGGTGAGGTTCGTTATAACAGAGAAATAAATACCATTCGCTGGGTTTCCGCATATGGTGAATTATACGATTTGGACAATTTAATATTGGATGCAGATGCACTTCGTAGTGTAATAGTTCAAAGAGCCATGATAATCTCCTTAATGCCCGAAACCAGTAATCAGCAGGTACAAGAAAAGGCTCGTGATATTTATGCTTTAAAAAAATCTTTGGAAAAGGCTCTTAAGATTTCAAGAGGCTTGAGTACATCAAAAGGAGGAGGAACCATTGTAAAACCAGATTTTACAACCAACCACCATGGCCATGATTATTTGGACGGATATACATCGAGTGCTATCCTAAAAACGTCCTTTTTATATTATGCACTCAGCAATACAAGTTATGCTTTAGATGCGGAAACGGAAAAAACTCTTGAGAATATCGCTGAAAAAACCTTTACGAGGCTATCCACCGAAAAACAATTCGGACCCATGATGGCTAACAGGGGTTACTATATCGCTCCTAAATACGATACACACAAAATGGCGCTGTATTTAGCGTTGGGTGGAATGTCTTCAATGCAATCTCTTTTGAAATATTATATAAATAAAGGAGGCTTTATATATAATAACACATTTCAAGACGAAGTAAACACAATCCTTGTAAATGCTGAGGAAGCCACCACCTCCGAAGGAAATTATACACTCAACTATGCCAACATAACTTGGCATCGGAGAAATGGTTGGATTGCAGCCGTTCGAGGTCACAGCAAATGGATTCCGGGGCCAGAAATATTCCCTGGAACCGAATACAACAATGACAATTTGTTCGCCATGTTTTTAGGTCATGGTTTCCTTCAGGTTTTTGAAAAGGATGGGAACGAAGCAGCAGGAATTCCTAGAGACGGTGTAAACTGGACACGACTACCTGGAGTTACCGCCGTCAATTACGACATCAATAGTCTTACAACATTGTTTGTAGATGAAAATCGAGGATCTTGGAGAAACGATATCAACGGAGAGATGAATGGTGGACTTTCCCATTTTAATAAAAACGGACTTTTCCACCTTAAACTGGCGGGAAGACCAAATTTTGACGATGGAAACCGGAATTTTAAAGCTTATAAAAGTTACTTTTTTATTGATAATGCCATACTTTGTCTCGGTTCAGACATCAGTATTCAAGATGGAAATCACCCGGTGAACACGACCCTTTTTCAGCGTGTCGCAAAAAATACGACTGCTACCTCTAAATCATACCCCGATGGAACTGAAGTCAAAATTATGGATGAATACGGAAATGGTTATGTCATTCCCGATCCGAAAAATCTTAAATTCGAAACCAAATTACAGACCTCAAGAGATGTTAAGAACAAAAAAGACACTCAAGCTAATATTTCTACACTCTATATAGATCATGGCTCCAATGTCAGCAGTGACACCTATACTTATGTCATACTCCCACAACAAAATCAAGCTGCATTAGATAACTTTGATTTTAACTCCCGATTTAAAGTACACCGTCAAGATGCAAAAGCACATATCATTGAAGCTGTAAATGACAGTATTTTCGGATATGCATTCAGTCAATCTTTGGATAATGTCGATGTGGGTCCCCTACTATCCATAGACGAAGGTGCGTTGGCTATGGCTACCAAATATGGGGATTCATTACAATTATCTGTCTCCG
>CBFIJI010000154.1:0-3761 GCA_965662885.1 Flavobacteriaceae bacterium | reverse complement strand
ACAGGAAGAACTGGACACGCAGAAGCCGTTGAGGTGATTTACGATCCAAAAAAAGTAAGTTTTGGAACCTTGGTTCAGGTTTTTTTTGGGTCACATGATCCAACAACACCTAACCGTCAAGGTCCCGATTACGGAAGTCAATACCGATCCATTGCCTTTTATACTTCGGAGGAAGAACGTATAATTATACAAGATTATATCGCACTATTAAAGGAAAAAGAAATTTTCTCCAAAGAAATCGTCACAGAGGTGAAGCCCTTAGAAAAGTTTTATTTTGCGGAGGAATACCATCAAGATTATGAAAAAAGAAATCCAAATAACCCCTATGTGCAACAGGTTTCCATCCCTCGTTTACGCAAATTTCAAAAATTATATCCTGAACTCTTAAAAGAAAACCACTAAAAGGTGCAAGAGTTTATTTTAAAAAACCATGTGTTAAAAGCCCATTTTTTAGATTATGGGGCTACACTTCATCAACTTTGGATAAAAGATAAAAATGGACAAGCCGTCAATGTTATCATGGGAATGCCAAGCCCTGAGGATTATCGGACTGATCCATGGTTTCGAGGGGCTGTTATAGGGCGTTTTGCAGGACGATTACTCCAACCTATTGCTATTGACGGAAAAGTGATCACTTTAGAAAATTCTGAGGGGGTACTCCTACATAGTGGAACGTCGAGCTGGGGTAAAAAAAACTGGTTAATGATAGACCAACAAAATGATGGAACAACAGCAATTTGCTTTAAGATAAGTTGTGAAGATGGCAATAGTGGGTTTCCTGGTAAGGTTGATGCTGAGGTTACCTATCGTTTGGTCGACCACAGTATTATCATCGAATACAAAGCAACTACTGATAAGACAACCCCTATGAACCTCACCAATCATGCGTATTTTAATTTAGGAAATGCTGGAAATATTGATACACATCAATTACAAATCAATGCTTCGCAATACTTAGGATTAGGAAGCGATTTAGTTCCCAACGGGAAATTGCTGCCTACGGCAGCAACAGCGTTTGATTTTCAAACGCTTAAATCGCTGGGAAATACTCGATTAGATGATTGTTTTGTATTGGATGATAACGCATCATTTGCGGCTAGGCTCTATGCACCTGAAACGGGAATAGAAATGAAGACACTAACCGACCAACCTGGAGTAGTCGTTTTTACCCCACCAAACTTTGATGCCATTTGTTTTGAAACACAAAAATTTTCTAATGGACTCCATATTCCTCATTTTCCAAATACGCTACTCTCCCCCGGGGAAACGTATCAACACAAAACAACCTATACCTTTACTGTAGACGCGGCAGAATAATCCTCTTCCAAAGACGATAAAAAATAAAACCATAGAGAATTCCAAAAAGTGCACCAACTAGAATATCTCTCGGATAATGAACCCCAATATAAACCCGGCTATACGCAATAAGTGTAGCGAGACTAAAGAAAAAAACAGCGAGTCTGGACTGATAGTCTTTTAATAAAAAACTAAAAAAGGTGGCCAAGGCAAAAGAATTGGAGGCATGCCCAGAAAAGAAACTATATTTCCCACCACAAGACGTTTTCACCAAGCGAACCAAAGAAGAAAGCTCAGGGTCATGACAAGGTCGCAGACGGCCAATTTGATATTTGAAAAGATTTGCTGTTTGATCCATAGCCAAGATAATAAGAGCTACGATAACAAGTGCTCCTAAAAACTGCTTTAAACTCGTTTTTTTTAAAAAATAGATGAGGGCTAAAAGATATACAGTAACATTAGTCAATTTGTTAGTCATCAACATCCAAAATGAATCAAAGGAGCTAATTCCTAAACCATTCAGATAAAGAAACAGGGTACGATCAAGGTTAATTAGTTCGTCCATGGTTTAATCCATCTTGTCAATTTCGCGGTCAAAAAAAGAAAAAGCTTCTTCAATTAAATTTTCTGATTCAGATTTTAGATCACGTTCATCCTGCGCCTCAAATTCTTCCATCCAATGGACATCATCATTGGCAACATTTAATATAAAGCGAGGGTATTCTGTATGAATGACAAACAAATCATCAGCAAAGTCAGAATTATCTGCAATTAGAAATTTTGGAAGTTCCATAGATTAGTTTTAAGCAATTAATTTTTTTGTAAGGTATTGAAATCTCATTAAAAGTAAAACACAAGAAGTGGTTAATCCAGAAAGTAAACCTATCCAAATTCCAACAGCGCCCAAATCGGTATGAACCCCCAAATAGTAGGAAATAGGCAAGCCCACCAAACCATAAG
Source organism: Flavobacteriaceae bacterium (assembly GCA_965662885.1). Lineage (GTDB taxonomy): Bacteria > Bacteroidota > Bacteroidia > Flavobacteriales > Flavobacteriaceae > CBFIJI01. The sequence goes on along the minus strand of CBFIJI010000154.1, from coordinate 1,505 downwards.
CAAAAAAGGTCAAGAACGCTGGAACATTGACATCTTGAAGACCTCGAAGTGCCCCAAGAGCAACCGCTTGTAGGCCATCGGAAATTTGAAAAAATGCAGAAACGATTAAGAGACTTGAGGCAATAAGAACCACTTCCACGGTGTCACTTAAATTGACAGCTGTCTCAGAATTTACATAAATCCAAGGAAGAATAGGATTAAACAAAAGGAAAAACAGACAAAATACCAAATCCAAAATAATGATCAAAAGAAAAATTGAATAGGCAATTCGCCTGAGTTCTAAAAAGTTTTTTTGACCCTTTTGATTTCCTACACGGATCATAGCAGCAACGCCAAACCCCATAGCAAACATAAAAGTCATTGAAGATAAATTCAATGCTATCTGGTTGGCCGCTTGAGCGTTTTTACCTAAAATACCGGAAAGCCATATCGCAATGGTAAAAAAGCCTACTTCAAAAAACATTTGTAAAGCAGATGGAAAGCCTAAGCCAATAATTCTTTTTAGAATTTTTAACTGTGGTTTTTTTATTTTGACCTCTTTGATGTATGGGGTAAAACGGTGATCAAAAAATACATATAAACCAATAAAAATGAGCATCCCAAAACGAGATATCAATGTTCCAATTGCCGCCCCTTCAATTCCCATTTTTGGAAAAATCCAAAAACCAAAAATCAAAAAATAGTTAAGAACAATATTGACTACATTCCCAAGGAGTGTTGCATACATTCCCGGACGTGTATGAGAAAGACCCTCTGTAAACTGTTTAAAGGCCTGAAAAGTAATTAAGGGAAAAAGAGAAAACGCAGCCCATTTTAAATAGGGATAAGCCAAGGCAACTACTTCATCGGGTTGCCCCATAAAAAATAGTAGCGGTTTGCTTAACGCCACTGCAACTGCCATAAAAATTCCTAAACAAGCACAAAGGAGTAAGCCATGAAAAAATAGCGCCTTCCCTCTTTTATGATCCTTTGCTCCATCTGCTTCTGCAACCAATGGTGTTATGGCGGTCGAAAAACCAATACCTAAAGACATGGCGACAAATACAAAACTGTTCCCTAAGGAGACCGCAGCCAATTCAGCAGTTCCCAACTGACCAACCATTATATTATCCACCAATTGAACCAAGGTATGACCTAAAAGACCGACCACTACTGGATAAGCCAATTTGATATTATAGCGAAATTCTCGGGTGTACTGACTGAGTGTCGAAACTAACATCTATAAATAAAGAGAAATTAAAACCCGAATTGATCTACAAGATAAATCATACTGGTCATTGCTGCAGCCCCCAATTCTAATTCTCTTTTATTAATTGCACTAAAGACATCACTAGCCGCATGATGAAAATCAAAATAACGTTGGGTGTCTGGTCGAAGTCCTGCCAAAACAATTTCCCCGTTTTTTAAGGGACCAATATCTGCACCACTTCCGTTTTGAGTAAAATGATCAACCATATAGGGCTCAAAATAAACTTGCCACTGCATTATTTTTTGCATTTTGTCAG
>CBFIJI010000153.1:0-3818 GCA_965662885.1 Flavobacteriaceae bacterium | reverse complement strand
ATATCCAAAGGAATTCATAGCAGCTGTTCAAGCATTTATTCAGGAGGAACTCCTTATTTTCTGCCAGAACAACCAATTCATCAATGATGAAGTTGGCGATGGCGTAAAAAAAGAGTAATTTTGTTTAACGATTTACAGATTTTTGTTACTGTGTTAAAGTTTACTATTATTGATTGGTTTCAAGATTTAATAAATATCACTATTTAAATTGAACAGATGAAAGGGCCATTGTTTTATGCTAAAATTCTACTCTTTGGAGAGTATGGTATTATAAAAGATTCCAAAGCGCTTTCTATTCCTTACAATTTTTATCGTGGAGCATTGAAAATCCCAGATTATACCAATGCTCAACAGCTGTCGTCTAATAAAAAATTAGTTGCTTTTGCCGACTATTTAAGAACCATCTCATCGGAAATTGTCTCTTTTGACTGGGAACGTTTACAAGCCGACTTGGATCAAAAAATGTATTTTGATAGTACTATCCCCCAAGGATATGGGGTAGGAAGTAGTGGGGCATTAGTGGCTTCCATTTATGACAAATACGCATTCAACAAAATTACTGTTCTTGAAAATCTGACGAAAGAAAAGCTACAACAGCTCAAACTGATTTTTTCCAGTATGGAATCTTTTTTCCATGGAAAATCTTCCGGTTTAGATCCATTGAATAGTTATTTGAGCCTCCCTATTTTAATTCACTCCAAACAACAAATTGAGACCACTGGAATTCCTTCCCAAAATCCACACGGAAAGGGAGCTGTGTTTTTGTTGGATAGTGGAATTATTGGTGAAACTGCGCCAATGGTATCTCTTTTTATGGAAAACATGAAGCAAGAAGCTTTCAGTACCATGATGAGAGAGCAATTTATCAAAACCTCAGATCACTGTGTGGAAGACTTTTTAAAAGGTAATTTTAAATCCCTTTTTGGGAATATAAAAACCCTTTCTTCATTAGTACTTCACAATTTCGAACCAATGATCCCCAAGCCTTTTCACGACTTATGGAAAAAGGGATTGGAAACCAACACCTACTATCTAAAGCTTTGTGGCTCCGGAGGGGGTGGGTTTATTCTTGGTTTTACAGAAGACTTTCAAAAAGCCAAAACGGTATTGAAAGAGTATCCCCTTGAAGTCGTCTATCACTTTTAGCGGAGCTCCATGGTTTTCAATCGAAAACAAAAGCGTAACCTTTTAAAGCTATTAAGCTTTTTTAGTTTGATTCGTGGCTACAATCTAATTGTTCTGGTTTTGGCGCAATACCTTACAGCACGCTATATTCTAAATCCCGAGCAAAGGTGGATACGTCTGCTGCTAGATGCTAACCTGTTTTTTATCGTAGCGGCCTCTGTGGCCTCCACCGCTTCAGGCTATATCATCAATAATTTTTACGATGCACAAAAAGATCAAATCAATCGACCAAAAAAATTTCTATTAGAACACTTGGTGTCTCAACGCACACAATTAGTACTTTATCTGATCCTAAATTGTATTGCTATCTTTTTTGCCAGCTGGGTTTCCTTACGAGCACTCCTTTTCTTTTTGGCCTATATTTTTGCCATTTGGATCTATAGCAGTTGGATTAAACGTTTGTTTTGGTTGAGTAATCTCTTTTCAGCTCTTTTAATGATTATGCCTTTTTGGGCGATTACCCTGTATTTTAAAAACTTTAAAATCATCATTTTCTATCATGCTCTTTTCTTATTCCTTCTGATTTTTAGTCGTGATATCATCAAGGATTTTGAAAACTTTAAAGGCGATTGGGTGCATCGTTACCAAACATTACCTACTGTTTTTAATCAAACCATCACCAAAATGATCATAAGCATCAGTATCCTTTGTTGTGCTGTTCCCATACACTATCTTTTAGGAGAAGAATTGGGCCTAATGCATTACTATTTTATGTTCAGTGGTCCTTTTCTTATAGGCTTCCTTGTTCTCCTATGGGTTGCACGTTCACAAAAGCTGTATCTTTGGCTTCACAACTTAATTAAATTTTGGATTTTTATTGGAGTTATCAGTATCGCACTGCTCTATAACAATCCGTTTTAAGTACTGTATTTAACTTTTGATTCCTCTAATGAAACCCAACCCATCCTCTAATAATACCAAAGCAACTCCTTCTAAAAGTACAGCTGTTGCTACCACCCGATTGAATAAATATCTATCCAATGCTGGGCTCTGTTCCCGAAGAGAAGCCGACGAACACATTGCATTGGGATTGGTTAATGTGAATGGAAAGATTGTTACTGAAATGGGCTATCAGGTAAAAGCGACCGATAAAATTAAGTTTGATGGACAACTCATTAAACAAACACCACCCGTTTATATTCTATTGAATAAACCTAAGGGATTTGTGGCCACGGCTCAAGGGGGGAACATCAATAAATCCGTTCAAGAACTGATCCGTTCTGGAGCGAAGAAAAAAATCCCTGCTTTAGGTGACATGGGACGTCCTACCACGGGATTATTGCTTTTTACCAATGATGATATCATCAGGAAAAAATGGAATAATTCTACCACCATACATATGCTGTATCATGTAGTTCTCGACAAGAATATAGGTGCGGAAGAGATCAATCGTTTAAAAAAAGGAGTCACCCTTCAAGGGAAATCCTATCCGGTAAAAGCCATTAGTCATGTTAGTGGTGGTCAGAAGCGCGAGCTTGGAGTAGAAGTTGATTCCATACCGCCAGCCTTGTTGATTAAAATTTTTGCAAGCATGGAGTTTAAGGTGGCTCAATTGGATCGTGTTCTTTTGGCTGGATTAACCAAAAAAGATTTAGCCAGAGGAAATTGGCGACACCTTAATCAACGGGAGATTGGTTTTCTGAAAATGATGAAGTAACGGTCCCCGAAAGACTTCATAAAATAAACAAGCATAAACAGGAAGGTATTCCAATAGAAGTAGGAGTCCGTGTTCTTCAAACCCATCATTGGCATAGGCCGAATAACTTAAAAACACCATCCCACTCCAAACCATTGGGTAAACATAACCGCTCAACAAGCCTAATACTACGAGTGATATTACATACCAAGGGTGGACTGTCGTCGCCATAAAAAAATAAATACTTAAAAGAAAAAGCATACTTTTTAATGCGGAGGATAGGTTTCTATTTCGAACTAAGAGCGAGAAAATAAGGATGACTCCAATCACAATAAAAGGGGTGACTTTTCCTAAGCGGCGAATGATATTATAGCCTTTTAGCTCATAGCCAATTTCACGAACAATATAGTAGCTGCTTGCATTAAATTCAAACGTATTAAACCATAAATAGACAGTTGTCCAATAGTTTTCAATATTTTCCAAGTCGATAAAGGGCCACCAAAGGAGTAGGGAGAAGATCAAAATGGCGATGCCAAAAAGTAAAAAACGTTTCCAACCCAAAAAATAAAAGAATACGGGTAGGAGGAGAAGTGGAATCAATTTTGTTGCAATACTTAAGCTGATAAAAAGGCCTCCCCAAAAAAGATGTTTTTTTGAAATAAAATAAAAACCAGCTAGGCATAAAGCCAGCATCATGCCCTCCCCATGAAGGTTTCCAATTGTTTCGATAATGACTAGGGGATTTAAAAAATACCAGCCAATCCGCTGAGGGGGGACGTTAAAACTTTTCAATAGTGTTACTCCAAAGGCAAAAACCATTAATTCAAAAACCATCAAGCAAAGCCGAAGGAGTAGGGTAGCGTCCAAAATAGAGGTTTGATTAAAATACATCACCCCTTTAAACAACCATTGACTTAATGGTGGATAACTGGAGGTGTGCGAAGCACTTAAGCTTCCCATGTGGGTATAAAGGGAGTCTAACAGTGGAAAGTCAATA
>CBFIJI010000152.1:0-3835 GCA_965662885.1 Flavobacteriaceae bacterium | reverse complement strand
CCGGCAGACCCACCATAAGCGTTTAAATGATCCGCACTGGTGTATTTTTGATTAATTAAAAATTTAGAACAATCAATGAAATCAGTGAAGGTATTTTTTTTCTTAAATAGTTTACCGTCTTCATACCATTGACGTCCAAGATATTCCCCTCCTCGAATATGAGCAATTGCATAAACAAAACCACGGTCAAGTAAACTTAAACGCGTACTTGAAAAACCAGGATCTATCGTTGCTCCGTAAGAACCATAAGCATATTGAAGCAAAGGTGTTGAAGGTCCAATTTTTGTGTTTTTATGGTAAACAAGTGAAATTGGAATTTGCTTGCCATCTCGTGCTGGTGCCCAAATTCTTTTTTCGATGTAGTTTTCAGGTTTAAAATCGCCTCCTAAAACTTCTACTTGCTTTAACAAAGTTGTTGTCTTAGTCAGCATGTCAAATTCGTAAACAGAACTAGGTGTCGTTAACGAGGTATAACCATATCGAAGTTTGGTCGATTCAAATGTGGGATTAAAACCTGAATACAAGGTATATGTTTCACCTTCAAGAGGCATAAAGTAATCACTTCCATCTTCCCAAGATACGATACGAAATCGCGTTAATCCATTGGTTCTTTCTGTGACTACATAATGAGTTTCAAAAATATCTAAATCTTCAATTAAAGTATCTTCCCGATGTTCTAAAAAAGGTTCCCAACTGGACAATTCTGGAGTTTCAATTGCCGTTTTAACCAATTTAAAATTAACTGCATCATCATGATTGGTCATGATATAAAAATCTTCTTTAAACTGGGATACTGAATATTCCAAACCACGTATCCGCTTTTGAACATAGGAAAAAGGTTCTAAGGGGGTAGATGCTTTAAGAAATTGGAATTCTGAAGTTAGCGTACTGAAGGAAGCAATAAAAATATATTCATTTGATTTGGAACTACTGACATAAACAGAAAAGGTTTCATCTGCCTCAAAATACACCTGTGTATCTTTGGTATTCGTATTTAAAATATCATGTCTATAAATGGTGGTTGATCGAAGTGTTTCAGGGTCTTTATAGGTATAAAATAAATGTTGATTATCTGCTGCCCAAACGCTATTGGCAGTTGTGTTCTCTATTTTAGTTGGCAGTAACGTATTCGTAGCTAAATCCTTAACGTATAAAGTGTACTTTCTTCGAGATTGGGTGTCGATCCCAAAAGCAACTTTTGTATTGTCGGGGCTGACATTGATTCCTCTTAAACTAAAATAATCATGTCCTTTAGCCATTTGATTGCAGTCAAAGAGAAGTTCTTCATTGGCTGTTAAGGAATCCTTTTTTCGGATATATATTGGATATTGTTCGCCCTTATTATAACGGGTAATGTACCAATATCCATTATAAAAGTAGGGAACAGAAGTGTCATCTTCTTTAATACGACTCTTCATTTCTTCAAACAAATCAGACTCAAAAGACTTAGTATTCTTCATCATCTTTTGGTAATAATCGTTTTCCCGTTCTAAATAATCAACCACTTCAGGGTTTTCCCGATCTTTTAGCCAAAAATAATCATCGATACGAATGTCATCGTGAATACGATGTTGATAGGCATTTTTTTCAGCCATTGGTGGTACTATAGAAGGATCAAATGTCATTGGCACATTGTTTTTACATGCACCTACAAAAGTAAATGCTAATAGGATAAAAATTAGACGTTTATTTTTTTTCATGGGCGTATTGTTTTAAAGTTTCAAGTAGGTATTGATGTTGGTTTTCCGTGTAATCTCTATGAGTAACTAACCTTAATTTTCCTTTACCCAAAGCAATCAACAATATGTTTTTATTTTTCATCCATTCAATGAATTCAAATTCATTGACAGTTTCCATCAAGGAAAAAATTACAATATTCGTTTCAACAGGCTGGATGGTTTCAACATAGCTACACGTTTTTAAAACAGTTTCAATTTCTTTCGCCTTAAAATGATCCGCTTTTAAGCTAGACCATTGGTTATCTATGGCATAAATTGCCGCTGCGGCAAGATAACCTGATTGACGCATTCCACCACCAAGTAATTTACGAATTCGCAATGCATTTTCCATGGCTTTTTTACTCCCTACCAAAATTGACCCCACAGGACACCCTAATCCCTTACTGAAGCAAAGAGAAATAGTGTCAAAAATTTCGCCATAGTCTTTAGGTTGTGCATCCGTTTCTAGCATTGCATTCCACAAGCGAGCACCATCAAGATGTAAAGCCAAATTATGTGTGTCACAGAGTTCTTTTACTGCCTTTAGAGTCGAAAAGTCATAACAAGCACCTCCACCTTTATTCGTCGTGTTTTCAAGACACACCAAAGAGGTTTTAGGGCTATGATAAAAATCAGGTGGGTTAATCATTGCTTCAATTTGAGTTGCGTTGATCATTCCTCGATCTCCCTCAATTAAGCGGCAAGAAACTCCGGAATTAAAACTTACCCCTCCCCCTTCATAATTGTAAACATGGGCGTAATGATCACAAATCAGTTGTTCACTGGGTTGTGTATGAATGTTAATGGCTGTTTGATTTGCCATTGTTCCTGAAGGAAAAAAAAGAGCTGCCTCTTTGTGAAATAATTTGGCAACCTTTTCTTCTAATGCATTTACAGAAGGATCTTCTTTAAAAACATCATCTCCTACTTGTGCAGACTGCATTGCTGCAAGCATCCCTTCACTTGGTTGAGTAACTGTATCGCTAATTAAATTAACTTTCATTCTTAAAAATCACAAGAGTAGTTTCCGATGGGTGAACCGTCTGGAATCCTCGGACTGCTTAATCGTTTAAAACGTTCTGGAGCATCAAAATAACCTTGGATTCGCTCACGATAGTATTCAGCGTAATCCGTATTATTTTGGGTAGCCAACCAACCATCCAAAGTATTGAGTTGGTTAAAAATTACAGCACCAACTTCACTGTAGGTGTCAGATTGACCCAAGACCATTAAATGTTCTAAAACATTGGACTTGACCACTTCATTAATTTGTTGATGGTGTGAATCGGAATACTTTTCTTTAAATGTACTTTGAATCAATTTTTCAACCACTCCTTCTAAAGATAGTTGTTTTTTATCCATCCCAGATTGTTGAACTAAACGCGCAGCTCTTTGGGGATGTAGTAATAAACTTAAAATCGCATCGCTTAATGTATTGGTGATTCCTAAAAAGTCAAAAGTCACTCCAGTTTGTGAAAGAAAGTTTTCACGACCACGGCTATACCCATAAGCACGGGGAAGTAACAATTCACGTAAATGTTCTGGCAATGCTAATTCTTCTGGTTGAAGACAATTAAGTAATGCAATAAACGCACTTATTTGCTCGTCCAAGGAAACCGCTTTTGCAGCATAAGCGACCTTTCCTTTGACCCCATAGTCATAATTCATCCCACCTATTAATTTGGAAACAGCTTCCACTTGATAGCGATGAAGGAGGTAGATTGGAACCATTCGATCTTCTAATACGGAATACGCTTCTTGCTCTTTTATATGGTCTAGTGACAATCCATTTAACGCCATTTTTCGGATTTGCATTATTTTATTGAGTTCTTCTGTTGCGGAAGCTCCATTATCCCACAGATGTGCTGTTGGGTGTGCACCACCTGTTGGTCGTGCATCGCTATCAGAAATAAAACGATGTCCATCAGCAATACTTTTTTCAACAATTGCGTTGAGTGCTTTATCTTCCTCCACACCCGCTGGAAAATCACTATATGAATAGGCTACACTTACTTTATCCCAATCACCGATACCCACGGCATAAGCATTTTTATAAGAAATTTTTCCATCAACAAGATCCAATGTTGGATGGGGATAGTCCATCACAGAACATCGAT
>CBFIJI010000151.1:0-3942 GCA_965662885.1 Flavobacteriaceae bacterium | reverse complement strand
ACGGAATGGAGTCTGGAGGCCTCCGACGCACAAACACTCCCAATCACTGCCAAAAGAGAGGGAGAAGTTCCTGGATTGCATCTAGTAGAATACCAATCGGAATTTGACTACATCAGTATTATTCACAATGCCAAGAACAGAAAGGGATTTGCTCAAGGAGCATTGGTTGCTGCGGCTTGGTTGGTCGAAAAGAAGGGGATATTCACAATGAATGATGTTTTAAAACTTTCTTAATTACTAAAGTCCTTTAATAGGATACATTATATTTGATAAAAATTACGCCATGACTTTTACACAATGGATTTTCTTTTTTTTAGCTGTTCAAATCATTCATTTTTTGGGCACTTGGAAATTATATAAAGTAGCCGGCTATCACCCTTGGCAAGCTGCCGTCCCCGTTTACAATGCATTTATTTTGATGAAAATCATCAAACGTCCATTATGGTGGGTAATATTGCTTTTTATACCAACAATTAATATTATCATGTTTGCGGTTATCTGGGTTGAAACCGTTCGGAGTTTTGGAAAAAACACAGCCAAAGACACCCTGTTGGTCTTGATTACCCTAGGATTTTATATTTATATCGTCAACTATTCAAGTGATTTAAACTACATCGCTGACCGAAGTCTGCGTCCTCGAACTGGATTTGGGGAAACCGTAAGCTCAATAATTTTTGCAGTAGTAGCTGCAACAATTATCCACAACTACTTTATGCAACCCTATATTATTCCCACGGGTTCTTTGGAAAAATCCCTACTCATCGGTGATTTTCTCTTTGTAAGTAAGTTTCACTACGGAGCTCGAGTACCCATGACCTCCATTTCTTTTCCGATGGTACACGACACCCTTCCAATTGTAAAAACCCGCTCCTACCTAAAAAAACCACAAATACCCTATTTAAGACTTCCCGGTTTTGAAAAAATTAAACGCAATGAAATTGTCGTTTTCAGTTGGCCAGCCGATACGGTAAGGCAGTTCTTCGTTCGGGAAAAAGGAGTACGAAAACCCATTGATAAAAAATCAAACTACGTTAAAAGATGTGTTGGGATTCCGGGGGATACTCTGGAAATTATTGATGGTTTTGTATTTACGAATGGAAAACAAAACCAACTTCCCGATCGAGCACGAATTCAATATTCCTACGATATCTTTAGTGCAAAAGGGGTTTCTGGAAGAAAGTTAAACAGCTTAGGCTACAAGGACTTTAATCGGAAATACCAAATTAAAAACATTACTCAAAACAAACTTAATGCGCTTAACCCATATATCTTAGGCATCATAAGTAATACCGTTGATAATTTTGTTGTGGCTACCGATGCCAAAGGTTTAACTGCTGATCTTGTGCGAAGTCTAGGACTACAAGTCAATGAATTATTAGACTCCCGTAAAGAAATCACACTAACATTATCGGAAGCAAAAGAACTCGCAAAATTATCATGGATTGACAGCGTAAAACAAAGGGTAGCAGCTACTAAAACTCCCAATCAAGTCTTTTTCCCCAACAAAATACCCTACGATTGGAATGAAGACAACTTTGGTCCCATTGTATTACCAAAAAAAGGAAGTACGATTGCATTGACCAAAGGGAATCTTCCGCTCTATAAAAAAATTCTTGTTGACTATGAAAACAACACCCTAAAAACAAGTGGTGATGAACTATTCATCAATGGGATAAAAACAACCAACTACACTTTTAAACAAGACTACTATTGGATGATGGGTGACAATCGACATCGATCAGAAGACAGTCGTTTTTGGGGATTTGTGCCTCAAGATCATATTGTTGGAAAACCCGTCTTTATTTGGTTTAGTATCGACGGAATCAATGATGGTATTCGCCATTGGAAAATTCGATGGGACCGAGTGTTTACCACCGTTGGAGGATCGGGAGAACGCACCTCTTACTTCCCTTATTTCCTAGCAGTTGCTGCACTTTGGCAAGGGTATTTAATTTACATCCGAAGAAAACGTAAAAAGGCGGCCTAATGGCAGCGGTAGTCACTCCGGCATATATGCCTTCCATTTATTATATGTCTTGGCTTATCCGTCAAGAAAAAATACTATTGGATACGGGAAGAAACTACCAAAAACAAAGCTATCGCAATAGGACTGAGATATATGGGGCAAATGGAAGGTTAATCCTTTCCATTCCCATTTCCCATTTCAAAGAAGATACAAAACAAAAAGATGCTGAAACTGAAATTTTTCAACCAGAGCATTGGCAAAAACAACACTGGAAATCCATCCTCTCTGCTTATCGTTCCTCCCCTTATTTTGAATTTTATGAAAACGAATTACAACCGATTTTTGAACAAAATCACACCCATTTAATGGGTTTAAATATAGTGTTGATCAAAACTTTAATAGCCTTATTAGACCCTGATAGTTCAAAAAAAGTCATAGAGCTATCAGACAAAGAAAGTCCTTCGATGGATTCTTTTTTACTCTCCAAAAAAACAGTTTTTCCAGCACTCCCCCCCTACAAACAAGTCTTTGACGATAAACACGGATTTATCAACAACTTAAGCTGTATTGATTTGCTTTTTAATTTGGGTCCTGAAAGTCATGACTATTTAATGACCTTAGAACTTCCCTTTAGCAGTCCCGCTAGAGCCAATCAAGTATAACACTAATCGGCTCGTGATCCGATAAGCCCAAATCAAAATTCTTAAAAGCCGTTGCTTTAAGCTTGGGATCAAAAAAAATATAATCGATTCGCAATGGGAAATTGGAAAGATGATAGGTCGTCCCCAAACCACTTCCGGCAGCGACGAAAGCATCTGTTCTCTCTTTAGCAAGCGAATGGTAAGTAGCAGAAAAAGCATTGTTATTCAAATCAGTACAAACAATACTCGGATGTGATGACTCGGAAGCAATAGCATTAAAAAGCTTGACTTGTTCTTTTTGTTTTTTAACCATTTGTTGAATTCGGGTGGTTAATTTTTTGGACGATTGATCTGAAATTAAACTATCTCTCCAATTGATACGCAGAGACTCAAAATGAACATTGTATAAGCGTATTGTATCTCTTTTATAAACAAAATCTGCAAAAACCCCTCCATTATAAGAATTTTTAAAACTAATTTTTCCAAGGTTATAAAGCGGTTTCTTAGAAAAAATGGCCAAACCAGAAGTTCCTCCCTGCGTCGTTGATTGAACATAGTTATACGGATATTCCGATAAGTTAGGAGCACGGTTGGAAGCATACTCTTGAAAACAGATAATATCTGGAGCTTCTTCGGTAATAAAGGTTTTGATAGCTTCTGAAATGTCGTTGCGGTTTATCCATGAATAAGTATTAAACAAACGAACATTAAAACTCATCACCTTAACCCCTTGACGGGTATGAATGACATTATCAGGGAACTGAATCAACAATTGCATCTTTGAAAATCCAATCAAAAAGACCCCAATAAAAAGGATAAATGGCCATTGCAATCGAATTAACCAAAACAAAAAAAAGAGCAAATTAAAGATACAGATCAGAGGCACCAATAATGTTAGCATTGGATAAGCAAAGAAAGGACCAAAACTTCCCATTAAAAGAAGTTGTGCAAGCAGAGTCAATACATTGATAGCTATTAAGCTATTTTTTAAAAAAGTTAATTTCATAGTTAAGACAAAATGGGACTACTCTTTTCCAGCAGTAAAAAGAAAATCTTTTTCTTCTTTGTTTAAACTTTCATATCCTGATTTACTGATTTTATCAAGGATGGCATCAATCTTTTCCTGACGCGCTTTCTTTTCAGCATTGTAGTCTTCGTCGGTCTGGTAGGTTTTCTGCTTAGACCTGGGTTTCCGCTTGTACTTGACTTTCATGGTCGGGCCTCCCTTCCCCACATTCACAAGTCGGTCGAGAAGCCGTTCAAACCACGCCCCAATGTCTCTCCCTTTGCGCATTTGATACATCAACGCGAAGCCATACGCGGCACCACCAAGGT
>CBFIJI010000150.1:0-4012 GCA_965662885.1 Flavobacteriaceae bacterium | reverse complement strand
AATCGATTATGTTGCCTCATAAAATCTTCAGCTTCCAAAAACTCCAAATACTCTTTAGGGGATTGAACCGTTGTTGAAACCCTGTAATCAACGGTCGTTTTTCCTTCTTTTCCTTTTTTGGTTGTGATGAATATCACACCATTGGCCGCTGCTGAACCGTAGATAGCAGTTGTTCCAGCATCTTTAATTACATCCACTGATTCAATGTCAGCGGGATTAATGGTTGATAAAGGACTTCTATCTACCCCTCCCCAAAACCCAAGATCTGAAGAATCTAAAGCCGGTTCTGTCGAGCGGTTGATTATGGGTACTCCATCCACTATATAGAGGGGTTCTCCACTGCCTCTTGGGGAGATATCGGCTCTTATATTTGCACTGACCCTTGCTCCTGGTTGAGCAGTGCTTAACCCCAAATTTAGACCAGCAACTCTACCTTGGAGCATTTGATCCACAGAAGTGTTGGCTGCCTGTCTGATATCATCCACTTTGATATTGGCAACAGCACCAGTTGTCTCTTTAATATTTGAGACTCCATATCCAATGACCACAACTTCGTCAAGTCCTGCAGTATCTTCTTGTAAGACAATATCAATTTGAGTTTGTTCTCCAACAGTAATTTCTTGTAATAGAAAGCCGATATAAGAAACCACCAAAATGGCGTCCTCATCCGAGATCTCCAATGAAAATTGCCCGTCAAAATCGGATTGCGTCCCTTGATTTGTCCCTTTTATCAAGATACTGGTTCCGGGTAAGGGGATGCCCTTTTGGTCTTTAACGGTTCCGTTGATGGTTTTTTGTTGAATGGTGGGGAGATTATCACTTTTTCCAATGGGTATTTCGGCTGTTTTTTGGACTACCAAGGTTTTATTATCGGTAAAGACATAGGTGCATCCAATCGCAGACAAGCTTTTTTCTACCAATTCTTTTATCGGAATTTTTCCTTTTTTTAATTCGATTTTGGAAGCATTGGCAAATAAATCGTGATTATAAACGAACTTATAGTCCGTTTGTTCGTGAATCAGGTCAAAAACCTGAATTAGTGAAAGTGTTTTGTCGGTGTCTATTTTGATCTTAACATTTTGGGAAAAAGAATTTCCTGAGGAAAACCCAAAAATCGCAGTCAAAAAAAATAAACTAAAAACTCTCATCACGATCTGGGAGAGTTTCCTCGATTGGGGGAGGAAAGCTCGGTTAAGGTTAAATTTCATACATTTAGATTTGGTTGGTTATTTATTTAACTGATCTTTAGTTAGGGAACAAAGTCAACACTTTAGGCGGTTGCGACTTTGTTCCGTTTTTTATTCTATGGTGACGGTGTTTTCATAAATGGTGAATTTTATTTCGTTGGTCATTTCTATATACTTTAGGATTTTACCCATATTGCTTTCCCGATCCAAAACCCCGCTAAACCTTTTTTTCTCTTTTTCAGGATTTTTAAACAGATAATCCATGTCATACCAACGGGATAAGGTCTCCATGATCTCTTTCATGGATTTCTGTTTAAAACTAAAGTAACCTTCCTTCCAGGCAATGACATCAAAAGGTTTGTCAATCTTTTCAATACTTATCCTCTGTTCATCCGTATGGTAAACCAATTGTTCTGAGGGTTTTAGTGTTTTTGTCTTTTCATCAATAAGCAGTCGGATTTTTCCTTCAACCAAAGTGGAAGTAATTTCTTTTTCATTTTTATAAGCCTTGATGTTAAAAGCAGTACCCAGCACATCTATTTGTTGTGAACCAGTAATCACACTAAAACGGTCTCCGTCATGCTCAATAGCGGGGGACACCTCAAAATAGGCTTCGCCATACAGCAATTCAACTGCTCTTGTTTCTCCTGGAGTAAAGCGTACCGGATATTTTAGTTGGGAATCGGAATTGAGCCAAACATTGGTGCCATCAGATAGTCTTACAAAAAACTGTCCGCCTCTGGGTATGGTCAAATGGTTGAATTGAATTTCGTTATCGGCATCAGCGGTATCATACACCAGCTGATCGCCTTGTATGGATATCCCCGCCATTTTGATTTGAGTTCCCTTTTCCAAAGCCACTTGGGTTTGATCTCCCAAAGTCAGAACTGCTTTTTTTGTGCCAGGTTGAATCTGCCTTTCCGTATCGGCCATCTTGACTTTCTGATCCGTAAAAGGGAAATTTTGAAACCAATAAATAAGCCCAAATCCTACAATCAATACAGCAGCATACTTTAAAACGCTGAAAAAGTTTCTTTTACGAATTTCCCTTCGATTGATTTTTATCTTTTTAAAAACAGCCTTTTTTTCCTTTTCGGTGTTAAAATCGATCATATTGATATTAATCAAGTAATTAATTCTTACAAGCACTCGAAAGTCTTTATCCTTCGGATGTCGATCCAAAAAACGGGTCAACTTCTTTATCTCATCTAGGGCGACTGAACATGAAAAATAGTTAATCAGTCCTTTTCTAATCTTTTGGTTCAAAGCGAATTGTTATATAAGTTTATGACGAGGCAAAAAAGGCAAATACTTACTTCTTTTTAATTTTTTTACATTAGAAGGTCTAAACTTCAATTTTAACCCCCCCAATGGACTTAACCAACGAAAGGATTTTAAAGCAATCGCTCCAATTGGGAAACGAAAAAGCCATCGCTTTTTTGATGGATCAATACCATCAAAGGTTGTGCAGTTATGCCTTCAGCCTCTCAACAGATTACGAGCTTTCCAAAGACATGGTACAAAATGTCTTTATCAAACTTTGGGAAAAAAGAGGGGAGGCAGAAAAAATCATAAGCATTAAAAGTTTTCTGTACCGCTCAGTACATAACAGTTTGATCGACCATTGGCGAAAAAACAAAAGGATTTTAAGCATTGAGGGCAAACACCTGGAAACATTAACCCAACTCATTGAAAATGAAAGCGATGAAGTACTTCAGGCTCAGATAAAGTTGGTCAACCAGGAAATTGAAAAATTACCGCCTAAATGCAAAGCCACTTTTTTGATGAGTAAAAAGGAGGGGTTGACTGTCATGGAAATTGCTGAAGTGATGCACGTTTCCAAAAGAACCGTTGAAGCCCATATCAACAAAGCCTTTAACCTCCTTCGGAAAAGGTTGGACGATAAGGTTAATTTGGTGATGTTTTTGTTTTTTCGGCTCGTTTAATCGATCGTATCGGCGACTGTGGTAGATCAAACCGTGCATAAAAACCACTTGATCCGTAAAAGAGAGACTTTTGAGGATATCCTACACAATCAAGTGGAGATGGAGTTTTCGAAGGCTTCAGTGCAATAAATGCAAGCAACAAAGGATTGGTGGATGTCGGAGCACTTGTTAGCTATATCTATTAATGTTATGTTCAGGCAATCACCCCCGAACCCAACAATTCCTTGTCCTGATACCAAGCCACAAACTGACCCGAAGTAATGGCCGATTGGAGTTGATCAAATCGTACATAAAGCCCATCGGCTTGTAAAACAAGGGTCGCTTTCTGTAGTGGTTGGCGGTATCGTATTCTTGCCATCACCTTCATTTCTACTCCTTCAACAAGGCTTAGATCTTCTCTTATCCAGTGTACTTCCTCGAGGCTGACTTTGAGGGCCTGGCGAAGCAAACCGGAGTGATCTTTACCCTGCCCTACATAGACAATATTTTCGGTTACATCGGTATCAATCACAAACAGCGGTTCGGGTGTCCCTCCAACTGCCAATCCTTTTCTTTGGCCAATGGTAAAAAAATGTGCGCCTTGATGGGTTCCCACAATTTTTCCGTCACCAGTTTGGTAAGTAGTTTTTTGGGATTGCGCGATCAGGGTTTGGGCTGGCCCCTTACCCTCGTAAAAATCTTCAGGGATCTCAATGATATCTCCAGTTTTGGGCTGTAATTGTTGTTGTAAAAAATCGGGTAAACTCACTTTTCCGATAAAGCAAAGTCCTTGAGAATCTTTTTTTTCAGCGGTAATTAGCTGTTGTTCCCGAGCTATTTTCCGAACGGCGTCTTTTTGAAGGTGACCAATAGGAAATAAAGTTTTCGATAATTGGTCTT
>CBFIJI010000149.1:0-4013 GCA_965662885.1 Flavobacteriaceae bacterium | reverse complement strand
TATCGGCAGGGAGTTTTATTCAATATTGGTCTTACACATAAAAAACAAGAAAACTATGCCCAAGCGAAAGTGTATTTTCAAAGGGCCCTAAACATGAACCCCAAAATAAAAACAAAACATCCGCGCCTCTATGCCCAACTCCTCGGCAACAATGCCTTTAGTGATTTTAAAATGGGCAACTTCAACAATGTAGAGCAGCGATTGCAGCGGGCACTAAAAATTCAAGATTCCATCCATAATTTACCCGATATGATTTTTAATTATATGGAATTGTCAAAATTTATGTTTTACCAAAAAGACACTGTTGTAGCCATTCAATATGCCAAGAAAGCAAATCAATTGGCAAAACAATCACAAAATGTGACCGAGTTTCTTAACAGTTTAAAACTTTTAACAGAAATTGATAACGCCAACGCTACAACATATCTTAACAAGCATGTCTTTATGAATGACAGCTTACAACATATAGAGCGAAGTTTACGGGAGAAATTTAGCCGTTTGGACTTTGAGGGACAACAATTTAAAAAATTAAGTGAAGAGTTGTCCAATAAAAATAGGATCTACGGCATACTGTTGGTTTCTGTTCTAGCGCTCTTAGTTCTTATTTATTTCGTTTATCGGGAACGTTTAAAAAATGAACGTTTACAATTTAACCATGAAAAAAAACTAATCAATGAAGAACTGTTTTTTATGTCTCAACAACAGCAAGATAAATTTCAAGAAGGAATGCATCAGGAACGAGAAAGAATTTCAGAGGAACTTCACGATGGCGTATTGAGCTCGCTATTTGGTACTCGGATGTCAATGGGGTTTTTAAAACCTGAACAGGCCGGAAAATTTGATACCCAACTCAAAGATTTGCAATCGATTGAAAGGGAAATTCGTTATATCTCCCACAACCTAAGAAGTGATATCATTGAGGATACTTCCACGTTTGAGGTGTTTGAAAACTTGATTGAAAAGCAATGTCAATTGGGTCATTTAAATTATACCATTGAAACAAATGACATGTTGAATTGGAACCGTCTTTCCATTGACCTTAAATTGAATCTTTTTAGAATTCTACAAGAAGTGTTGAGTAATATTCTAAAACACAGCCAAGCAAAAAATGTCTATTTGGTTTTTAATGAATATAAAGATACGCTGGTAGTTAAAATTGAGGATGATGGGGTAGGTTTTGACATCAATAAAAAACACAAAGGCATTGGTTTAACAAATATCATTTCCCGAATTAAAGCCTTTCAAGGCCACTACAGTTTTGTATCACATCCCCCAAAGGGAACAGAAATTAATATAACACTTTGTATAAACCCCGAAGCCCCACATTATGAAGAAAAAACTACTAACTGTCTTACTCATTGAAGACCATCCAATCATCATTGAAGCATATCGACAGGGAATTAAACTTTTTGAAGAAACAAATCTAGAGTATCTGTTTAACATTCATACAGCTACCAATTGTGATGAAGCGCTTGAAAGCATTAAAAGGTTTAATACGAATAACAAAAAAGTAGATATCATATTCTTGGATATCAAAATCCCACCCTCAAAAACAAATCCCCAAATAAAATCAGGAGAAGACATCGGTAAAAGGGTTCGTATGGATTTACCCGAAAGTAAAATAATTATTGCCACTATGATTACAGGCTACTATGTGATTAATTCTATTTTCAAAACCTTAAACCCTGAAGGGTTTTTAATTAAGAATGACATTACACACGAGGAAATTATTTTTACTTTAGAAAAGGTTTGTACCAATAATATTTATTACAGTAAAACAGTTATGAATTCTATTCAAAAGAAAATGAACAATGATTTTGAAATTGAGGATTTGGATCGGCACATATTGGAAGAACTTTCCTTAGGTGCTAAAACCAATGAGATCGATAAATTTATGGCATTGTCTCGTTCGTCAATCAATCGAAGGAAAATAAAACTAAAAATTCTCCTTGACTTAGACGAGAACGCAAGCGACAGGGAATTGGTTTTAAGGGCAAAACAAATTGGAATTATTTAGGGAGTGTTTGGAGCGTTTCCTTACTCGAGAGTACTTTTATAACGATTACTTTCATTGACCAAATAGTCAATCAATTGAAATTGTTGATCCTGCTTTAAGAGGCGTTGAGAAGTAAGATTTTTGTCAATAAATTCCAAAAATCCTACCACTTGATCGGCTTTTAAGTCGAGCTCATTTTCAAAAAAGGGAGGGTCAAAAACCAACGGTAAAATTTCACTAGGTTTTAATTTATTTTTTTCTTCTTCAGACTTTCCAAAAAGGGCACGACCAACCAATTTGGCTACATTCACAAAATCAACTCCATTGGTAAACTGTCGGTCATCAGCAAGTTTATTGACTATTTTGGAAGATTTGTCACGTTCATAATCAAAGCCTTTAAATTCTTCTTCTTTGAGGTTAAGGAATTTTTCCACATTTTCTGGCGTCACTACCACCTCGTTAAGAGCATTTACCCCTTCATTGACACTCACAACTAATCGGTTTTTCTTTAAAATATCAGCCGTAATCTTGACAGTTCTTATTTTGTACTGAACGGAAGAAAAAACGATTTCATCTCCCTCAGCAACCTTAATTTCAAACTCTCCGTCAGTATCGGTAATGGTATAAAGTTGTGCTGTATTGTTGACCACATTTGCAGCAACCACATTGGTGTTTTTATAAAGTAACTTACCTTTGATAAAATTTCGTTTTTGTGCAACTAATTGCACGCTGAAAACAAGAACCAATAAGAAGAATGTTTTTTTCACTTTATAAAGATAGTAAGGTGAGGGGAATCGTACACGAATGAGCAGCTCTTTTTTAAAAAAATTAACGATAATTCCATTCCCTTTTTTTAAAAACGAGTTAATGCGAAAATGATAAAAAATAAATATGAATAGAAAGACGTTCCTTCAATTATCAGTTGCACTCACAGGGGTTTCTTCATTAGCCGTTCAAGGCAAACCTTTTTTACCCATCCCCAAGGCTTTACTCCTAGGAAAAGGAGAGCCTAAGCTTATGGGTAGCCCCAACCCCTTGCTTGAAGAGGTTTATCATGCATTTGTTCGCATGCAGCATAAAGCCGCTTTAGAAGGAATTGCCATTGAAATTGTTTCTGCCTACCGTTCCTACAATCGGCAACAAGCCATCTGGAATCGAAAATTTACCGCTAACAAAAATGCGGGCTATACACCGATAGAAAATATCCAAAAAATCATTGAGTATTCCACCCTTCCAGGGACTTCGCGCCACCATTGGGGTACTGATTTGGACATCATTGACGGAAGTGTACCTAAAGAGGGTGATGTACTGCTTACCGAAAAGTTTCACGACAATGGCCCCTATGTGCAACTGCGGGAATGGTTGGAAAGCAATGCTGCTGATTTTGGGTTTATCGCTCCTTATACAAATGATAGCAACCGAAAAGGCTTTTATTACGAACCTTGGCATTACAGCTATGCTCCCTTGGCTAAAAAATACCTCAACGACTATTTAAAACTTGATCTTCAAACAAGTTTAAAAGCCCCTAATTTATTGGGGAAAGAAGCCTTAAACTCAGCGTTTTTGACCCGCTATATCGATGAAAATATCCTTGGAATCAATCCACTATTGCGTTAGATTTCCGAACGAATAGATTTCTTTCTTAAAAAGTCCTTACCTTTAAGTTAACCAAATCAAAAAACTATGGGCAAAGGCGATAAAAAAACGCGACGCGGAAAAATTGTAAACGGAAGCTATGGCGTTCGTAGAAAACGAAAATTTAATTCAGCTTCAACAACCAAGGCGGATACAAAAAAAGAAACTTCTTAAATACCGTAGTATTAATTCTTTTTAAATAAAGGTCTCGATGAGGATTAGTAGTGAATTTCTGCTCACTATTCGACTCTAGCGGATAAAAACGGGTTTTAATGGGCTTTCTGTATGCGAAGCGCTATAATGATATCCAGAGTCATTAAAGTCTAAAATCGCATCGGCGGTTTCAATATCATTTTCCAACAAAAAACGGGTCATCGCCCCA
>CBFIJI010000148.1:0-4049 GCA_965662885.1 Flavobacteriaceae bacterium | reverse complement strand
AGCCGCATTTGGGCACTTGCATATTCCAGATTCGAAATAAAGGTTTCCGGAATTCTGAAAGGAATCTTCGTTGGAATTTGATGCTATTACAGGATCTTCTTCATTGCTGGCACATGACACTACCAATAGACACAAAAAGGGTAGGATTACCTTTTTCATAAGCGCTTTTTTATTTTAAATGTACAAGTAATATTAAAGCGAAAAACACTTCTGCAGTAGATTCAAGAAAATAAAAGGAGAATAAGTGGGTGTTATAGGATTCGAACCTATGACCTCTACCCTGTCAAGGTAGCGCTCTAAACCAACTGAGCTAAACACCCTAGAATTTTTAGTGAACTTTAGAAACGAAGCAGGGATATCAAATGAACTACTTAGGATTTGTTTCTTGGGGTCAAATTTAAACAAAATCTTGTCAAATAAAATGTTTGGCTGTAAAAAGATAAAATGGAACTGCTTGAGTTGCACTCCTTCATTCTTTAAACATTCAGCAATTAAAGCCTTCGAAAATGATAACTTAATAATATTATTTCCTTTTTTTTATTTGTTAAACAAAAGTTCAGTTTTTTCTGTGGGTGTTCTTCATGTAGTTGATGAAATCTAATATTTTTGAAGTGTTTTAGTAAAAGAAATAGCAATTTTTAAACCATAAAAATTGTTTGTTTAGGTTTATTTTTCAAACTTAGTTTTTAACCCCCTGTTTTTGGTTTTTCAGGGGGTTATTTTTTTTATCAAACACAAATATTCCCAAAGCAGTTGAAGCGAAAAAAGGGGGTAAATACTCCAACTGATTTATAGTATCTTTATTGTAATTACTACCCGCTTGGAACGCACGGCTTTATTTTCAAAAGATCAACGTTATCGGTACCGACTTTCCAGAATATGGGATCGAGAAAAACCGCTGGTCTTATTTATTATGCACAATCCTTCTACGGCAGATGCTTATAAAGAGGATCCCACCTTAAGACGTATCATCAACTTTGCAAAAGATTGGGGCTTTGGTGGGCTTTATGTTGGCAACCTATATCCCTACTGTGCAGTTCGCCCAGAAAAAGACAGGAAACTTCCTAATACGGTGATTAATAAAAATAAACGTCACCTAAAAATGATGATTAATCGTGTTGACAAGGTTCTTTTTGCTTGGGGGAATAAGCAACTACCCCCTGCTTGGCTTATCAAAAAAATAGAGACTCCCTATTGTATTGCATGCTCTGATCATAATATTCCAAAACACCCCTTATTTTTAAAAAAAAATTATCACCCAAAACAATATTTCACCAAATAATTACTATTTTAGAGTATCACTAAATTGAAATGATGATTAAACTGTGTAACCTTGAGTTTCCTAAGGGTGTACGCTCAATTTATATCGAAGGGAGAAGATATACTAGGGAAACATTTATTGCTGCGAAGAAAAAAATTAGATCGAGAGATGCGTCAGGTCGTTTTTTAAAAACTGCTGACTTAGAAGATTGGAGTTAAGCAACAATTTGTCAAAAAAAAGCGAGAACGAAGATAAAAGGCATTAAGCTATTTTAAAGCTTAATGAAGGACGTATTTTTCTAAATACAAGAAAAGCAATCTTTAAGAGTTACACTTTACGCTTCCAAATTTGCGTTCGTCCGAATAAAGAAAATCCAATATAACCTCTAACTTCAAGAGTATTGGCATCACTCATTCGAATACTACAACGGTAAACTTTCCCATTTTTAGGGTCTAAAATTTCCCCAGATTCCCAAACCCCTTTTTTTTCCGATAATCCACGGACAATAACCAGTCCTACTATCGGTTGATCTTTATCTTTTCCTTTACATTCAGAACAGCGAATTTCTTGATCTTCTTGGGCTAAAAGTCGGGTAATCTTTCCATAAAGGCGATTATTTTCAATATAGATCGAGATTTCTGATTTTTCTTCTCCAGTGGCGTCATCGATAGTGACCCATTGTCCACTTACTGCGTCTTGACTTTGGGGAAAAACGACCCAAAAAAGAAGCGAAATTAGTGTATGTATCATCTGTTTTAATTTTTACTTCAAGATAAAAAATATCAGTACATTTAACACAATCAAACTATAAATAATGGGTTCTTTTTTAAAAAAATATAAATTCATTTTGATCCTTATTCCGTTGGGGTTGGTCATCGCTTTTTTAGACACAAAAATTTTAGATGGTTTTTTGGCAAGTTCTAAGGTGAATGAACATTATTTGTTCTTGGGTGTTCTTTTGGCTGTTGTGATCACCTTGGTTATTGTCATTCTTAAGTGGGATAAAAAAAATGAAGAAGGATCAAAATAGCATTTTTCACTAATTACAAATACGATTGTTTATGCACCATTTTACTGCTGCTGATATAGCGGCCATGGATTCAATTTATCGTTTGAATCTAATTAACAGTATTTCAGGTTATAAATCAGCGAACCTTATTGGAACGAAAGCGCCTTTAGGGGCTTCCAATTTGGCTATTTTTAACTCAGTGATTCATTTGGGAAGTAATCCTGGGCTTTTAGGCTTTATTTTACGTCCGACTACTGTACCGCGGCACACTTATGAAAACATAAAAAAATCAGGAGTTTTTACCCTCAATCATATCCATCATACACAAGTTGATGCAGCACACCATACCGCAGCAAAATACCCAGAGGGGGTCTCTGAGTTTGATCAAACCAATTTAGAAGAAGAATACCATCCGAATTGGGAAGCCCCTTTTGTCAAAGACGCCCCTATTCAGATAGGCTGTCGCTTCAGTAGTGAGTATCACATTAAAGAAAACGACACCCTTCTAATTGTTGGCAGTATTGAACAGCTCTTTATCGAAGAAGCTATGTTATTAAAAGATGGCTGGGTACAATTGGATCAAGGAGGGGTTGTAGCCATCAATGGGCTTGACGGTTATGCCCTACCACAACTTCTAAAACGACTGCCGTATGCACGCCCAAAATCAAAGGGATAAAAGTCCTTTTTTTAGAGCCTGCCCAAACCTAAAGATATCTTGAAAACTATTATAGGAAGGGACTGGCGCCATACGCATGGTATCAGGTTCTCTCCAGTCTACAATAATTCCTTGCTTTTGAAGCGACTCAAAAAGAACGCGTCCTTGACTGTGCAATAACAAACTAATTTGGCAGCCTCGTGCTTCTGGAGTAATGATACTGACACGGTCTGGAAAGGAACGAATTGTATCGTGAATAACCCATTCCAAATAGGCCGTCAATTGTTGTTGTTTTTCTAAAATAGCCTGCTCACCAATTGTATGACGTTGTTCCAAAGCAGACAACAAGGGGGTCAATGCTAAAATACTTGGGGTGCTCAGCTCCCATCCTGCTGCTCCCTTTTCAGGGAGGAAGGTTTCAGGCATTTCAAAACGAGAGGCTTTATCATGTCCCCACCAACCGGCAAGGCGTTCTAAATTTTTATTGTGGTGTTTTTCATGAACAAAAGCTCCGCCAATTGCTCCGGGCCCTCCATTAAGGTATTTATAGCTACACCAAGCGGCGAAATCAACCCCCCATTCATGAAGAGAAAGGGGAATATTCCCCACGGCATGTGCCAAATCCCAACCAACAACAATATCGTATTTATGTGCTGCTGCAGTAATGGCAGGAATATCTAGTTTTTGCCCGTTATAGTAGTTGACACCGCCTAAAAAAACCATCGCCAAGGAAGTTGCATGTTGCTCAATGGCTGAAATAAAATCGGCTGTTTCCCAATGTTCATTTGTTTTTTCTACTTCAACCAAGGCTTCATCAGCGGTGAACCCCTGCCATTCCAACTGGCTTTTCATTAAATATTGATCAGAGGGAAATGCTTTTTCTTCGCATAAAATTTTAAACCGAGTTTGAGTAGGGCGGTAAAAGGATACAAACAACAAATGCAAATTCACTGTTAAAGCATTCATACAAATAATTTCAAGGGCTTTCCCGCCAACAATTGGTGCTAAAAGTGCTGAAAGGCGCTCATTTAAATGCCACCAAGGTTGTTTTCCTTCAAAAAAACCTTCTACCCCAAGTGCTCCCCATTGGTCAACCACTGCACCCAGATCAGAAGTGGTCGTTT
>CBFIJI010000147.1:0-4144 GCA_965662885.1 Flavobacteriaceae bacterium | reverse complement strand
ATTCTTTTGCTGTCCCTAGCAATGTTGCCCGTAAAGTATTTGAAGACATTATCGAATTTGGAGATGTACAAAAAGGATTACTTGGTGTTAATGGTAGGGCTTTAAACGCTCCTCTGGCCAAAGAATTGGATATTAAAGACACTGAAGGATTTTATATAGGTGGCGTTGAAGATGGTTTGGGCGCAGAAAATGCAGGGCTAAAAGCAGGTGATATTATTAAACAAGTTGATGGTGTTAAAATTAGAAAATTTGCAGATTTGACAGGGTATCTATCTACCAAACGACCCAATGACAAGGTTGAAGTTATTTACACTAGAAATGGAAGAGAAACAAAAGCCATGGTCACCCTTAAAAAAATTAGACGTACCAACTTTTACGGAATGGAACTCAAAGAACTAAACGACGCTCAAAAAGAAGATTTTAATATTCAGAAAGGGGTTTATATTTCAAAATTAGGTAATCGAAAACTGTATTATAATGGGATTGAGGAAGGTTCCATTTTGTTGGAGATCAACAACAAGGAGGTTGAAGGAATTTCCACTATTCAAAATATAAATCCAGAAAACATTGAAAGTATTTTGTTTTTAAAAACCAACGGAGAAAAAATTCGAATTATTTTCTAATCCCCTAAAAGTTTATCAATTTTAAAGACTAGCAAAAAGTCACAGAGCCAAGACTGTGACTTTTTGTATTTTTGACCACAAATCTTGACTAGATGCACATTGATATCATTACTCTTTTCCCAGAATTACTGCAAAGTCCTTTTGAAGCTTCTATTGTAAAGCGAGCTATTGAAGCAAAAAAAGTGAGTGTTAACTTTCACAACCTAAGGGAGTATACTACACAAAAGCACCGACAAGTGGATGATTACCCTTTTGGGGGAGGTGCAGGAATGGTGATGATGATAGAACCTGTAGATCGCTGTATTTCACATCTAAAATCCAAAAGAGAATATGAGGAGGTGGTTTACCTTACCCCCGATGGAGAAACCTTAAATCAAAAAATAGCCAATCGTTTTTCTATTAAAAAAAATATTATTCTTCTTTGTGGACATTATAAAGGAGTGGATCAAAGAGTCCGTGACCATTTGATTACCTATGAACTTTCAATCGGAGATTTTGTACTTTCAGGAGGAGAATTAGCCGCTGCTCTTTTTTGTGATAGTATCATTCGTTTAATTCCCGGGGTGTTAGGAGATGAGTCTTCTGCATTGACAGATAGTTTTCAAGATGGCCTTTTAGCCCCTCCTATTTACACGCGACCAGCCAACTATAAGGAATGGAAAGTTCCTGAAATACTTACTTCAGGAAATACCCCTTTAATCGAAAAATGGCGAGAGGAACAGGCAACACATCGAACACAAACATTGCGTCCTGACTTACTTAAATAATTGATTTTTAAAATCGTATGTAAAAGCCTTAATCTACTATTGAACAAAAAAACAAATTAATATCAGCTACTTATGTCAGCACGCTATCTTAAATGTAAAAATTGTAGTAATACATGTGCCAATCATTTTAAATTCTGTCCTAACTGTGGACAACCCATAAAAGAGGATTTGACTATTGGTGTCTTATTCTACAACACCATCAGTAATTATTTTTCCTTCGATGCGCGATTTTTTAAAAGCTTTCTTCCCCTCCTATTAAAACCTGGACATATTGCTGGGGAATTTGTAAAAGGGAAAAGAATGTTGTATTTGCATCCTGCGCAATATTATTTATTTGTCTCCCTTATTTTTTTCTTTCTTTTTTCATTTAAAACCAAAGAATTAAATCAATCGTTTGAAAATGCAATCCAAGAAGGATATCAAAAAAAAGAATCCATTATTCTTCAAGACTCCACCAATACAACAACTTTTGTTCAAACTCAGAAAGTTGAAACGGAGAATGCTCAAGATGAACTTTCCTTCAATGATGATGAAGACGATAAAAAGGAAACCGTAGCATTTTTATTGCGTTTAAAAGTGTTGGATTCCATGATTGCCACAAACAGCTCAGAGGACGAAATTTTTAAAAAACTAAACTTTAGCACTACCTCTAATCCACTTTTAAAAAGAATCCGGTCACAACTCCTAAAACTCTATAAACAAAAAGCAAGTGGTCTTCTACAGTATTTTTTTGATATGATCCCCATTGCTTTCTTTCTAATGCTTCCCGTATTTGCCTTATTTTTCAAACTCTTTTATTGGCGTAAAGGAACCTATGCTCACCACCTTGTCTTTAGCTTCTATTACTTTTCTTTTCTATTTCTGGTCTTTAATTTTGAACTTACATTCAATTATTTTTTTACGCTACCCAATTGGATGGAAATACTTCTAGTATTTTCTACCTTCTTCTATTTAGTTATTGGAATAATGAAATTCTATGAGCAGCGATTATTTACAAGCCTCTTTAAATCGGGGCTAATTCTATTTTTCTTCTCTTTATTTGTAATTCCTTTAACAGTAGGGATTATGATTGCAACCTCCCTGATATTATACTAATAAATATCAATTATGATTTAAAAACGCTAAGACTATTGCTTATTTCAAAATATAAATTAATTTTGCACCTCAATTAGCATAACCTCTGACGAAAATCGTGAATGTTGTCTAGTGATTTAAAAACATTCAAAATGGAAGCGTTAATCAATTACGTTCAAGAAAAATTTATCGACACTAAGGACTTTCCAGACTTCGCTGCAGGAGATACCCTTACTGTTTATTATGAAATCCGTGAAGGTGAAAAAGTAAGAACTCAGTTTTTTAAAGGAGTTGTCATCCAGATTAAAGGTCAGGGCTTATCAAAAAACTTTACTATTCGAAAAATTTCTGGTACTGTGGGAGTCGAAAGAATTTTCCCAATCAACATGCCAGCCTTGCAAAAAATAGAAGTTAATAAAAAAGGAAAAGTGCGTCGATCACGTATTTACTACTTTAAAAATCTTCGAGGTAAAAAAGCAAGAATCAAAGAAAAAAGAACGAACTAAATCAAAAAAACCGCCAAATGGCGGTTTTTTTTTGTATTTCTAAAAAGCCTTTAAAAGCAAAAACAATCTATATCGTATATTTGCGCTCGAAACCAAAATTTAAATAAAATGTCAAAAATAAAAGTTGCCAATCCCGTTGTAGAAATAGATGGTGATGAAATGACCAGAATTATTTGGAAATTCATAAAAGATCAATTGATTTTACCCTACCTAGATTTGGATATTAAATACTTTGATTTATCCATCACTTCACGAGATGCTACTAATGATCAAATCACTATTGATGCTGCAAATGCAATCAACAAATACAATGTTGGTATTAAATGTGCCACCATTACCCCTGATGAAGATCGTGTGGTTGAATTTTCACTCTCAAACATGTGGCGTTCTCCAAACGGAACCATAAGAAATATTGTAGGTGGAACCGTTTTCCGTGAGCCTATTATCATGAAAAACGTACCGCGTTATGTTCAAGGCTGGACCAAACCGATCTGTATTGGACGTCACGCCTTTGGAGATCAATATAAAGCTGCTGACACCGTAACCACAGGGAAAGGAAAATTAACAATGACCTTTACCCCTGATGATGGAAGTACCCCAAAAACATGGGAAGTGTATCATTTTCAAGAAAATGGGGTAGCCATGAGCATGTATAACATTGATTCCTCCATTTATGGTTTTGCACGTTCTTGTATGAACCGTGCACTTTCCAAAGGATGGCCATTATATCTCTCCACAAAGAACACTATCCTAAAAGCTTATGATGGTCGTTTTAAAGATGTATTCCAAGAAGTTTTTGACAATGAATTTAAGGAGGCTTTCGCAAAAGCAGGGATAACCTATGAACACCGTCTAATTGACGATATGGTTGCTGCCGCTATGAAATGGAGTGGTGGATTTGTTTGGGCCTGTAAAAATTATGATGGTGATGTACAATCTGATACCGTTGCCCAAGGATTTGGATAATTAGGATTGATGACTTCAACATTGGTTACACCTGATGGTATCACCATGGAAGCAGAGGCAGCCCACGGTACTGTCACTCGACACTTTAGACAACATCAACAAGGAAAAGAAACCTCAACGAACCCTATAGCTTCTATTTTTGCATGGACAAGAGGTTTAGCCCATCGTGGGAAACTAGATCATAATCAAGAACTGATTGATTTTAGTC
>CBFIJI010000146.1:0-4162 GCA_965662885.1 Flavobacteriaceae bacterium | reverse complement strand
CCACAACCAATCGACACATCAAAAGCAGCGTTTACAAGAACTGATTACCATGATTGATAATCATCCACAAAGTGCTAAACTCTATGCAGAGCGTTCCACCATTTTTATGATGATGGAACAACCCATTCAGGCTTTGGCCGACATTGAGTCCGCTGTGGAATTGGAGCCGAAAAATCCAGAATACCTGACCAACCGCGCCATGATTTATCGCAGCTTTGAACGCTATGAGAATGCTTTGTCTGATCTAAATCAAGCAATACAATTGGCTCCATTGCTTTTAGCAGCCCATTTTAACAAAGGTGTTGTTCTTTTTGAAATGGAAAAATTCCCTGAGGCTCTTATTGAATTTACGTTTTGTATAGATCATGCTCCTGAAATGGAACAAGCGTATTTTAATCGAGCTTTTATTCATGAACAGTTAGGGGCTGTTGATTCAGCACAGAAAGATATCACTACTTTTTTAACGCTTTCTAAAAATGAAAAGGCCATAGAACTGGCCAAAAATAAAGTATTGGAATGGGAGCGAATTGATTTTAAAACCCTTATTAAAACCGACTAAAAGATCATTTATGGCAGAAGCATCACCAAAAAAAATGGAGAATGAATGGACCGGTTTTAAAGCTGTTGGGGGGCTCCTATTAATCCTTTTAATGGCCGCTCAGTTGGCCTATAAAAATTATGAATGGGGGGAGTCTACTTTTGGGATTTGGCAAGGTGCTCTTTTTGCAAGTGCCCTTTTATTGACGACACTGCTTTTTGTTTGTAAATCATTAAGTCGTTGGATTGCAACTCCTTTTTTTGCTTTAGTTAATCTCTTTGTTTTAACTGTTGGAACCTTGTTGGGAACATTTATCCCTCAAAATGGCCCACCACCAAACTATCAAGAAATGTTTGGAACCTTTTGGGGTAAAGTAGTTGTTTTTTGTAGTCTCCATGAAATTTATTATTCCTGGTGGTTTGTTGCTGCTTTTATCCTGTTGGCTTTAAGCCTGCTTACCGTAAGTTTACTTCGAAAAAAGTATCGTAACAATTGGTCCTTTTTACTTGCTCATCTTAGTATAGTTTTGATTTTTGTTGGAGTATGGACCGATTTCTTTTATGGTTTACGTGGGATCATGCATTTGGAAGTAGGTAAAAAAGAAAATAACGTACAGTTGTTCTGGAGGAATACCAATTTACTGAAAGACAAAAAGACCTTGGATTTTAAGGTGCGCCTAGATTCTTTTTCTTCTGAAAAATTCGCTCCGGATTACCGAATTCAATTATGGCGTAAGGGAGGGGGGAAACCAGAAATTGTAACCACTTTTCCACTCCAAGTAGGAAAGAAACAAAAAATATTTGGGACAGCTATTTCCTTGTCGGTTAACTCTTTTTACCCAAATCATACCTGGTCATATATTGAAAATGAAACGCAAATAGATTCCCTTCCCGAAGATCCAATATTAATTGGAAAAATTAAAACAGTCAATGGCGAACAAAAATTACAGATGCGCGCTAATTATGAAGGATACAATAGTATCCATGATCCCTATGGATTTTCTAATATTGAGTTTACATGGGGATTGAAACCAGAACATAAGACAATCCTCGCCCAACAAAAAGCAACTAAGGAGCACACGATTTCTTGGAGGAATCCAAACAATCATGAAAAAGAGACAAAAGGTGTTTTAAATGTTCGTGTAGGGCAACGTTTTAACATTCCAGAATCGAATTACAGCCTCTATGTGAATCGCTTTTATGATGATCTTCAATACGATCCCATAACAAAACAATATACCAATGGGGTACTGCATAATGGAAACCCAGCCCTTCAACTGACCATCTATGGTCCAGGCATTAAAAAAAAGGTCTATATCAGTGCCAAACATGAAGTCAATGAAAACATGGAACTCACTGAAATACAGGAGCGTATTGGTTTAGAATTTATGTATACATTTAATAGTGGTAACGGCTTGTTGTTTGTTGGAAAAGAACGTGATGTTTATCGGATAACCCAAGACGCCATTACAAAGGATAGCTTGTTATTAAATTATCCATATTTATTTGAGGGACGACAGGAGGCCTACTTTCAAATTATGCATCTATTTCCCAATGCAAGAGGTTTAGTTTCTGTACCCAAAAAAGAAAACGATTCCCTTGTTAATCCTTTAGCAACGGTTTCCATTGATTATGGTGACCAAGTACTGGCAACACATCATCTTGTTCCTCCTAAAGGGCGTCAAGAGGCTTTGGTGCATTTGGAGGGAGCTCCTTATTTTTTAGCTTTAGCCTCGACCCGTCAGATGGAAACCAAATATTGGAAAAGCCGTTTGTCTATTCTTAATGCAGCGGGTCAAGTTGTCAAGGAAGGCAATGTTCAGGTAAATACCCCTTTTATCTATAAAGGCTATCGGTTTTACCAAACAGATTTTGACCCGAACCGTCCTACTTATTCTGGGATTGGAGTGAGTCGTGAACCCGGTCTTTATGTCATCTATCTAGGTTTTGTTCTCCTTCTTTGTGGGGTGGGTTTGATGTTTTATTCTCCTAAATTAAATCGTACAAATGATTGAAAATTTCTACTACAGTAGCCCCCTTTTTCAAGGTACATGCCTGCTCTATTTGTTGGCTTTTTTGGGGTATGTTTCTTCTCTTTTTTTTACCCACAAGTTTCTTTCAAAAAATATTCATCTCCTTTTTTATAGTGCCTTTATATGTTGTACTCTTTTAATTGTAGGACGATGGATTGCTGCAGGCCGCCCTCCCTTTAAGACACTTTATGAGTCACTTATTTTTGCTGGATGGACGGTTTCCTTGGTGCATGTATTTCTTTCCATTCGTCTAAAAATCCCCCTGTTGTGTGTCCTTTCCAATTTGGGTGTTCTCTTTATTTTCGGTTATGCTTTATCTCAACGAGATGTTGAAATTATTGCCTTACCACCGGCACTTCAAACATGGTTATTTATTCCTCATGTCATTTCGTATTTCTTAGCCTATGGTGCTTTGTTTATTGCTGGAATTAGCGCTTTACTTTACTTCTTTTATCCTAATGGGATTAAGACCTCTCCCCGTTTGGGAAAGCAACAGCTTGTTGATTTAAGTTCGGTGACCTATTCGGTGACAAAATTTGGATTTTTATTGTTAACCTTAGGTCTTTTATTGGGTGCTTGGTGGGGTCAAATGGCTTGGAGTAATTATTGGGGTTGGGATCCCAAAGAAAATTGGGCCTTGGTGAGCTGGCTTATTTTTGCCACCTATTTACATGCAAGGAATCTAAAATTTATTACCAAAAAACAACTATCGTGGTTTGTGGTTATAGGCGTTTTAGCCATTGTATTTACCTATCTTGGGATGAGCTATTTACCAACAGCAAACGATAGTTTGCACGTTTATACGGAATCTTAGACAGATGGAAATAGACCTAATCACCAAATACAATATTCCGGGTCCTCGATATACGAGCTATCCTACAGTTCCCTATTGGAACCCCGCTTCTTTTGATCTCAGTCAATGGAAAACACAGCTTATTAAAACCTTTAATAAAACTAACGCAACAGAAGGGATTAGTCTATACATTCATCTTCCCTTTTGTAAACAATTGTGTACTTTTTGTGGTTGCCATAAACGCATCACCCAACGTCAGGAAGTTGCTTCCCCTTATATTGATTCCCTTCTCAATGAGTGGAACATCTATAGGGAACTGTTTACAGCTATTCCCCTCATTAAAGAAATTCATTTAGGAGGCGGGACCCCTACTTTTTTTACTCCTTCCCAATTGGAACAGTTGATTTTAGGGCTTTTTAAAAAGGCAAAAAAACATCCCAATTTCCATTTTGGCTTTGAAGCCCATCCCAATACAACTTCAGCAGCCCATCTAAAAACACTTTACCGTCTTGGTTTTCGAAGGGTGTCTTTTGGAGTGCAATGCTATGCTCCACATGTACAAAAAGCCATTCACCGAGAACAAACTTTTACCACAGTCAAATCAGTTACTAAAGCTGCGCGCGCTATCGGTTATACGTCCATTAGCCATGACTTGGTTTTTGGTTTACCCAAACAACGGTTAGAGGATGTTCAGGCAACCATTGAAAAGACACAACAACTATTACCTGATCGTATTGCTTTCTATAGCTATGCACACGTACCTTGGATAAAAGGTCTTGGTCAACGTGGATTTATGGAG
>CBFIJI010000145.1:0-4199 GCA_965662885.1 Flavobacteriaceae bacterium | reverse complement strand
ATTTTAAAAATTTTATCTAATAGCTCAGGACTTTTATAGTGATCGTTTTTTTGACTATTGCTTGGACCTTCTACGTGATATTTCATCGCATAGAAAAACAAATGACTCTGTGTTATCTTTTGGAAGTCACTACGATCAATTTCATTTTGATCGGTAGTTCCTTTAAAATCATACTTTGCCCCAGGGTTGTCAAATTTCCATTTCCAATCGGAAAGATTTATTGTAGGCCTATAGGTTGTGACGTAATAGCGGTCAGATAAATTTTGGTTGTTATCGAAATCAGGATTATCCCCAAAAATCCATTGGAGGTATTTTTGTTTGATTTTTTCAATTTCAGAATAACCTATTTTTATGGTGTAGGGTACCGAAAAACTTCCTACGGTATTCTTAGCGGTTACAGTTACTACATAGGTGCCGATTCCCAAAGAAGCTGTCCAATTGATCTGCCCTGAATTTTGATCTATAGTGATTTCTGTGGTGGGAGAATTTAATTCAAATGTACCAGTGCTAGTGTTCCAGTTAATGGTAGGGGTAACGGAATTTCCTGCTAGTGGATTTTCCTGAATGGATTCATCTGGAGTGAATTTTAGGCTGTTTAAGCTTGAGTTTTTCACCACAGTATAGGTTGTGGTAGCTACTCCTACGGTATTGGAGGCAGTTATGGTGAGGGGATAGGTTCCTGGAAATAGGTTAGATTCCCAATTAATGACTCCACTGTTGTTAATAGATATTCCAGTAATGACCGGACTTACAATATATGCCCCTTCCTCACCGTTCCAGTCAATTGTTGGGTTTACAGAGTTTCCTGTTTCATTGTATTCGAATGTTGATGTATTGGGTTGATAACCCAAATCTGAGGGTTTTAGTAGCCCCTTTCTGATACTATAGATTGTGGTAACACTTCCCGTGGTACTCGAAGCCGTAACGGTAAGATTGTATTTGCCATTCGGCAAAGTAGCATCCCAACTAATGATCCCTGAATTTTTATCAATTGAAATTCCTTGTGTTGGTGGTTGAATGGAAAATTCACGATTAGGATTGTTATGCCAATTAATGGTAGGAGAAACGGAGTTTCCGTTGACTCCCTGATTAACGACAGTTTTTGAAACGGAATAGCTTAGCTGTTCGGGAGCTAGGAAAGGACTATTGTTAAAGATGATTTTGTCTATATGAGCTATTACCTCACTACTCGTAAAACCAGTGGATTCATCTGTAATAAAATAAATTTCAGCTTTGTTGACGGTTCCAGTCCAAGGGCTACTATTTTTTAAATTAAAATCATACGTTTTATAATCGCTGTATTGAGTAACGCTTTTTTCTACTTCAGGGTTGGAAAATTGATTGTTGTTCCTTATGCGTACTGTTTTTAGTTTTGTATTATCCGTTTTAAAAACTATATGAGCATATTCTGCATTAGCTGTATTTATTTCTCTTTCATTGTACATCACTAGCCCTGTATAGCCAGCGTTAGTTGTGGTCCTCAAGATTAAGATACCATCTTTAACTTCTGTATTTACACTACTGTAGTTTTTCCAACCTTCCTTGTCCCCATCAGTATTGAAGTGAAATTCATAGCCTGTAGGGGTAACTGTTGATGGGTTGCTGTTGATGTTTTCCCAGGACAAGGATCGATTGTGAACACTGAAATTTATTTCTAATGTATTGGGGAGTAATGTTTTAGAAAAATCATCAACCCCTGAAAGTGGTATTGGTAAAGGTGTTGAAGTAGTGATCTTATCATTTGAATCAAGCGATATATTAGCAAAAAGTATCGATGACAATAAAACAACAGGAATTAAAAAAAAGAAATTTTTCATTGCTGATTTGGGGTAAATTTAGTGTGGGGCTATATTTTAAATCGGCTTATAACGTCAAAAAAAAATAAATATGAATGGTTCTATTTTTTAAATATTATTATTGTGAACCTTTCATTACAAATATAAGTTAGATTCTTTTTGATGTATTTATTTTGATTTTCATATTGAGGTGTAGGTCAAAAAAAAATTACAGAAATTGTTTTTTTATTATGTTTATTTAAAAAATCTAGATAAGCTTAAACATTAAGTTTTTCTTATGTTGCAGCGGAATTTCAAGATTTTTTTTTAGTAAATAAAATCCTCACAAGAAAACATTACTGCCAATAGAAATTTTATTTATAATCGATTAAAATCATTAAATTTTTTTATAAGATTTAGGCTACATCAATGCTTATATTTTAAAGTTTAAGAGGACTCTTTTTAGTTGTATTTTCTTAAAATAGAATAAAAGAAAGGGATAAATAGAGGATTATATAAAAGTGCAATTCCTAATTATGTAAAGGCATTAGGTTTAACAAATCAGTTTGTCTGGTGAAACGTAAAAAGCTATATTTTATTTTTATTTAAAAAAAGATATTCAATTTCGGAAGGAATAGTCAATGCTTTTTTAAGATTTAGATCAATATAACACCATTGGGTTTGGCAGTGAACTAAAAGTTTTTGAGTCGTGTTATTGTAAAATGATACCACACGATTGGATAGTGGACCTCTTACGGAATTTACATGGGTTTCAACTCGAATGATATCCTTTTCTTTGGCTTCAAGACGATATTCAATACGATGATTGCGAACCATCCAAATCCCAGTTTGTGTCTCAAGTGATGCTATTAAAGATTCCCAATGTGCTTTGGCAATTTCTTGACTCCAATGAAGGTATTGAATATTGTTGACATGATTTAATTCATCCAAATGCTTACTTTCAACGGTGTGGTACTGCGTAAATTTATTGACCATTATTTTCTTCAATTTTTACTTCAAATAACGTACTCCAGTTTTTTCCAGTCACAAAAAATGTTTTTCTTTTGGGGTGGTAAGCAATACCGTTGAGAACATTCAATTCAGAATGTTGATTAACCTTATCTTTTAATCCTGTAAAATCAATCACCCCTTCAACTTTTC
The DNA here is from genome assembly GCA_965662885.1 of Flavobacteriaceae bacterium. Lineage (GTDB taxonomy): Bacteria > Bacteroidota > Bacteroidia > Flavobacteriales > Flavobacteriaceae > CBFIJI01. Next base: position 1,263 of record CBFIJI010000145.1, on the reverse strand, counting down.
CACTTTTAGGATCAATAATGACGGCCACTTCTTTTTCAAATTGATAGGTATTGGCATATATTTTTCCATCAACCCATTCCAACTCATTGAGTTTGTTTAGGGCTCTTTTGTTGGTCATAACTTGAATGTTCCCAATTTCCTTTTGAGAATTAGCATCCAATAGCCAAATTGTATTTGTTCCGTCGGATTTATACAAGACATTACCATCATTACAAAGTCCCCAACCTTCTTGACTTTTTTCAAAGGGAAAAGAACGAATTAATTGAAGATCTTCTTTGTTATAAATAAATCCCAATTTTGATTGCCATGTCAATTGATAAATCATTTCGTTGATAATGGTTAATCCTTCGCCAAAATAACTATCGTCTAGGGGTTTGTTCTCTATAATTTCTCCAGTTTTAAAGTTTACCTTACGCAACGACGATTGGCCTCTTAGTCCCGTACTCTCAAGGAGAATATCGTCATCAAATTCGAGGCCTTGGGTGTAAGCCTTTTCATCATGCGGATATTCGTTAACTATGGAATAAGTGTAAAGTTGGGGTGGAGTGTCTGCAACGATAGTAATTGGTTTTTGAAGCCTAAGCTGTTGATCATCATATGATACCACAGCTTCTATGTTATGTTTTCCTAAGGGTTCCTCTTTTAAAACAAAAACATCTTCCACTGCCTCCCCGTTTAAACGATAGTTAACAGTTTTTATTGGGATGTTTTTTTTGTTTTTTATCTTGAGCCTTATCGTATCACCCCATTGAAGTTTATTTTTTTTTACAACAACGTCAAGTTTAAAATTCGAGTCCATATCACCCCCACATTTAAGAAAAACAAACGGGATTAAAAGTAGAAAAAGAGCTTTCATTTAATGTTATTTTTGTAAAATTAAGCATTTAGTCGGTGACTAATTGGGATATAACTTTAAACTTTTTGTCAGAAGTTTGAAGATCAATCCATCAACTATGAATTGGAGTACTGACATAAATAAACAATTTAAAAGACTTGTTGAAAACATGGAAGGGTGTATATTTGCATCGGGCAAGTCCTGCACAATCAGCTCCTATCAAATCCCCCAGGGCGGGAACGCAGCAAGGGTAGATGGTTGTAGCGATGTGATGTAGATCGCTTGCCCTTTTTAATTTAAATATGCTTAGATGTCAAAGGTTGTAATTATTACAGGCGCCTCCTCTGGACTAGGAAAAGCTACGGCACTTCACTTGGTAAAACAAGGATATAAGGTCTATGGTACAAGTCGCTCGCCTAAAAAATATT
>CBFIJI010000144.1:0-4211 GCA_965662885.1 Flavobacteriaceae bacterium | reverse complement strand
TCTAAAGCATCCCTTTTATAACCAACAAAACCAGCAGTAGCGTCAGTGAGAGGCATACCAGTAATCATTCGAACGTATTTTGAAGCAAAATAAGAGAGTAAAATTCTTCCCAAGGGCCAATTCACAACATTGACGCCATTTAAATAGCGAGAGCCCACAACAACGTCACAGCTATTTAGTAAAAGATCCTTCATCGGCTGAATTTCTTTAGGGTCATGAGAAAAATCTGCATCCATTTCAAAAATAAATTGATAGTTCCGTTTTAAAGCCCATTTGAAACCATAGGTATATGCTATTCCTAATCCTTTTTTCTCTGGTCGTTCTTCTAAAAATAAACGTTTCGGATAATTCCCCATCAATGATTTGACTGACGCTGCCGTACCGTCTGGAGAACTATCGTCAACCACAAGGACATCAACTGTTTTATTGTATGAAAAAACTGTCGCTAAAAGTTCTGCGATATTTTCAATCTCATTGTAGGTTGGGATGATGATTAATGTTTTTTCCATAAAATAAGCGAGTAAAAATAATAAAAAGGAGGTGCAACAATGATATTTGTAATGAATATCTTTTTACTAAATAGCTTATTTTTGTTGGGATGAAAGAATGGAGCCTTAAATTCTACGAAAATCAAGATTGGATCACAGCAGTCTTCTTTTTTAATTTTTTAATTATTGCATTGCTGCATTGGAAGTTTAAATCACAATTCCAAAGGCTTTTCTATTTTTTAAAAATGGACTCCTACCTCACTAGTTATTTTAATGGTCAGTTTAAATTTATTTTTCAAGCCTTTAATATAGGAGGTTTTCTGATTGTAACAAGCAGCTTAATGTTGTGGCTTTATTTCCTCCTTGAGTCAGCTGAAGGATTTCAATTTTATTTATTTGAATTCTTTTATGTTGCACTCTTAATGATGTTTTTAATAATTGTTCGTATTTTTTTTGTTGAAGGAGTCTTTCGAGTTATCGGTAATCAAAATGAAATAAAACAAAGTTTATTTAAACTATTTACCTACAACATTTTATTGGGTATATTACTACTGGTTCTTTTAATGATCTATCATTACACAAGTCTCAATAGTACCTTTTTTTACTTCATCAGCGGACTCGTCCTTTTTCTATATCTCATTACACATGTAAGTGTACTGTTCGGATATTTAAAAAATAATATCGGAGATTTTGTTTATATAATTTTTTATCTTTGCATGGTCAAATTGACACCTTGGGTATGGTTCTATTTGATTGTTGTAGAAACTAAATTGTAAATATAAACCTATGAAAGTGAAGACCATTTTGGTTTCTCAGCCTGAGCCTCTGTCAGAAAAATCACCGTATGTTCGACTGAAAGAAAAGCATAAATTAAGCATAGATTTTCGTCCCTTTATTCATGTGGAAGGAGTTACTGCAAAGGATGTACGATTACAGAAAATTGACTTTAAAAATTTTGATAATATTATTTTGACAAGTCGTAATGCAGTAGATCATTTTTTTAGAATTAGTGAAGAAATGCGGTATAAAGTTCCAGACTCTACAAAGTATTTTTGCCAGTCGGAAGCTGTAGCTTTTTATCTTCAAAAATATGTTGTTTACAGAAAACGGAAGATTTATGTAGGAGAGCGCAGTATTAAAGATTTGGAAAGTGTTTTTCAAAAATTTAAAGCGGAGCGTTATTTACTCCCTACTTCAGACGTTTTGACCCCAACAATTCCCACAACCCTTGACCAAATGGGAATTAACTGGCAAAGAGCGCAACTTTACAAGACAGTCATTAGTGACTTATCCGACCTGAGAGATGTTTATTATGATGTATTGGTCTTCTTTAGCCCTTCGGGAATTTCTTCCTTATTCGAAAATTTTCCAGATTTTGAACAAAACGATACTAGAATAGCTGTTTATGGAAATACAACAATAAAAGCTGCTGACGCTGCCAAACTTCGTATCGACATCAAAGCACCAACTCCAGAAACACCGTCAATGACCATGGCTATTGAAAAATACATCTCAAATAATCAGACCTAAAAAGGTTTACTTTTTAATGGATCGAATGGCTTGAATGTTAAGTAACCAGGCTATAATTAAACATATTCCTCCGACAGGCGTTACAGGACCCACAAATTGAACTGAAAAAGGAATTACCGCTTTTAAGCTCAATAGAAAAATACTCCCAGAAAAGAGCAATACTCCTAGAACAATCAAAAAAAACACTCTTTTTTGATGGACCTTGCTTGGGTAATTGATCATTGATAAAATAAGAAGTGCCAGACCATGATAAAGCATATAGCGGACCCCCACTTCAAAAGAGCGAATGGCTTCCATCGAAATGATACGTTCCAAAGCATGACTCGCCAATGCTCCTAATACCACACTTATCACCATAAAGAGGCTACCCATTAATTGCATTTTGTTTTCCATAACAACTTATTGGTTAAAAATATTAGGTAAATTTACTTTATTTGTTAAAAAATAAAAACAAATTTTTTTAAAACCCTAATAAATGAAAATTACCAACGAAGCAATTATCATTGATGGTATCGATAAAATTATTTTAAGAGCATTAATGAAAGAAGCTCGAACCTCTATCAATATCATCTCAAAAGCAGCTCAAATTTCAGGGGCAGCAGTTCATCAACGTCTTAAAAAACTTGAAAAATCAGGCGTCATTTCTGGATCAGAAATTATCATCAATCCGAAAGTTTTGGGCTATAAAACAGTTGCCTTTATTGGTGTTTATTTGGATAAGGCTATGCGAAATCCAGAGGCCGTAAAACAACTAAAAAGGATTCCTGAAATTATAGAATGTCATTACACTACTGGTGACTGGAGTATTTTTATTAAAATTTTATGTCAGGACAATGAACATTTGATGAATGTATTGAACGATAAAATACAATCTATTGAAGGAATATCAAGAACAGAAACATTTATTTCGTTACAACAACAATTAGATCGACAGCTTCACATTTAGCCATTAGTCACGCCTGCCACCAAAAACTTGGAAAGCAAAATAAGCTAAAGTAGCTAGTGAAGATAAAGCAGCAACTACATAAGTTCTTGCCGCCCATTTTAAGGCGTCCTTAGCGCCTTCTAATTCATTACGAGTCACCACTCGTTTTCTTTCTAGCCAAGCTAAAGCACGATGACTAGCATCGTATTCAACAGGAAGTGTCACAAAACTAAAGAGGGTGCCCAAACCAAAAAGAAACAAGCCAAACAATGCTACAGTATATCCAAACGGAACAAGCTGCATCAACACTAAACCACCGATAATAACAAACATGGATAAGTTTGAGGCAACGCTTACCATCGGGACTAAGGTAGAACGTAACTGAAGCCATTCATACCCTTGAGCATGTTGTACTGCATGCCCACATTCATGAGCTGCAACAGCAGCTGCTGCTGCATTACGTTGGTTGTAAACCCCCTCACTAAGATTTACTTTTTTTGTTTTAGGGTTATAATGGTCACTCAACATTCCGGGAGTTGAAACCACCTGAACATCACGTATTCCGTGATCCATTAACATTTGCTCTGCAATTTCTTTACCCGAAAGCCCATTACTAAGCGGTGTTTTTGAATAGAACTTAAATTTCTTTTTTAGGGTACTACTGACCCACATACTCACTAATGAAATGGCAATAATTAATAAATAATAAGATCCCATAAGAATAAAATTAGATTAGGTTTTAACTGTTAACTTAGAATAAATAATGACCAATTGTAACACAGCTGTAACGGAATTGGCGATGATTACTGAAATACTGTTTATCATAACCCCATAGGAAAGCCATAAAATCACTCCAATAAACATTACAACGTACATACTTAAAGAAACACCATCAGTTTTTCGATGTTTCCATATTTTAAATACCTGAGGCACAAAAGAAGCAGTCGTTAAAGTCGCTGCTATTAAGCCGATAATTTCTGGGTTTATGACATTCATTAGAAAACAATGTTTATGATTTTATTGGGGACAATAATTAATTTTTTGGGTGTTTTTCCCTGAAGATATTCTTGTGTTCGAGCGTCCGCAAGTACAGCAATTTCTATTTCTTTTCGTTCGAGTTCTAAAGATAATTCAAGGGTAAAACGCATTTTTCCATTGAACGAAACAGGATAATTTTTACTGTTTTCCACTAAATAGGTTTCATCGTGAACTGGAAAAGGTTCATGGGAAAGTGTTTTTTTATTCCCCAATTTCTCCCATAACTCCTC
>CBFIJI010000143.1:0-4241 GCA_965662885.1 Flavobacteriaceae bacterium | reverse complement strand
AACCCAATTGAGTAAAAAAGAACAACTGGAAAAAACTGATGAACTCCTAGAAGAATTTGGGCTTACGCATATACGCAAAAACCGAGGAGACTTGCTCTCCGGAGGGGAACGTCGTCGAACAGAAATTGCACGAGCTTTGGCGACCGATCCAAAATTTGTTTTGTTGGATGAACCTTTTGCGGGCGTTGACCCTGTGGCAGTTGAAGATATTCAACGAATTGTGGCTCACTTAAAAAATAAAAATATTGGAATTCTTATTACCGATCATAATGTTCAAGAAACACTCGCTATAACAGATAAAACCTACTTAATGTTTGAAGGAAGTATTCTAAAAGCTGGAACACCAGAGGAATTGGCAGAAGATGAAATGGTCCGAAAAGTGTATTTAGGTCAAAATTTTGAACTTAGAACAAAAAAGTTATCCTTTTAAAATAAAATTCTCCCTAAAATCTTAAACATCAACACTCAAATCCTCTCCCAAATTAATGACCCTAGTTATCAGAAGAATACTCCCCAAGGATCTTGGAAGTGTCAATACATTGCTTTGTAAAGCTTTTCAAATCCCCCTTACAAATGCCGTTCAAGAATCTTTTTTACATCAAACAAATTGCTACTGTTATGTGGCTACAGACAACTATGAAATTATTGGTACTGCCACTCTTTATGTGATCCAAAAAACCAATCGGAAAGCAGGACTAATTGAAGACCTCGTCATTACCCCCAAAGCGCAAGGAAAAGGGGTTGGAAAAGCACTCCTTGAAATGCTTGTTCAGCAATCCCAAAAAATAGGGTGTTATAAAACCATGCTAAACAGTAATGAACAAAATGTTGAATTCTATCAAAAAAACGGGTTTAACGCAAAAGAAATTCAAATGGTTATAAAACATTAATTATGTGTGGAATCGTATCATATTTAGGGAAAAGACAGGCATTACCTATTTTATTAGAAGGCCTGAGTCGGTTAGAATATCGCGGCTACGACAGTGCAGGAATTTGTAGTTGTAAAGACACTGAAATTCAGTGTTATAAAGTAGCGGGAAAGGTTAGCGAATTAAAAGCTGTTCTTGATCAGAAGTCCAACATGGAAGCTACTATGGGTATTGGACATACCCGCTGGGCCACCCACGGGGAACCCAATCAAACCAATGCACATCCGCACTGTTCCAATAATGGACGTTTAGTTTTGGTTCACAATGGCATCATTGAAAATTATGAAGTACTCAAAAAAGAATTGATTACCCGAGGGTACACCTTCAGTTCCGATACCGATACTGAAGTTTTGGTCAATTTGATCGAAAATATCCAAAATCAAGAGAAAAGTACGCTTCAAAAAGCCGTTCAAAAGGCACTAAATCAAGTTGAGGGAGCGTATGGAATTGTGATTTTTGATCGACTAGAACCTGACACCTTAGTTGCAGCCCGATTGGGAAGTCCACTGGCTATTGGTATAGGCAAGGATGAATTCTTTATTGCTTCAGATGCAACTCCCTTTATTGAATACACCAAAAACGTTGTTTATCTGGAAGAACACGAAATGGCCGTATTGCGGTTAGATCAAGAACTTCAAATAAAAAACATTCAAAGTGATCTGGATATTGATCCGTTTATTGAGGAATTGCAATGGAGTTTGCAAAATATTCAAAAATCAGGCTATGCTCATTTTATGTTAAAAGAGATCTTCGAACAGCCTAAAGCAGTTCGGGACACCCTCAGAGGTCGAATCCAGAGTCAGATTGGAAAAATACAATTGAGTGGTTTTAGTGCTCATCAAGAAAAGTTTTTAGCGGCTAATCGCATCATCATCGTTGCGTGTGGTACCTCTTGGCATGCTGGTTTGGTTGGTGAATATTTGATAGAAAGTTTGGCACAACTTCCTGTAGAAGTTGAGTATGCATCTGAATTTCGTTATCGTGATCCCATCATTAACAAGGACGATATCGTCATCCCCATTTCTCAATCTGGAGAAACAGCTGACACTCTGGCAGCAATAAAAATCGCCAAAGAAAAGGGCGCTTTTATTTTTGGAATTTGTAATGTCGTTGGAGCCTCCATCGCTCGAGAAACCCAAGCTGGAATTTATACACATGCAGGACCCGAAATTGGGGTGGCCTCCACCAAAGCCTTTACCACACAAGTAACCGTCTTAATTTTACTCGCCATAAAAATGGGTCAACTCAAAAGTAAACTTTCTGCTGAGGAAAGTGGACTACTTTTAGAGGAATTAAACGAGATCCCCAACCTTATATCGGACTTTTTAAAAGACACCAAAATCATAGAAGATATCGCCTCTACTTATTTTGAGGTTGCTAACTGTTTGTATTTAGGGAGAGGCTTAAACTTTCCAGTAGCTTTAGAAGGAGCCTTAAAACTTAAGGAAATTTCCTATATCCATGCCGAGGGTTATCCTGCAGCTGAAATGAAACACGGTCCTATTGCCTTAATTGACGAACATATGCCAGTGATTGTTATTGCTACTAAAAAAGGAAATTATGATAAAATTGTATCCAATGTTCAGGAAATAAAATCCAGAAAGGGGAAAATCATTGCTATTGTAAGCCAAGGAGATAGCGTCATTCGCGAATTATCCGATCACTGCATCGAAATTCCTGAATGTTCCCGATATTTTACCCCTCTTTTAGCTACAATTCCTCTCCAACTTCTCTCCTATCATATCGCGGTGAGTAGGGGCTGTAATGTGGATCAACCAAGAAATTTAGCAAAATCAGTGACTGTGGAATAGGATCGAGTGTTTGTTACTCCTATCCAAAAATAAGTAATAACAAATTTTATAATTTTAGATATGGATACTTCATTTTTAAAATCATCAATAGTACAGTTTAACTATTATAAAGAATTAGGTGAAAAAACAATAGAACAAATTCCTGAAACCCAACTTTGTTTTAAATCAAATTCAGCAACCAATTCTATAAACACAATAGTAAAACACCTAAGTGGGAATATGGTTTCGAGATGGACTGATTTTTTAAACTCTGACGGAGAAAAGGAATGGAGGAATAGGGATGATGAGTTCATAGACACTATTAAAACTAAAACTGAACTACTCATTGTTTGGAATGAAGGATGGAAAGTATTGTTTGACACTCTTGAAAACCTCTCAAGTGAAGATTTAAATAAGATTTGTTTTATAAGAAACGAAGGACATACGGTTATAGAATGCATTAATAGACAACTCTGTCATTATTCCTACCATATTGGACAAATTGTGATGATTGGTAAAATAATATGTGGTGAAAAATGGGAAACATTATCAATTGCAAAAGGGGATAGTGAAAATTATAATTCATTAAAATTTAATAATCAAAAAGAAATAAAAAACTATCTTGAAAAGTAATTGGACAACATGAGTAACATTAACTATTTTTAAATTAACCCATTACTTTCGAATAATTAGCACTTAGCAACAACACTATGAAAAACATTATTGTATTACTTATTTTTCTTTTTGTTTCTGCTTTCTCCTTTGGACAGCTTGAAGTAAATAAAATTGAAATCAAAACAACGGATATAGAAGAATTTAATGAGCTAGATTGGGAATGGATGAAAGATATCCTTACCACATATGCCAATAAAGAGTTGACTTTAGTGTTGACTTATGACAATACGGAAAAACACTCTAAAGTTAAAATTGATCATTTTGAAATGAGTTTCCAATTAACTTATGATGCTTTTGAAACGGATAAAGAACGTATTAAAACACAATTAAAAAAGTTGATTTTACTTGAAAAGAAATATAGGGAGGGTTTCAATTAATTTTTAGAAAAATCTTCTTTTAAAAAGGCAAATCGGTAAAATAAACATCTTGATATTAAAGCGAAAAAAGATCTTCTACCCGGCATTTTAATATTTGTGCCATTTTTAATCCCAACTCCAAAGAAGGAAAATACTTGTTATTTTCAATCGAACTTAACGTTTGACGTGACACCTCTAAGATTTTCGAAAGTTCCTCTTGGGACAACTGATGTTTAACACGATATAATTTAATATTATTCTTCATCTAGGAACGATAATGTTTCCCTAATTGATAGTGAAACCTAAGATTAAAGAGAATAAGTAGGGTGAAAATATTGGCCACCATAAACGTAAAGTAATACTCATCATAAAAAATAAGTGTTGCAATCCCAACAAGTAGATAGTTGACGTAAAACGACCAAGTCAAAGCTCCTATTCGAAGTGTGTTGATCAGCTCATCTTCTACCTTTTCTTTACTAAAGCAATGAATG
>CBFIJI010000142.1:0-4266 GCA_965662885.1 Flavobacteriaceae bacterium | reverse complement strand
CGTAGGAGGATAGTTGGCGACATACAAATCCAAATCTCCATCTTGGTCGTAATCAACAAAAGTGGATTGCATGCTGATTCCTTCGCAGTCGATTCCGTATTTCTTTGCTTGTTCGCTAAAGGTGTTGTCTTTATTGTTGATGTACAAGACATTGTTATGGGGTGGGTTTTTTCCTGCAACAGAAATATAGAGGTCCAGATAGCCGTCTTGGTTGATGTCCACCATACTAACCCCCGAATACCAGCGACCGTCACCAGCCAATCCAGCACTTTTACTGATGTCTTCAAAACGAAAATTCCCCTTGTTAAGATAAAGTTTGTTGGGTACCATATTCCCAGTAAAAAATAGATCCTCCAAACCATCATTATTGATATCACCAACGGCCACACCTCCACCCAAGTACATATATGGATGCGTAAAATAGTTGTAGCTATGTGTTTCGGTCAATTGATTTTTAAACATCACTCCAGAAGATGAAGCAGCGACTTTTGAAAAAAGAGATTTTGGTGCTTGTTGACAGGAGTAGTATAAAAAAAGTAGGAGTACGACAAAGATTCGTTGCATGGTATTTGTTAAATTTTAAAATAAAAAGAATAACCCGGCAGGGAGATGCAGGGTTATTCAATTAGTAAATAATAAAGATTTATTTAATAGCCGGGATTTTGAATTAATGAAGGGTCACGGTCAATTTCGGTTTGACTGATCGGCATAAAATAAACATGATCTTGCCAAATTCTATTCTCAAAAACAATGTCGGTAGGTTTGTAAGTATAATCAAAAACACTGGTATCCTTTCTATAGTCTGTAAAACTTGTTCCGGGTTTTTGAGTAGCTTGAATTAAAATTTGCTGCACTGGTTTGTTTAAGGAGGCTGCTCCTTCCAGCCACCGTTTCATGTCAAATAAACGGGCGTCCTCATTGACGAGTTCTTTATCTCGTTCTCTTTTATAAAGTTCCAGTAAGTCATTTCCTCCAGCGGTAACTGCGGGCAGACCATTTCTAAAGCGGAGTTTGTTAAGCCATGTTTGTGCTTCGGCATCGTTCCCCAAGTTGATGTTGGCTTCCACATAGTTTAATAAAACTTCGGTATAACGAATATAAGGAGCATCGATTTTTTGTAGATTTTTTGGCCAAGAAGCGGGGGTGTTAGGGTCAGCAAACTTTCTAAAGTAATAGCCAGTTCTAGAGCCGTTCCAATCTTCAATAGGTCCTTGTCGAGTATCGACTCCATTGATGATTCTATTATCTGACAAGGTATAATACCCCGTTTGAATCTCATTGAATTTATCATATCTCACCACATCACTGGTACGTTGTTTCCATGGCCCTCCATCGTAAAGGATGGTGGAATAGAAACGTGCTTCACGTTGGTCATATGGTGCAGCAGCATGATCTGGGTTGTTCCAATCGAAGGGTGTCCCGTCAGCCAAACTGTATTTGGAGATCAGTGCTTCGGTGGGGGTAGTCCCCGCCCATTCGTGATAGCCGTTAGGACCATGATAGAGTGCTACCATTCCTGGACCTTGTGCCCATTCGTCACCACCAGGATAGGTTCGTGAACCGTATCCAAAAGATTCAATCAAACGACCCCAAATAAAGTCCTGATTTTGATTACCCTGTAGCCAAATGTCTTCATAGTTTTGTTTGGCTTCCTCAAAGGGTGCTGGAGTTCCATAGTCCAATTTGTAACCTGTTGTAGCATCCAATAATTGTTTTGATGCACTTTTTGCCGCCTCCCAACGTTGGCTTTGTGAACCTCCAGTATATCCAATCAATTCTTTATTCTGATAGGCTGCGATGGTGGCTATAGCACTTGCTTTTGAGGGCTCATACAGATCGCTGGCAACATGCGTCAAAACTCTTGACTTTAAGGCCAAAGCTGTAATTTTATGGGCTCTGGCTTTACTGGCTGGAGCATCCTCCAAGAGGCTGATGGCCTGATCGAGGTCGGAAATAATTTGCTTGACCGTATCCTCAAAACTCGCTCGTGGATTTTCTGCGTCACTTTCCAAGGTAAGCGGTTCTGTCAAGATCACCACGCCTCCAAATTGTCGCATTAGTTGCGAATAAAAATAGCCTCGCATAAAATAGGCCTCTCCCAACAAGCGTCTAATGAGGGCTTCGTCTTCCAAGCCTCCTTCGTTAGCGGTCAATTTTTGGATGGCAATATTGGCACTACGAATAAATGGATAAAGTTCTTTCCAACTCATCCATTGCATGTCCATATAATTGCCTGCTGGATTCATTTTCCCTTCGGTATAGCCATCTACTCCTCTTCCTGGATGCGTAAAAACAGCTTGATCGGTAAAAGCATCCGTGGTTTCTTCTCGGCTTAAGGTTCCGGCCCAAGTGCCTTGATATAAATCCAAAACAGCAGCTTCTGCTAATTTTTTGGAAGACCAAACATTGGCTTCTGCCACTTCACTCAAAGGGGTCGTGTTTAAAAAATCTTTGTTACATCCTAATAGAAGTAAGGCAAATAGAGCGCTCAGTATAATTTTTATAAGTGTTGATTTCATTGCTCTGTTGTTTTAAAATGTTATCTGGATTCCTGTTGTAATTGTTTTTAGTAATGGGTAGGCGCCTCCATTATTGACATTATTACCACTGTTATTTCTAGTTCCATCCTCATTTGTAAGACTTTTTTCAATGTCATTATTTTGTATGACTTCGGGATCAAAGGGGAATTTTGTAAAAGTAATCAAGTTGGTTCCTGACAAGGAGAGTCGGATGTTTTCCGCCCCAATTTTTTGGGCAATGGATGGGTTAAATTTATAGCCGATTTCCAGTGTTTTTAAACGGACAAAATCTCTAGTGATTAGCGCATAATCCGTTTGACCAGAATACCATTGGTCACCACGATCAGCCAATCTTGGAAAGGGAGCGTTAGGATTATCTAAAGACCATGCTCGCGTAAATACGTCGCGCTGAACATTGGCTAGGGTACCCGACATAAAGGACCATTCATAGGTAGTATAACCTCCAAAAGCTCCATTCCAATACATATTCATATCGAAATTCTTATAGCTTAAGGCGGTATTAAAGCCCATTTGTAAATCGGCCAAAGCACTGCCTCCCACTCGGGTTTTGTCTTCTGGTCCGATTTTTCCATCCCCACTGATATCAGCTACACGAGCATCTCCAGGTTTAAGTGCTGGAGTGACCCCACTGTAGTCCAAGGTTTCCGAATCAATTTCTGCTTGGGAACGAAAAACACCTGTAAACTTATAGCGAAGTGGTCGTCCAATTTCACCACCAGTTTCCCGTTGCCAAGGACGGTCATCTAAATCAGGTTCATCCACAAAGACTAATTTGTTTTTAGAGGTGCTTAAGTTGGTTGTAAAATTATAGGTTAATCCATAGCTGGTTTCCCCACTAAATCCAAGGGAAAGGTCTATCCCCTTATTTTCAAATTCCCCGATATTTTGAGCTGGAGGGGTAATTCCACTATATTGGGGTAAGGTCTTATTAGGTTGGGTTAAAATATCTTTTCGTGTATTATTAAAATAATCCAATCCAATGGATAAACGATTATTTAACATTCTAAAATCAAAACCAACATTAAAAGAGGTCGCAGTTTCCCAAGTGACTTTTGGATTGGGAACTTTGGTTTCATAGGCGGTGGTCACCACTTCTCCTAGGCTGGTTGCTGAAAAACCATAAGAAGCTAAAAATTGATAGGGATCAACATTGTCGTTTCCTAATTGACCGTAAGACCCTTTTAACTTGAAATAGTCAATCCAAGGTAAACTGTCTTTAAAAAAGGATTCTTCGGAGATGATCCATCCTGCCGATGCTCCAGGGAAAAAGCCAAAGCGATTTTCTTCTGGAAAGAGGTAGGAACCGTCATAGCGGAACAATAATTCTAAGAGGTATTTGTCTTGATAGGTATAGTTAATACGACCATAATAATTCAAACGAGCGGTTTCATATCCAGTTCCTTGGATGTTTTGTCCGTCTTGTCCTCCAAAACTCAACTGATCCAAGTCGTTGGATAAGAAAAAGCGGCGAAAGGCACGCATATAGCTCTGTTGTGTTTCTTCACGGGTTATCCCTCCGAGTACTTTTAAATAGTGGTCGCCAAAATCTTTTTCATAGGAGAGGTTAAGGGTGGCTGTAAAATCGGTTAAGGTTGTGTGCCGTTGATCCAAAGAGGGGTCTCCCGGCCCTCGATCGGCTGCAGTTAAACCACTCGAGTCTTTATTGACCCCATCCCAAGTATAAAGTTGCCATGGTCGTGCCCAATTTTTATAATCGAGGTTCATT
>CBFIJI010000141.1:0-4282 GCA_965662885.1 Flavobacteriaceae bacterium | reverse complement strand
AGGGGCAATGATTACACATAAAAATGACTAAAGTGCCATCTTGACCTCGGAGGTCATCACGAGTTTGATAACTATCCAAGACGGAGTTGTACAATTTGAAATCGGGGGCGCTGGTCCCTAGAGGAAGCATATAGGATTCGGTTAATGCCATAGTTTTTGGTGTTGTGTACTCAAAATTAATACATTTGAAATCAAGAAATAAATTTAGAGATTAATGATTGACTTTTCAAGCTTTGAAAAAATAGATTTACGGATAGGCACTGTGGTGAATGCTGCTGCTTTTCCAGAAGCGAACAAACCAGCATATCAATTAAAAATCGATTTTGGCCCTTTAGGTGTGTTGCAATCCTCAGCACAAATCACGCAACGTTATTCAATAGATCAGTTGGTGGGAAGACAAGTCATTGCAGCAGTTAATTTAGGGACAAAGCGTATAGCTAATTTTGAGAGTCAATGTTTAGTTCTTGGCGCTACTCAAGGCAAAGAGGTTATTCTCCTTGCCCCGGAAGCCCCACTACCCAATGGGCAGCAAGTCAATTAAGCTACATTTTGTCGGATAAATAAAGAGCATTGGCCAACAAGCGATTAGTACCGTACCAAAAGGCTCTAAAGTTAGTGTTATCCGTTAGTGCGATTACTTTCCCTTTTCCTAATCCTTGAACTTGAAAGGGTACCGAATTTCTTAATAATTTTAAGCGGTCTTTTGAAATATAACCATTCAACAATGGCGTATTGGTGTATTGAATGGGGTTGTTATAGCTCTCTTTATTTGGAGCGATAAAGAGGGTTGTATTTCGAAACATGGGAAGGTGATCTCCACTTACTCCAAAATTAATGGGATGACTTCGATCAATTTTAGTATTGAAAATAGCACCCCCAATGACCTTGGCTCCAAAGTAGTTTCGTTTTTGATCAAAGGAAATGGCTTGAGCTTGATCTTCGTCTTTTAAAAATTCCAATGAAATAAATTCATTTTTCTGTAACCAACTAACCGTACTTCGATACCCAATAAGCGTTCCACCATTTTTAGTAAAAGTTTTCAGTTTTTCGATATGCTTATTCAAACCACTTCCAGAAAAACTAGGAAGAATAAAATGAGTATAACGGCTTAAATCAATTCGACTTAAATTTCGCAGGTCAATTTTTGTTATTGGAATTTCATATCGAGTATCCATTAAGTGCCATATTTCTCCAGCATCATAACTACGAACACCTTCTCCAACTAGAAGAGCAACTTTCGGTTGGTTTACTTTTACAAAATTACGCGAACCTAAATCAATTCCTTTTGTGGTTCCAGTAGAATAGCCATGAATCTTTAGGGTTGTTTTTTCTGCTACTTTCTGAAGGAATGTATATAATGATTCAGCGTCCATGTCTTGATTTTGAACTGGAATCATATAGCTGCCATAATCGTATTTTTTACCTTGAATGACAAAAGGTTTCA
Source organism: Flavobacteriaceae bacterium (assembly GCA_965662885.1). Classification (GTDB taxonomy): domain Bacteria; phylum Bacteroidota; class Bacteroidia; order Flavobacteriales; family Flavobacteriaceae; genus CBFIJI01. Next base: position 2,838 of record CBFIJI010000141.1, on the reverse strand, counting down.
TTCCTACTTTAACACGGATATTTTTATCCTGTAACATTTGAAGAGCTTTTGGGCTGTAGTAATTATGCGCTTCAAACAAATAAGCATAGCTTGCTTTTTGGTCAACGGAACCGACTGGTCGCTCAATTTTTTCAACAGCTGACCCGATTAAACTTGTGTTATTTTCAACACTGTGATCGATATTAAAAGCATGAGGAAAGGACCAAGCAGAAATATCGTAAAAAAGACTGTCTTGAAAGCTGGTCTGTGTTTCAAACATGGCTCGAATTAGCTTGTTTTTTTTCTGTTCCAAGGGAATGACATAACTGTTTTCTGGCGTGTAGGTTTTGCCATCTTTAGTCAGTGATTTTTTTAATCGATGAAGTTGAATCTGATGCCGTTCCATGGTTTCTGCGAGATGGTAGAGTGTTGCAGGGTCTTTATCGTGACCAATAACAATGGCTTTTTGTTTGGACTTCATGCTTTCCACTCGGGCATCATTATAAAATTGCCGCATGTATTGTAAAAGCTTTATCCGCATTGAAGTAGCAGCCTTAAGTGTTGAAAACGCGGCTGTTAATTGATTTCGAACGGTGAATGGAAAAGTCAGTAGCCCATTGTCACTTTCTTGAACATGGCCTCTTGAACTGGCTTGTTCAAATAAGATTCCGATACTTCCATTAACATCTGGATAGGTAGAGCCTTTACCGTAATAAAAATCGTCATAATCTTCTTCAGAATAATAAAGGGATCCGAGTTGATCAAATGCTGCCGCATGATACATTCCAATTTCTTGGGTAAGAGCCTGATTCATTTTAGGTGTCAGCGGGTGAACACGCTCTGGAATTCCTGGTTGAAAGAAAAAGGAAGAGTTGGTTCCCATCTCATGATGGTCAGTTAATATGTTGGGAAGCCATTTTGTAAAGGTTTTTATTCGTGCGCGGGATTCAGGAAGTTGCACCGGTAACCAATCCCGATTTAAATCAAACCAATAATGATTGGTTCGCCCCCGAGGCCAAACTTCATTATACTCACGATCATTGGGATCTGCAGTTAGTTGCATATTTCTATTGGTATTTGCCCAATAGGCAAAACGTTGTAACCCATCTGGATTAAAACTCGGATCAAATAAAATAACTAAGGAATCAAGCATTTCCAAAGTTTCAGGAGCTTCACTAGCTGCCAAATGATAAGCTGCTAAGAGGCCCGCATTGGCTCCGCTTGGTTCATTTCCATGAATGGAAAATCCTTGATAAACGACTAAAGGTTGTGACTCCAGGGAGCTATTTTCACTCCCTAATTCACTCAGTGCCATATGATCCTTTTGAATTTGATCAATTTTTTGATGATTTTCAGGACTGGTAATCGTTAAAAGTAAGATAGGGCGCCCCTCAAAGGTGGTTCCCCTAGATTCGATGTGAATGCGTTCTGATGCAGCAGCCAATTGTTGCATATATCCAACCAATTTATCATGGCTCACATGCCATTCACCTACCTCATATCCGAGAACACTTTGTGGTGTTGGAATTTTATTATTGTATGGATGTTCTGTATCCAGATAGTATGCCATATCTACTTGGGCAAAACTTATAGTGGAAATAAACAAAGTCAGGATAAAAGCTACTCTCTTCATAAAAGGCATTGTTTGATGTATAATTAACTAAAACATAAAGCTAAAAAAAAAATGCTTCCATGGGAAGCATTTTAAAAGATACTCGGATTATATGATTTTTAAATATCCTCAAAATTTAAATCTGTGAAACCCAATGAATTTTCAGAAGTTAAATTTTTGTTTTCGTTGGGGTTATAATCTTTTTGATGGCGCTCACTGATCACCTCTTGCCCTCTTTGTTCAAATACATAATTTATAGTGTCTTCAAGAAAAGATTTAAACTCATTAAAATCCTCTTTATAAAGATATATTTTATGTTTTTTATAATAAAAGGTACCATCATCGTTAGTGAATTTTTTACTTTCTGTGATGGTGATGTAATAGTCACTAGCCTTCGTTTCACGGACGTCAAAGAAATAGGTTCTTCGTCCCGCCCTTAATACTTTACTAAAAATGTCGTCTAATTTATCCTCCTTGTTCGAATACATAATGCTGTTTATCTAATTTGGTCATTCAAGAAGCTAATTTTATAAAAAATAATTGACTAAACAAATTATTTTCCTTTCTTTGATTGCTGCTTTTGATGCAAATCCCAGTAATAGCCTGCTTTCTTTATTAAATGTTCGTGATTTCCTTGTTCAATTATTTCACCGTTTTTAAGAACAATAATGTGGTCAGCACCGATAATGGAAGAAATACGATGGCTGACAATAATGGTTGTTTTGTCTTTACAGACAGTTTTGAGGTGGGATAAAATTTCTTCTTCGGTATCGGTATCTACTGCAGAAAGACAATCGTCTAGCAAAAGGATTTTTGGATTTTTGATTAATGCCCGTGCGATAGTGATGCGTTGAATTTGCCCACCTGAAAGGGTCACGCCGCGTTCCCCTAAAACAGTTTTAAACGACTTAGAAAACTCTTTAATATTATCAGCAATAGCAGCATTTTTTGCAGCATTAACAATGTCTTCTTCTGATGCATTTTCATCCCCAAAACGAATATTATTTTCGATAGTGTCAGAAAATAAAAAAGCATTTTGAGGCACATACCCAATCAGTTTACGTAATTGCTCCAATTGGTATTTTTTGACAGAATATTCGTCAATTAAAACTGTTCCAGCGGTTGGGTCGTAAAGGCGAACGATTAAATCGAGAATGGTTGACTTTCCTGATCCAATTTTACCAATAATACCCAATGTTTTTCCAGGTTCGATGGAAAAACTAACATTGTTTAATGCCGTTATATTG
>CBFIJI010000140.1:0-4322 GCA_965662885.1 Flavobacteriaceae bacterium | reverse complement strand
ACTGGTGTAATCAGTTCAGGGACCCTTAAAGGGGTAACTGCCAATAGAAATATCACCGCTTTTTCTATCGCCATTAAAATTCCCTTTGTTCTTTATTTAATTGGAATACTAAGAAAAGTAAGCCTTAAACTTTTACTTACCACCATTATCTTTTTGGCTTTACTCTCTCTTTCAATGATACAGTCCAGGGCCTCATTTATTGCTGTTGGGCTGATAATCACTGGATATAGCATATGGCAAATTATTATTTACCTAAAGCATACTAAAAGCACTAAATCCCTACTTAGTATAGGCTATATCATTGTCCCTCTTTTACTTGCCATTACTATTAATCAAACGGTAATTGCTAGTAAAGGTGCTGATGCTCTTTCAAGGGCTGCAACGATTTCTTTATCTACAAATGATGGCTCTGTAAATCAGCGGTTACGGTATTATGAGGATGTCCTTACGCACCTTACATCCAACCCTATTATTGGAACGGGATTGGGAAATTGGAAATTAAAATCCATAGATTACGATTCCAAAGACATTAAAGGCTACGTAGTTCCATATCATGCCCACAGTGATTTTATCCAGCTGGGAGCAGAGCTTGGAATCATCGGCTTTTTACTTTACCTAGGTGTTTTTCTTTGTGCGGTGTACTATGTCTTTATTTTTATACGCCATTCTAAAAGCAGCTTAGAAGAGAAAACCTTTGTGTTTTTACTCCTAGTTGCCTTAGGGGTCTACTCTGTAGATGCAAATTTAAATTTTCCAATTGCTCGCCCTCAAGTTCTTGTAGTATGGACAGCTATTATGGCGCTTATCATTACCTTCTATCAAAAACACAAAGGAGCCAACGAGCCGCTTAAAGCTAAACCTATACTTACCCCTATTTTTTTAACATTAGCCCTTATTTGTTTATTGCCTAGTTTAATCATAACAAACAAAGTCTATGAGTCTTTAAAGGGGCAAATGTTTTTGTTGCAAGATTTTAATTCTAATCAGTATAATATTCCTTTAAATCAGGTAGATACCATCGTTCCTGATATACCTAATATTACTGTTACAACCATTCCAATAAATTCGGTAAAAGCAAGGTATTATGTCAATGCTAAACAGTATGACAAAGCTTTAGCATTGCTTGACAATGGAACTAAAGCCAATCCTTATCTGTATTATTCAGAAATCCTTAAGAGTCAGATCTTTCAAGAAAAAGGACAAATTGATAGTGCAATGGTCTATGCCAAAAAAGCTTTTTTTGGACTTCCAAATAATGATCTTCATGCCTCAAGGTATATCAATTTAATAAACCTCACTCGAGATAGAGAAGCCCTTGAAGAAGCTTTCCCCCTTCTGACAGCAAAAAATAAACTTAACAATTGGAAAAACTATCTTATTGTTGGTGTTGGACTTTATCCTCCAAATGATAAGTCATTGTCTGAAAAAGCCAAAAAGGCAATTGAAATTTTTCCTAATAATCAGCAATTAATTGAGCTTTATCGTCAAATTGTTGTTGGTATAGATGGTGTGAATAGGGCTGTAACTTTTTCACAAAAAGGCCTTGAATATTTTAATAATCAAGACTATATAAGTGCAGCTGAGCAGTTTGAATACGCTATGGGTGCAAACCCATTAGATTATGCTCATTTTGAAAATGCTGCTACTGCAAACTATTTAATTGGAAATTTAGAAAAAGCAGAAGAGCAAATTGATATTGTAATTAATGATTTAAACCCATTAAATGGTAAGTGTGAATACATTAAAGCCCTCATCTACATTAAAATGGGAGATCCCATTGGGGCCTGTCCACTACTTGCTACTTCGAGGGATTCAGGTTATAGTCAAGCAGCTGCAACTTTTGATCAATATTGCAGGTAGTGAAATCAATGAAAAGAGTAGAAATCAATGAAAATATTATATTCTCTAGTAATAAAAAAAGCCTTAGAGCTTAAGTTAGTAAGTCAAACATCTAAAATACTAGTGGTAGGAGGCGGCCCCAATGACTCTGAAACACTACAAAATTTTCATTTTCAAAATGTAATTATCTCAAATTTAGCACCACATTCAAATGTTACTAACTACCATCCTTACAAGTGGCGACAGGCTAATATAAATGCATTGCCATATGATACAAACCATTTTGACTTTGTTATAGTGAGTGCCTCATTACATCACTTGTATTCACCGCACAAGGGTTTAGGTGAAATGTTACGTGTATCAAAAAAGGCAATAATGATAATTGAGTCATCTGATAATTTCTTGTCTAGGATTTCAAGAAAATTAAGACTGGTTCCAGATTATGAAATAGACGCTGTTTTAAGAGATGGAACAGGGGGTGTTGAAAACAGTCCTATTCCAAATTATATTTATAGATGGACCAAAACAGAGATAAAAAAAACAGTAAATACTTATCTTCCCCACAGTCAAAATAAATTTTATTTTTTTCATCATTACGAGTTCCCCATTGCGCGATTAAAACGTTCAAAATCTTTATTTGTTAAGGCGATTTTACCAATGGTTTTTATAGTAGGGTTTATTTTAAAGAAATTCTTTCCAAGACAAGCCAATGAATTTGGGGTATTAGTTGAAAAAGGGAAAAGCCTTCATCCTTGGCTTGAGGGAACCATTGATAATCCTACACTTAATTTAACTTACATAAGAACACATTTCAAGACAGATTTATAGTGTGTTGGAATTTAAAACTTACTTTAAGTCTTTGATTATTAATTAGTTGTTTGTTTTAATAACCTGCTTTATTTTTTTGATTAAAACTAAATACTAAAAAAACTTGATAAATAGTTTTGTTTTTTAGTTAGTATCAAGTACTTTTGGTACTCATTAATGCTTGGAATTCATTTGATAAAAATTTAATCCCCTTAATTAATTGGTAAACCTTCAGTTATTTTAAGGGGTTTTTGTTAAAAGCATGGAAAAAAAATGGTTTGTTGTATATACTAAGCCCCATCAAGAGCTTAAAGTAGCTGAGCAGCTAACTACTATGGGAATTACAAACTACTGCCCAACCATCACCCTTGTAAAACAATATTCCGATAGAAAGAAAAAAGTAACTAAATCTCTACTTTCTTCTTATGTCATGGTTGAGTTGGAGGAAAACCAGCGCCAAAAAGTTTTTGCATGTAATGGAATTGTACGTTATCTCTTTTTCCTTGGAAAGCCAGCGGTTGTTGCTGCTTCAGATATTAAATTGATGCAGAATCACCTAAACGGGGTGTATAACGATAGTAAAGTAACTACTTTATCTGTGGGGGATTCCCATACGATTACCGAAGGGCCTTTTTCAGGGGTTTCGGGAAGGGTAGTTGAAACAAATAACACAAAAGTTAAATTAGAGCTGGCCTCTTTGGGGATGCGAATTACCCTAAAAAAACAGGCGGCTTAAAACTTAACTTTTTTAATTTTTAATAAGTAACATACCTTTGCCCAATTGGGACAGATGCGGCGGAGCCGTGAAAAAAAACCAAAATTTCAACTATGCTAGGTGAGCTAATCACTTCTAAAACGCGCCTTCGACTACTAATCAAATTTTTTATCTCCCAGGCCAATCGGGGATACTTAAACGGGCTTGCCACTGAGATGGGGGAATCCACCAATGCCATTCGTAAAGAGCTGAATCATCTTCAAGGGGCTGGCTATTTAGAAAAAGTAAAAGTTGATAATAAAGTAGAGTATAAGGCCAATATCAAACACCCGCTTTTTGAAGTGATGCAAAAAGTAGTTTTTAAGCATCTTGGACTTGAGGATGTGGTTGAAACGGTTTTAGAGCGTATGGGAGATGTGGATCAGATTATTTTAGTAGGAGACTACGCCAAAGGAAATGATTCAGGGCTTATTGAGGTGTTTTTAATTGGACAGGGGCTTAATATGGAATACATTGCTCAATTAGAAGATAAAATTGAAGATCTAATCGGTCGAAAAGTGAGTTTTTATCTGGCCTCTAAGTTTTTAGCGGACAGAGAACATATTGTACTATTTAATTCTACTGACAAATGATATCCATAGAAAGTGAAGAGCGCCCTTGGGGACGGTTTTTTGTGCTGCATGATGAGCCGTTGTACAAGCTTAAACGCATAGAAGTAGATTCAGGAGGAAGACTCTCCTATCAGTACCACCACAAACGCTCTGAGGCTTGGACCATAGTAGAAGGAGTTGGCACAATAACTCTAGATGGTAATGTAAAGGATTACTCAAAAGGAGAAACAATTCTTATACTTCAAGGGGTAAAACACCGTATTGAAAATAAAGGGCAAGAAAAGGTTGTTTTTATCGAGGTCCAAACAGGCAGCTATTTTGGAGAGGATGATATAGTTCGAATTGAGGAC
>CBFIJI010000139.1:0-4444 GCA_965662885.1 Flavobacteriaceae bacterium | reverse complement strand
TGAACTTATTCTTAAAGATTACGAGGGAAAAAAGACGATTTTATTATCGCCCATCATAAAATCAAGAAAAGGTCATTATCGTGAATTGTTTGATTCATTGGCGAGACAAGGATTTCTTCGTGTTCGTGTAGATGGAATAATTCTTGATATTACTCAAGGGATGAAAGTTGATCGGTATAAAGCCCATGACATTGAATTGGTTATTGATCGTTTTACGATTCGAAAGGAAAAAGAATTTCTGACCCGATTGGAGGAATCGATTAAAACTGCAATGCATTACGGTAAAAGTTCCTTGATGATTATGGACATAGATAGCGAAAAAGTGCGGTATTTTAGTCGTAATCTAATGTGTCCAACTTCTGGAATTTCTTACCCAAAACCCGAGCCCAATTCCTTTTCCTTTAATTCCCCCAAAGGAATGTGTCCCAACTGTAAAGGTTTGGGTATCGAATATAAAATAAGTCCTCAAAAAATTATTCCTAACCCTTCACTATCCATCAATAAGGGTGGGATTGCTCCTTTAGGGGGTAAGAAAAAATCATGGACCTATCGACAAATTGATATCATAGCCAAACGCTATAATTTCACCATGGATACTCCGCTCAATGAAATCCCTCCAAAGGCTTTTGAACTTATCTTAAAAGGCGGAAGTGAAAAGTTTGCAGTGGCCTCAACGACTCTGGGTATAACAAGAGATTATCAAATTGACTTTGAAGGGGTTGAAAAACTTGTTAAAAATCAATTGGAATTTAGTGAAAGTCCTAGTATCAAAAGATGGGCATTAAACTATATGGATACTCGTGATTGTTCAGTTTGTAATGGTTCACGATTGCGCAAAGAAGCAAATTATTTTAAAATCAACGAAAAAAATATTGCTTCCTTAACTTCAATGGATTTGACTGACCTCCATCAATGGATCATCTCTTTACCGGATCATTTAAGCCCCAATGAACGCTTAATTGGGAATGAAATCATTAAAGAGATTCGTGTTCGTTTAGAATTTTTATTGAATGTTGGTCTTGGATATTTACAACTTAACCGATCTTCTAAATCATTGTCTGGAGGAGAAGCACAACGCATTCGTTTGGCCACCCAAATAGGATCACAATTAGTGGGGGTTCTATATATTTTGGATGAGCCCAGTATTGGATTGCATCAACGGGATAATGATCGTCTTATTTCGTCACTGATCGCCCTCCGAGATATTGGAAATTCTGTATTGGTTGTTGAACACGATAAAGACATGATGATTAATGCCGATCATGTCATTGACATCGGACCATTTGCTGGCAAAAATGGGGGACAAATTCTTTCTCAAGGAACTCCAGATTTTATCAAAACACAAAACTCACTTACTGGAAAGTATCTTAACGGTTCCCTCGAAATGCCTATCCCCAAGGAAAGAAGAAAAGGGAATGGTCAATTTATTGAGTTAAAAGGATGTACGGGAAATAATTTAAAATCCGTAGATGTTGATATTCCACTAGGATTAATGATTGGTGTTACAGGGGTTTCGGGAAGTGGTAAATCTTCTTTAATCAATGAAACGCTTTATCCAATATTAAATGCCCATATTTACAATGGCGTAAAAAAACCATTGGACTATAAAGAAATTAACGGTCTGGAGCATATCGACAAAGTTGTAGATGTTAATCAAACACCCATCGGACGAACTCCGAGAAGTAATCCTGCAACCTATTGTGGCGTTTTTAACGAAATACGAACTCTTTTTACGCTTACTCCCGAAGCTCAAATTAGAGGTTATAAACCCGGGCGTTTTAGCTTTAATGTTATTGGTGGTCGATGTGAAACCTGCCAAGGTGGTGGTATGAAAGTCATTGAAATGAACTTTTTACCTGATGTTTACGTAGAATGTGAAAATTGTCAAGGAAAGCGATTTAATCGAGAAACCCTTGAAATACGATATAAAGGAAAATCTATTTACGATGTTTTGGCCATGGCCATAGATGAAGCTTGTATCTTTTTTGAGTCCATTCCAAAAATTTATAAAAAACTAAAAACCATTCAAGATGTTGGTCTTGGATACATTACACTTGGACAACCCTCCACGACCCTTTCTGGTGGTGAAGCACAAAGAATAAAACTAGCTACAGAGCTTTCCAAGCGGGATACAGGAAAAACCCTTTATATTTTGGATGAACCCACCACAGGTCTTCATTTTGAAGATATTAGGGTACTCATGGAGGTGTTAAATAAGCTGGTTGAAAAAGGGAATACTGTTCTTATTATTGAACATAATTTGGATGTGATAAAACAAGTTGATCATCTTATTGACATCGGTCCTGAAGGAGGACGTAATGGAGGAGAACTTTTATATAAAGGAACACCTGAAAACATAGTCAACGTAAGGGAAAGTCATACTGCACAATTCCTAAAAAATGAATTATACCCTAAATTTTAATCAATGAATAATAGAAAACACGCAAAAAACTGGAACGAAATTAAAACCAACGATTCATGGGCATTATTTAAAATAATGAGTGAATTTGTTGAAGGATATGAATCCATGAGTGCTATAGGCCCTTGTATTTCAATATTTGGCTCTGCACGAACACCTACTGACCATCCGAATTATAAACTCACTGTTGAAATAGCAAAAGCAATTGTTGACGCTGGATATGGTGTTATTTCTGGAGGAGGTCCAGGAATTATGGAAGCGGCAAACAAAGGTGCAAAATTAGCGAAGGGAACTTCTGTAGGACTCAACATTAAACTCCCCTTCGAACAAGAAACCAATGACTATATTGATATTGATAAGTGTATTCATTTTCAATATTTTTTTGTGCGTAAAGTCATGTTTGTAAAATATGCACAAGGATTTGTTGTTATGCCTGGTGGGGTTGGAACGCTTGACGAACTCTTTGAAGCAATTACATTAATCCAGACAGAAAAAATAACAAAATTTCCAATTATTTTAGTGGGAACAGCCTACTGGAGTGGATTAATTGATTGGATTAAAAATAGTTTGTTAGAAGAAAAAAATATTAGTCCTGAGGACATGGATCTTTTTAAGCTGGTTGACACCCCTGCGGAGGTCATCGAAGCTATCGAAAAATTCCACAGCAAAAATAAATTTAAACCTAATTTTTAAATGCTAAAATTTAGACTGTTATCGTTTCCTAATCTAAAAATTAGTCTGATTTTCAGTCTTTTTTCCACCCTTGCTGTTGCTCAGAATTCAACGACTTCTTATCAATTAGAAGCTTTGTTAGAGAGTGAAAATACAACCATATCGGTCAATCAAATCCTTACTTTTTTGCTCCCAGAAACTGATGAAAAAAACATTGTCTATCTCTATGATTGGTCCAATTCGTTTAAAGACACCAATACCCCGCTGTCCAAACGATTTGCAGATGATTTTGATCGAAGTTTTTATCTCTCCAATAAAAATAAAAGAGGATATACAAAGATTAACTCTATTTCTTTCAAAGGTGTACCATTAGTTTGGCAACGTTTAGAGAATCAATCTGACATCATTAAAGTTTATTTATTTGGAAATACAGCTGAGGATAACTCCATTGCATTAAAATTAAATTATCAGATTAAAATTCCTGATCAAAAGTTTACTGGGTTTGGTCTGAACAGTGATGGAGAAATAAAACTTCGGAATTGGTTTATTGCCTTGGCGCCTCATATCCATAAAAAATGGATTCTTAACAGTAACTTAAACCTAGAAGACAACAGTCATTTACCAGCTAACTTTGATATTTCTTGGCAATATCCGAAAGAATTTCATTTGGAAAGTAATCTGACAGAAGTGAATAAGGAAGAAAAGAACAATTCCAATAAAAAACACTACATCGGAAATCAGCAAACAAGGGCTCAATTTATTTTTTCTAGATCAAATCCTTTTAAAACTTTTGAAATTGGCCCCCATAGAACTGTGGTGACCGACATGATTGACAAGGACAAAGAACCAGAAATTTATAAAACGAGTATTCTTAAAGTAACTGAATTCATTAGTGAAGAACTCACCCCTTACCCCCATGACAAAGAATTAATTCTCCAACTAGATTTTGACAAGAATCCATTTTATGGTTTCAATCAGCTTCCCTCCTTTCTCAAGGTTTTTTCAGATGAATTTTTCTTTGAAATTAAATTCTTAAAGACGTATCTAAACAATTATTTAAATGAAAAATTTAGCATTGATAAGCGAAAAGATCATTGGATTATTGCTGGGCTACAAACCTATTTGATGATTAAATATGTTGAAACCTATTATCCCAATCAAAAGTTTATAGGCAATCTCTCAGAAATCAAACTTTTAAAAAATTATAATTTCTCAGATTTACCATTCAATACTGGTTATATGTTTTTCTATGAGACCGTGATGCGGGCTAATTTTCAACAAACAGCCAATTTGTCCAAAGAAAAAATGACCAAAATCAATTATAAGATTGGGATTCCTTATAAAATTGGTGTT
>CBFIJI010000138.1:0-4476 GCA_965662885.1 Flavobacteriaceae bacterium | reverse complement strand
TTAGGGGTCGTTTTAATTGGTACCAATCCTGAAGCCGCCTATGCGGATAAAAAAATGATGTTAGAACTGATCTATACAGAATTTTAGTCGAGACATTTACCCACAAAAAAACTTCTCCTATTTTTGGTTACAGCCATTGCCAAAAGGTGTAACCTATAAAAATGACCACCAATCCGACAAGACCCTGAATCAGTGTTCCTAAGGTATGTGTTCTATAAGCCGTTTTTACATCCATACCACTCATTTGTGAAACAATCCAAAAGTAAGAATCATTCGCATGTGAAACGGTCATTGAACCCACTCCTAAAGCCATGATCGCCCAGACTTTTCCCATTTCACTATCCAATCCTAAAACAGGGAGCAACGGAAAAATAATGGAAGAAGTGGTTATGATAGCCACTGTGGAGGACCCTTGTGCTGTTTTAAGTAATGCGGCAATTAAAAAAGGAATCAGTATTCCCAAGCTGCTTAAAGCGGTGAAATCTTGCAAGTAACTTTCCAAAGGAATTTCCTGAATAACAGCACCCAAAGCGCCTCCCATACCTGTAATGATTAAGATGGGAGCAGCCTGTTGAATCCCGGTTTTCACACTTGTATTGATGAATTCTTTATGTCCATTTTTAATCAACCCAAAGGATAATAGCATCCCAACTAAAAGGGCATTGGTGGGTTGGCTAAGAAAATCCAATAGCGAAATCACCCCTTTTGGAAGCCCTTCCCCTGTAAAAAGGGTTCCCAAACACATCAATAAGATAGGAACAACTATGGGCAGTATAGCACGTATAAAACTAGGGGATTGATCATCAGCTAGTTCAAGTGCTTCTGGTTCATTGCTGACGGGTTCCTCATACGGGGTTTTTTTGCTCAAATAATGCGCGTAAGCACCCCCCGTTAAAATCAAGATAAATGCTATAGCTCCTCCAGTAATAATCAGTAATGACAAATTCTCTAAAGAAAGATTTGCTGCCGCAGCTAAAGGTCCAGGTGTCGGTGGAACCAAGACATGGGGGGCAAACAGTCCAGTGGAGAGTGCAACCGTTAAGCCTACCAAAGGTGTTTTTGTTTGTTGCGAAAGGGTTTTATTCAAATGCGATAAAATAACAAACGCTGCATCACAAAAAACAGGAATGGAAACCAAGTAGCCAATACTACTAATGACATAGGGGAGGGGTAATTTATTTAAATACCGCAATAAGCCTTTGGCAATGGCTGTTGTTCCTCCCGATTTTTCTAAGGCTGCTCCAATGACCGTACCATAGATAATGAGTAAACCAATGTTTTGAATGATTTTTCCGAAACCACTTCCAATGATCTTAGGGATTTCAACCAACGGGATTCCCACCAAAAGCGCCAATAAGAAGGCTGCACTTAATAAAACAATAAACGGGTGAAGTTTGACGTAGGAGGTACCAACAATGATCCAAAGAATAGCAATAAAAATAAAAGTGAGAGCAAGCAGCATATTAATTTAGTTTTCCGTGTTGTTTAAAATTTTCCAAAATAGGAATAAGTTTTTGGTAAAGAAGTTGTGGGGCTCGGCGCATGGCTTCTTCCAATGGCATTTCCGCTGGTTTTATAGCGTAAACCCCTAAGTGTTTGGAATGCATTTCCTTTTTGGAAACACTGACTTTTCCAGCAAGAATAAGGGTGGGTTTTTGATGTTGCTTTGCCAATTCAGCTACGCTAAAGGGTACTTTTCCATAGCGACTTTGATCATCAAAATGACCCTCTCCAGTAAGGATCAAGTCGGCTGATTTAATTTTTTCTTCCAGGTTGGCAAGTTTGGACAGCAATGAAAATCCAGATTCTAATTGAACCCCAAGTAAGCCCACTAAACCAGCAGCAGTTCCACCAGCAGCTCCTCCTCCCTCGATATGGTCAATTGAGGTACCGAATTGTTGTGCAATAAGTTCAGCAAAAAACGCTCCGTTTTTCTCCAACTCTTCAATAATCTCAGGGCTAGCCCCCTTTTGAGCAGCATAGGTGGATGCAGCTCCTTGTCGCCCTAATAACGGATTTTTAACATCACATGCCACCCTAAAGCGCACCTTTTTTAATAGTGGTTCTATCATACTTTGGTCGATATGACGACAGTATTTAAGACCACCCCCTCCTAAGGGGATACTTTTTCCTTGTGCATCCAAAAGTTGACCGCCCAAAGCCATAAAAATTCCAGTTCCCAAATCATGAGTAGCACTTCCACCAATCCCCAAATAAATAGATGTACACCCCTTTTTTAAGGCATCTTTAATCAATAATCCAGAACCATAAGTAGAGGTTTTTAATGGATTACGTTCTTGGTTTTTAAGCAAGGTAAGCCCAGAACTTTGAGATAATTCAATCCATGCTGATTGCCCGGAATCAAACAAAAAGTAGGGAGCCTTAATTGGTCGACCTAAAGGATCAGTCGTAGTACAATTCACTATTTCCCCTTGAGTAAAGTCTTGCAGCACCCTTAAAGCGCCCTCTCCTCCATCAGAAAAGGGAAGTTGAGTAGTAGTAGCCTTTGGAAAAATAGATTGTACAGCTTCGAGCATACAATCTGCCACAGCTCTAGCGGTCAGGCTACCCTTAAAAGAATCCGGCACAATAACAATATGCATGGGTGATTTTTTTCACCCTAAAATAGTAAAATCAGCTGGTTTTAAGCCCAATATCCTTTAAGATCAAAGCGGCATGCTCACGAGAATTTTCAATAAACCATTTATTGGTTTTATAGCCACCACAAACCACTCCAGCCAAATAGACGCCCCTCGCATTTGAGGCCATGGTTTTTTCATCGTACTGTGGGGTTTTATATGCGTCATTATGAAAGGTAACTCCTAGTTGTTCTAACAGCTCAAAGTTGGGTTGGTAGCCCGTCATGGCTAAGACAAAATCATTAGGGATTTCCTTTTTTCCGTCAGGGGTAGTAAAGTACACTTTATCAGAAGTAATTTGAGTAATATGACTCTCAAAATAGGCGTTTATACTCCCTTCTTCAATTCGATTGACAATATCGGGTCGGGCCCAATATTTGACATTCTTTCCGATTTCTTCTTCTCGAACTATCATGGTAACACTTTTTGCTCCCTTGCGATAGGTCTCTAGCGCCACATCTACTGCTGAGTTAGCGGCCCCTACAACAACAAGATCCATATTAAAATACGGATGTGGTTCTTTGTAATAATGCATTACCTTGGATAGATTTTCTCCCGGAATATTGAGTAAGTAAGGCAAATCATAAAAGCCGGTAGCCAAAATTAAATGACGTGTTCTATAGTTCCCTTTTGGTGTACTCACCTCAAAGCCCTCCTCAATTTTTTTAATTGCATCAATACCTTCAAACAAGCGAAGTTGGAGCTGCCAATGGGTGGCCACCCGGCGGTAATATTCCAGTGCTTCTGCACGGGTTGGTTTCGAACTGTTTGAAATAAAAGGAACATTCCCGATTTCCAAACGATCTGAAGTAGAAAAAAAGGTCATATTCATGGGGTAGTTGTAAATGGAATTGACCAGGCATCCCTTATCAAAAATAAGGTAGTCCATCCCTAGTTTTTCCGCTTCAATTCCACAGGCCAAACCAATGGGTCCTGCACCAATAATAATGATGTTCTTCATATGGTAAAAATACAAACTCTATAAAAACTGACCTTGTTTGTTTTGAACTCCCTACTAAAAAAGATCAATCCAATAAAAGCTTATTTCTTAAAAAAATAGAGAAAACAGCAATCCCTAGAAAGGCAATAGCAAAATTAAATCCAATGAATATATGGAGAAGAAGTCCTATGATACTCCACCAAATAGGAAAAATTAACAAGCCTAGGACATACTTTAATGAGCTGTAAAAGACGATATCTTCAAAACGGCTGATCACTTTTTTAGAGAACCACAATGGCCCAAAATTGAAAACACTTAAGAGAGCAGCAAACAAGAGGACGGTTTTGGAAGCCTTTTTTTTAGAACTTAAATCGGGAACTTCCTTTTTAAGTTCCGCTTTAAGGGCATGAAAACCCAACTGGGTTGACTTCTTATGGATCAAGCTTTTTTTTGATTGATAGTGGTCGTCATTTTCAGGAAGCCACAAACAATCTTTCATTTTAGTTTGTAAGTTTTCTCTAAGTATATTGATGTTTTCGGCTTCTGACTTTTGAGGATCAATAGCCTCTTTTACTAAGATGGGTTTCCCAAAAACCAGATGTAATGTACATCGTGGTTGTTGGTGATGCCCGTAATTGATGCCAACGGGCATTAAATAAATAGCTTCATTAGGATTGCTTAGTTGGGCTTGATAGGCCAAGCGACTGCTTCCTTTAGAAAGGTTTTGGAGAAAATATTCGTTGTGATGTCCCCCTTCGGAGAACATTAATAAATTCCCTGCATTGCCTAGAATACGATAGCATTGATCAAAAATGGCATCATTTTTTTTAAGGTTGCTGTAGCCGTTGCGGATTCGATAAACAGGAAGCATGTTGAGGGCATCCAAAAACCATTGAA
>CBFIJI010000137.1:0-4503 GCA_965662885.1 Flavobacteriaceae bacterium | reverse complement strand
CATTGGAAAGCCCGTAAAATGGATAGAGGATCGTTCCGACAACCTTGTCAATGGCTTTGCTCGTGATTACCATATGGATTGCGAATTAGCAGCAACTAAGGAAGGTAAAATTCAAGCTTTTAAAGTGAAAACCTTGGCCGATCATGGCTATACGGACGCCTCAGCTAACCCTTCTAAATATCCAACGGGAATGTTCTCTATCTGCACTGGATCCTATGATTATGATACTGCTTATGCCGAGTTGGATGCAGTATATACAAACAAAGCTCCTGGAGGTGTTGCCTACCGTTGTTCTTTTAGAGTAACTGAAGCTGTTCATGCCATAGAGCGTATGGTAGATAAATTGGCACATAAAATTGGAAAAGATCCAGCCCAACTAAGAATGGAAAACTTTATAAAAAAAGAACAATTTCCTTACGCTTCCCCTTTAGGTTGGAGCTATGATAGTGGAGACTATCACGCAACACTTAATAAAGCCCTTAAGATGGTGGACTATGAAGAGGTCCTTAAAGAGCAACGGGAAAAAAGAAAAGAAGGCAAACTTATGGGTGTTGGCTTATGCACCTTTACAGAAGTTGTAGGAGCAGGACCGTCTAAAGATTTTGATATTTTGGGAATTGCTATGTTTGACAGTGCTGAAATACGAATTCATCCAACAGGTAAGGCTATTGCTCGATTTGGAACTAAGTCACAAGGGCAAGGTCACGAAACTACCTATGCCCAAATCCTTGCCGAAGAACTAGGGATTCCTTATGACCAAATTGAAATTGAAGAAGGCGATACAGACACTGCCCCCTATGGCTTAGGAACTTATGCCAGTAGAAGTACACCTACCGCAGGGGCTGCCGCCGCAATTGCCGCACGTAAATTAAGAGATAAGGGCAAAAAAATTGCAGCCTATCTATTGGAAGTCAGTGAAGAAGATTTGGATTGGGAACCTGGGAAATACGTTGTTAAAGGAGCTCCGGAAAAGTCAAAAACCATTCAAGAAGTCGCATTTGCCTCTTATACCAATTTTCCTCAAGGAATGGAACCTGGGATGGAAATGACCCACTATTATGACCCACCAAACCTAACCTTTCCCAATGGGGCCTACATCTGCGTTGTAGAAATTGAAAAGGAAACTGGAGCTATTGATGTAAAACGCTTTATCGCTGTTGATGATTGTGGGAACATTATCAATCCGATGATTGTAGAAGGACAAATACATGGCGGTTTAACGCAGGGTATTGCTCCTGCAATGTATGAAGCCATTGAATATGATGATGAAGGAAATGTTTTAAATGGGACTCTTATGGATTACTTAGTTCCTACGGCAGTAGAATCCCCACACTGGGAAACAGGACACACTATAACCCCTTCCCCACACCACCCCCTTGGCGCAAAAGGTGTTGCTGAATCACCAACCGTTGGAGCACCTCCAGCAATTGCTAATGCAATAATTGATGCACTTTCTCCCTTAGGTGTGGAACATCTTGATATTCCAATTACTCCTGATAAAGTTTGGGAAGCAATTCAGAAACATTCATAATCTGACACCACATGAAAACACGCTTAAAAAAACAGTTTGAAATAGATCAAGAGCCAAAAATCATCTGGGAAGCCTTCCTTCAACCCGAATTCGTGGTGGATTGTGTTCCTGGTGTTTCTATTGAAGAAAAAGTTGCTGAAGGAAAGTACAAGGGCTTCGTTGGAATGAAGTTTGGCCCTATTCAAGCCAACTACAATGCAGAAATAATTTATGAAGATATTGACGAAGACAATCAAACCATCAAGTTGATTGGCAAAGGAATTGACACGAAGGGGATGGGAAGTGCTGAATTAGAACTAAGCCTTCATGTTCAAGCTACCGATGGAGGTGGGGCTCGTGTAGCTTCCGAAATGGAAACTATCATAAACGGGAAAATTGCTCAATTTGGATCACGGCTAATTGAAAATGTTTCCAACCAATTATTTAATCAGTTTGTCACCAATTTCACCAAAAAGATGCAAGGCTATGAAATTTCAGAAAAGGACAAAAATGTAGCAGCAGGAGGTGTTTTAAAAAGTGTTTTTAAAGGAATGTTTAAACGCTCAAAAGGGAACAACAGCAATTCATCTGATTAAAATTAGAGGAGCGTGCAGCAAACTATCGATAATGAAATTTCTGATTTAATTACCCGGTTTGACCAACAAGATTATGTATTAAATCATGAATTGGCCACTTCATTATTTTTATTCCAAAAGCTAGAAAAACCACTACTTATAGAGGGGAATCCTGGTGTAGGTAAAACGGCTATCGCTTCAGTATTAGCAAACCTTCAAACCACAGAACTCATTCGTTTACAGTGTTATGAAGGTTTAGATGTAAACGCAGCTGTGTATGAATGGAATTATCAAAAGCAGCTTCTCCACATAAAGCTATTTGAACATAAAGCGCAAGAGACCCAGCTCTCTGAAAAAATATTCGGCTTGGAATACCTGTTAAAACGTCCTTTGCTACAGGCCATAACTACTGAAAAAAAGGTAGTGCTTTTAATTGATGAAATTGATAGAGCTGATGAAGAGTTTGAAGCCTATTTATTGGAATTGCTTTCGGAATTTCAAATAAGTATTCCCGAAATAGGAACCATAAAAGCTCATTATAAGCCGATGGTAATCTTGACCTCTAATCAAACCCGCCAATTAAGTGATGCATTAAAAAGAAGGTGTTTGTATCATTGGTTGGAATTTCCATCAAAAGAAAAAGAACTAAGGATTCTAAAAAAACACCTTCCAACTATTGAAGATGATTTGGCACATCAAGTGGTAACAATTATTCAGAATCTAAGAAAGGCTAACTTACAAAAAGCACCGGGAATTGCAGAAACAATTGATTGGGCAAAAACCTTGTTTTTACTTAACAAAAATCAAATTAATCAAGCCCTTATTCGAGATACTTCAGGGAGCTTTTTAAAAAATAAACAGGACATTAAATATCTCTTATCACGGCCGTTTGAAGAGTTTTTAATTCCCATTAAAAACTAATTTTTAAAAGCGATGCAAATTAAAGAAGAAGGCTTTAATGAAAAATTATTGCATTTTGTCATTTACTGCAGAGAACGAAAGTTTATTATAAGTCCCCAGCAAACCCTAGCGGTTTTTCAAGCTGCTTCTCTTGGCTTTCTTTGTAGCAGAGCCACTTTTAAAGCTGGTTTAAAAACAATACTATGTCACTCTAAAAGTACGGCAAAGCGATTTAATACGCTGTTTGATGTTTTTTGGAGTAGTGCATTTACGGGAAGATTGGAAGAAGAAAAGCGACGTTTACCCCCTAAAAAAAGTACCTCATTAAAAAGTACATTGATTTGGTTAGGAAGTAGCGGAACTGAAAACCAAAATGCTAAGGAAAGCAAACAAACAAAAGGAGCTAACTCCACAGAAAGATTGATGCAAACAGATTTTACTAAAATACAGTTTAAGGATCAACATCGAATGGACCAACTTTGTGAGGCCCTATATCGTCAAATGAGCCTTCGTATAAAGAGACGCTACAAAGCATCTAATCGGGGAGTGATTAACTTAAAAAAAACAATCCGTCAGGGCATTTCTAAAGGAGGCCTTTTTCTGAAACGATCATATGTAAAAAAAAAGAAGGAGAAAAGAAAAATTGTTTTTTTGCTGGATGTCAGTGGGTCAATGGATGTTTACAGTTTTTACCTCTTGAAATTTATTATAACCCTGAGCAAACATTTAAAGCATGTAGCACTATTTACGATGAGTACTCGATTACGTAAAATTAGCCCAATAGTTTCAGATGATGAAGATCAAAAAACTCTTTTAAAGATTAGTCAGGAAGTTAAAGATTGGTCTGGAGGAACAACTATCGGAACGGTGATGGAAACATTTATTGAACAGTATGGAAACAGTAATTTAAGTCAGAAACACATTGTGGTAGTGATGAGTGACGGCTTAGAAACTGGGAATGTCGGAATCCTAAAACGAGCAACACAGCAGATTCAAAAGCGATGTAAAACCTTGATTTGGCTCAATCCATTAAAAGGAATGGAAAATTATCAGCCTATCCAAAAAGGAATGCTTAATGTCATGCCACATTTGGATGTTTTTAAGGCTGCACATAATTTAAATAGTTTACTTCAATTGGAACAAATATTAAAAGATGTTTAATATTCTAATCAACAAAATTCACGAATATCAAGCAAAGGGAATACGATTTGCAGTAGTTCAGGTCATTGATAAAAAAGCCCCTTCCTCAAGTAAGGTTAGCGACAAAGCAATTGTCTTAGAGAACGGGCAATTGATTGGTTGGATTGGTGGGGGACGTGTCAAAGGCATTGTTATTCACGAAGCACTAAAAGTTTTACAAACCAATAAATATCGACGAATTCGAATTGCTCCTAGCAAAACAAAAAATAATTCAGAAAACCTAATCCATTACACAATGAGCTGTTATAGTGAAGGGGCAGTAGAAGTACTGATTGAACCTTTCGATTCCTTACCCGAAATAATTGTAGTGGGTAAATC
>CBFIJI010000136.1:0-4532 GCA_965662885.1 Flavobacteriaceae bacterium | reverse complement strand
GTCCACGTTTTCAATCATGACCGTCTGGTCGAGTTGTTTGATTGTACAAACCTTGTGGAGCTCTATAAAGGTGTATTTTTTTGTGGATTTGGAATGTGGAATCACTAAAGTATTGCGCAAGCTGCTTATTTTTTTATTCGGATGAAATTGCTGTCCGATCCCTCTGATTAGGTTTTGGGTTAAATGCTCTCTTTTTAGGGGTAATCGAAGCCAGTTAAAAATTTCGTAGTGTAGGGCTTCAGGGGGAATGGTTTCTTTTTCCATCAGTCCAAAATGAACGGTTTCTCCTAAGGGAAAGAGTTCAAAAACCTTTTTAAAGGGTTGATTAAGGATGGATTTGCCCCAAAAACAGCAATTGATAGCATATTTGTCCATCAATTTAAGGGCTTGGGAAAAGCACAATAAATGATGATGTTTAATGGTTAAGGGAATTTCATCGTTTAAAAATTTTTGACCAATTAAGAAGTGGTTTTTTGGAGTACACCATAGGCAGTGTAAAATCATGTTTGTAGGGAATATTTTGGATTTGAGGGGACATAATAATAGTGGTTTTGTCGTTAAATTATTTTTAAAAATTGAATTAATGCGTCTAAACGTCTTCGGGAAATGGGGATAAGACTTCCATCAGTCAATTCACAATAATTTCCTGCTTTTTTATTGATGTTGACGATATAGGCTAAATTGATTAGGTAGGATTTGTGGATTCTAAAAAAATGACTTTTATCTAAAATTATCTCGTATTCCCCAATGGGTTTAGAAGCGATTAGTTTGGGTTTGTCAACAAGATAAAATTCCGTATATCTACCAGAGGCTTTACAGTATAGAATGTCTTCGTTTTTGACAAAATTAACTTTGTCAATATTAGAAATGGCCACAAAATTTAAGGCATTTTTTCCCACAATATTTTTGGAGAGTTCTTGTATTTGATTTTGGTTGATAAATTCAAGATTTTCTTTGCGTTCATGGGCACGTTGTACTGCGTTAATCAATTCATCAATGCGAAGCGGTTTGAGCAGGTAATCCACCGCATTATATCGAAATGCTTTTAAGGCATGGCTGTCATAAGCAGTAATAAAAATGACTTGAAGGTGCTCATAATTGATTTCATTCAATAGATCAAAAGCGGTTCCAATATCAAGAACAATATCCAAAAACAACAGGTCAACAGCATTGTTATTGATCGATTCCAAGGCATGTTTATGGGTTAAACAACTGCTGATTAAATTGACGGATGGGCAGTACTTTTCCAGAAAATGGGCGAGCAAATCAGCATTGTTTTTTTCGTCTTCTACGATAATAGCATTTAAAGGTTTCATATTTGACTAATAGTAGGCGTTTTCTATCTGTGATTTTTCGGGCTTATTGTTTTTTATGATTGGTATAACAATGACAGCTCGAGTACCACTTTTGACTTTCGGATTGTTGAGTTCTTCAATAAAAAAAACCATTTTTTCCTTTTTTAAGAAATTATAGATGTCAATACGTTCTCTTAAAATTTGAGTGGCATGAGACTTGTGATTTTTTTTATAAGTTTTATTGAGTTTCTGTGACGCCTTAAGTCCAATACCATTGTCTTCAACCATGACTCGTAACATATTGTCTTTTTCGGTAACCGTAATTAACAGGATTCCTTTTCCTTCTAAGGGGGTAATTCCGTGCAGTATGGAATTTTCAACAATAGGCTGGATGAGCATCGGGGGAATTAAATAGCTGTTTTTGTCATTATTAAGTTTAAAATCAAAACAATAATCCAGTTTTTTATCTAAGCGCATTTGTTGAAGTTCGATGTAGGCTGTTAAATAGTCCAACTCTTCCTGTAAAGTAATTAGTTCACTGGAACTTTGTTCTAAACTAAATCGCAGAATTTTGGAAAGCATCGCAATATATCGGTTGGTTTCTCGCTCCCCTTTAAGGAGAAGTAAACTTTGTATTCCATTGATGGCATTAAAGATGAAATGGGGATCCATTTGTGCTTTTAACGAGCGCGCTTCTAATTTGGCGATATTAACTTCAAATTTTGATTTGGCTTTATCGGAATTATTTTGAAAGAAAAGAAAAAAACCAATGACCAGAATATTGGAAACAATTAAGGGAACAAAATCGTGTAATGTTGATAAAAAACTTTCGTTTATTTGTAGTAGAGATGCTAATACGCTAAGGGTATTTTTGGTAGTAATAAACCAAGAATATAAAATTGAATTTTGAAAGAATAAATATAGCATCAAGGTAGAAATATAAAAGCTTACAATAAAATCAAATTTACCCTAAAGATGATAAAATTGATTACTAGGTTAAATTTGGTTTCATTGAGGCTTCAACAAAATTTACAAATGCAATACAACTATTGCATATATTTTAAACAAATATAAAAGTTTTTATTAATTCCTAAAAATGATTAATTAAATATGAAGAAAAGTTACTATCAGCCCGAAGATTTATCAAAGTTTGGAGGTATTTCCGAATGGAGTCCTGAATTAGGAAAAAAATTCTTTGATTATTACAACAGTGTTTTTGAAGAAGGTCATCTAAGTGCACGCGAGAAGTCGTTAATTGCCTTGGCAGTATCTCATGTTGTTCAATGTCCTTACTGTATTGATGCGTATACTAAAGATGGTCTTAAGCGCGGGGTGGAGAAAGAAGAAATGATGGAGGCTGTTCATGTGGGTGCCGCCATCCGAAGTGGTGCATCGCTAGTTCATGGGGTGCAAATGATGAACGTATACGATAAGTTGAGTTTATGAGTCAACAGATAAAATCGTTAAAAGCACGTGCTAGTGAATTGTCGGATACTCAACGCCAATTAGACCATTTGTCAAACGGTATTTTTTCTAATCAACTTCCCACTTTTGAGGCCCGTTTAGCGCAATCAAAAATGCCTCCTATACAGCCCAAAAAATTAGAAATTCTCCAAATGAATATTGGATATATGTGCAATCAAGTTTGTGCCCATTGTCATGTGGACGCAGGGCCTGATCGAAAAGAAATGATGTCGCGCGAAACCTTGGAATTGTGCTTAGACGTTCTGAAACGAACAGAAGTAACTACTCTTGACCTCACTGGAGGTGCCCCTGAAATGCATCCTGACTTTCGCTGGTTTGTTGAAAAAGCAGCTGCTATTGGTGTTCAAGACTTCATTGTACGTTCCAACCTGACGATTCTTTTGGCCAATAAAAAATATGCTGATCTCCCTGAATTTTTTAGCCAGCATAACATTCATGTAGTTTCCTCTTTACCGTATTATAAAAAAAGTAAAACTGATCGTCAGCGAGGTGATGGTGTTTTCAATAAGTCAATTGAAGCACTAAAACGACTCAACGCCGTGGGCTATGGACAGTTCAACAGTCCTCTTAAGTTAGATTTGGTCTACAACCCCTCTGGAGCTTTTTTGCCCGGAGATCAACAAGCTCTTGAGAAGGATTTTAAAAAGGCTTTAAAAAACGATTTTGACATTGATTTTAATCAATTGTTTACGATTACCAACCTTCCAATTAGTCGCTTTTTGGATTATTTAATTGCTTCCGAAAATTATGAAGATTATATGACCACTTTAGTGGAGGCTTTTAACCCAAATGCAGTCGCTAATGTCATGTGCACCAATACGCTATCTGTTCGTTGGGATGGCGCTTTATACGATTGTGACTTTAATCAAATGTTGGATATGAAAGTAGATAGTCCTGTTCAGCATTTGCGGGATTTTGATGCAGCGCAATTGTTAAATCGTAAGGTTTGTGTCTCACAACATTGTTATGGCTGTACCGCAGGATCTGGAAGTAGTTGTCAAGGAGCAGTAGTGGAATAGTTGAACAGTATTTTTTAAACTCTTGTTTATGAGGTTACTTAATCCCCGCTTTTGAGTATGTTTTACCATCCGCACCCATTTCCACCTTTTATTCCTAAGGGAACTCAGCGTTTGATTGTGGGGACCCTACCGCCACCCCGCTTTAGTGGGCTCGAACTACGCCCTAAAGATGTAAATTTTTGTTATGGAAGTGATCAGGGGATGCTTTGGAAGGTTTTGGACCAGATCTATCAACTCGATTTAACATATAAAAACACGGAGGAAGCCATCATTCAACGGAAGGCTTTTTTAGAACGGGAGCGTATTGGAATATGTGACCTTGTGAAGCATGCTTATCGACAAAAGATAGATGCTTCTGATTTGGGGTTGACCCGCATCGTTTTAAGAGATTTATTGGAAGTTCTTAAAGACTTTCCACAAGTAGTAAGCCTAATTTTTACAGGAGGTAATAGTAAAAATGGCCCTGAATATTTTTTCCGACAATTGTTAAAAAAGCAGCAGGTTCAGTTGGTGTGTATTGAAGAAACTCCACCCCGAAAGCATCAATTTTATTGGGCAGATCGTTTAATAACAACTTATTCTCTAACCGCCCCATCTGGGAGTGCAAATCGAGCAATTGGTCAAATGGCAGCCTATAAAAAAGCAAAACAAAACGATACCAACTATACCACTTTTGATTTTAGAGTAGCCCAATACCGCTCTGTATTTAAGATCGAATCGCTTTGACAAAGGC
>CBFIJI010000135.1:0-4644 GCA_965662885.1 Flavobacteriaceae bacterium | reverse complement strand
CCATTGAGGATGATCAAAGCCTTGATTGCCAATATGTTTTGTACTTTTACATAAATAAGACTATATAAACCTCTATTAAAGTAATTTGGTTCAATGAAAACGTTAGCACTTCTTATACTATTGTACCTATTAATTATTCTAATTATAATTACTTACTATAAATATAAAAATTGGAGAATACCCTTTAAAAAATGGACCCTTGCTTGGGAAAAAGATGTAAAATCTAAAGAGAAATCAATTTTGGCTTTTGTCATTCAAATCCCCTTATTAATTATTTTTTTGATTGATTTAATTTGTAAAGCGTAAAGGGATACTCGTGTAAAAGTTAGGGTTCATACCCTTGATCTGTTGAAAGCTTTCTAATCATACGTGTTTTTAGTTTAAGTCAAGATCGTTGAGCGCCGTTGACTTTAATTACTTAAAATAGACTTTTACTGTTTTCTTCATTCCTGTTTTTTCAACAACCTCATTTAATTTTTTTGATATTTAAAGTAAAATATTGGAGCGAACTTAGACTCTATCTCTTTAACGCTAAAATGGTTTTGTATATCCTAATAAAATAGGGCATAAATAAAAATCAGCAGCTATGATAAATTAACAAAAAAGGAACAGGATAACCAATAAGAGGGTTTAAAACAAACAACTTTTTGTATATTCAACACCTAATTACGTCTTGCGTAATTACGATTGCCTCAGATGAATGAAAAATATTCTAATAGACTTATATAAAATTAAAGTACCCTATTCTGGATTAGGTCAATTTTCATTGAATTTTGGAAACAAAATTCTCTCTAGCCAACAAGACGATTTTACAATTAATTTTCTTTTACCAAGAAACAATAAAACCAATTTTATTGGTAAAAATATAAGCTATGAAAACGCTTCTTTTCTAAAAAGATACTTTCCATCAACAAATAAAAAATATGCTATTTGGCACAGTTTACAACAGTTCCCTTCGTTTCTTCCTAATAAACGTACAACTTGGATTTTAACCATTCACGATTTAAATTTTTTAATCGAAAAAAATCAAAAAAAGAGTGATAAATATCTTTCAAGGCTTCAAAAAAATGTTGATAAGGCAGATTACATAACGACTATTTCAGAATTCACCAAAGGAGAAATTCAAAAGTATTTGAATTTGGGAGAAAAAGAAGTTTTTGTCATCCATAATGGTGTCGCATCTGGAGCGGGGATTCAAAAAGATAAGCCCTCATTTATGAATGAGGAGAAGTATTTTTTTTCAATCGGTATTTTTAATAAAAAGAAAAATTTCAAGGTGCTCCTTCCTTTAATGAACTATTTTCCAGAACACAAGTTGATAATTGCAGGAAACAAGGATACCTCTTATGGTAGGGAAGTAGAAAGGGAAATATTGAAGTTGAACCTTGAAGATAGAATTATTTTACCTGGAAAAGTAAGCAGCTCCAACAAGCAATGGTTGTACGCAAATTGTGAAGCCTTTCTATTTCCATCTTTAGCGGAAGGATTTGGTATGCCAGTAATTGAAGCGATGTATGAAGGTAAACCTGTATTTTTAAGTAAAGCCACTTCTTTGCCAGAAATAGGAGGAAAATTAGCTTTTTATTTTGACGAGTTTAATGCAGAAAAGATGGCCAATCTAATCCGTTCCAAGTTGGAATATGTGGCAAACAACAAAGTAGTTTTTGAAGCTCAATTAAAAAAACATGCAAGTAAATTTAGCTGGGATAATTGTATGTCTGAATACCTGAATCTATATCGAAAAATTGAATTAACCACACACAATAAAACCTAAACTGCATTAAAACGGAGTTTAGTCAAACCACAATAAGCAATATAACATGATAGGAAAAATTATACGAAAAACAATTTCAATACTTGAAAAAGAAAAACATGTTTCAATTTTGTCAAAAGAATACGTACTTGAAAATAAAACACTCGAAGAAAATGTAAGACTACTCATCAAAAAATTACATCCTTATGATATTGGAAAAAGGTTGATTCGATTAGGATCGAAAAGAGATGGTGGGTATTTAGTTCCCGATGATTTGGAAGGAATTAAGGCATGTTTTTCTCCGGGAGTTTCAACGGTTAGTGACTTTGAGTTGGATTGTCATAAATACGGGATGCAAATTTTTCTTGCGGATAAATCAGTAGATAAACCAATAATAAAACTAGCTGATAATCACTATCATTTCTTAAAAAAGCATGTTGGATGTTTTAATAGTTCCGATTTTATTACTTTGGAAACATGGGTTGAATCCAGTAAAATGCGCAATGAAAATGATTTAATGTTACAGATGGATATTGAAGGCGCCGAATATATTACTTTAATAAATATGCCAGATTCTTTAATAAAACTCTTTAGAGTTATTGTAATAGAATTTCATGACCTCCATAAGATTTGGAATGAAGAGTTTTACAATTTTGCCTCAGTTGCTTTTGAAAAAATCTTACAAAATCACACCTGTGTTCATATTCATCCGAATAATTTTAGCCAAATAAATGTCCAAAATGGAATTGAAATCCCAACGGTAGCTGAATTTACATTTATTCGAAATGATAGAATTCTTAAAAAGTCTCCACAAAAATCATTTCCACATCCTTTAGATAACGATAATTCCAAAGAAAGAAATCCCATCAAACTTCCTGAAAATTGGTACAATGCGTATGACAAAAAATAAACAGATTATTATACTGACTGATAAAAAAGGAAAAGCTACACGAAAAGTATAGCTCTTCCTTTTTTTGCTCCCCCTATTATTCAAAATTGCAACACAAGTAAATTTTTTTAATCAATTTTCTTGAAGGGTTTTAATGCGATTATCGGTAGTTGTCTAATCCTCCTTTAAACTTATTGCTACTTCATCATAGGCTTCTTGAGTTAAGACATTAGTCCATTCAGTTGCTCCCTTATAAATTGCTAAGTATGTTACATCTTGTTCTTTTGAGGAAGCGTGCCAATGTTCGGTATTAGCAGAACATCTTAAGACGTCTCCTTCTTTAATCACAATTGGTTGCTTGCCTTTTTCTTGATAATATCCCTTTCCTGAAACGATGATCAATACTTGTTGATCCGTATGTTTGTGCCAATTTAAGGTAGAGTTAGCCTTAAAAGTTGCCTTAAATGAATGAAAGCAGTCTCTTAATTAAAGACATAATTAAATATTTAAAAGATGTTTATGATGGAGAAAAGATTGAACGTTTAAGTCAAAGTTTTTTTATCTCCAATAAAGACTTGATAAAATCCTAAGTGAGTATTTTGTTTTCTTTAAAAATGAAAATGAATTATTAAATGATGTTCGCTATAACTGCAATCTCATAAAGGATATGCCTATGGTTTAGTTTAAATACTACTTTTTATTTCTTCTATTTATGATTGCCTGTCTTATGATTACGGTAGCATTAATTATAATTAAAGTTGCGCCAAAGTAAAATATTAACCATTTATCAAATCCTATTTTCTCTGCTAACCATTCGGCTGAAAGGCCAATGTATAGTCCTATAAATGAAAGTGTACTAAGTATGTTTAATGTTTTTTTCATCTTAATTAAAAATAAATGATTCAATAGTCATACCAATAGAAACAATTATCACACTCCAAACGACCTTTTCTTTAATTGTTGTATTATCCTTCCAATTGCCAAAATAATCTTTAAAAGGATTTCTAATTTGCATACTCTAATATAAAGAAAATCAAAGTTTACAAGTAGCAGTACTAAAAGAAAAGATATGCCGATGGTTTAATTCTTTATATATCGCATTCCAGAAACTTCCTTATTTAGTTTCACATTTACTTTAGCTGACTGGTCATTATTATTAATAAATTTGATTACTTCATCTGAAGTAACATAAATAGTTACTTTCCCTTTAGGCGCTAATACGAACCCCTGACTATATTCACCGTTTTGTTTTTTTTCACCTCTTATTTTCACTTCACAATTTGATGTATTGACCAATTCAGCAGAATAGTTTTTTAAGTTACTTTCTCCTAAAATAAATGTCTCGTTTGCTGGGATTGTTAGTCCTGATTTAAATGAGGAGCAACTTGAAATTATTATTATAAATAACAGCAATGGTTTTCTCATAGTATCAAATATAAAAATATTGTTTTAACAGCGTGTTAAACGTATGTCTAACCTAATTGAGGATTAGAAGTGCCTGAATTGAAAGAGGAGGATATGCCGATGATTTAATCAATTGCCTTTCTTGAGCCGTACAACCCTAATGCTGTAGCTGACACTATTAGAATTAAAATAGGAATAGGTGGTCCTCCGCCTCTGAATAAGTGATTAAATAAAGCCACAAGTAAAACTACACCTCCAAAGACTGAATAAGCAAGAAATATTTTTTTGTTTGACTCATTATCAAACTTTAACCTCCATAAGGAAAAAAAATAAGCAGACCTACTCCAATCATATGCATTGCACTCACATCAATAATTCCTTGTGTCCAGAAAATTAAATCCGCAGTTATTTCACCTTTAAAAAAGGGTTGCATAAGTCCTACAGGGTCAAGAAAAACTCCCAATAATAGCCCAACTCCCATAAGAATTTGTATAATACTAATTATGGGAAAAATAAACTTTGATTTCATTTTAATTGAATTAAGATTTATAGGCTGCTAATATAAAAAACTATTCAATATCTCTACTTCGTGTTTTTT
>CBFIJI010000134.1:0-4675 GCA_965662885.1 Flavobacteriaceae bacterium | reverse complement strand
TGGAGGTTTTTTTTGGACTCCATTGGCAAAAGATGTTTTCCTTATCAAGGAAGTCGCTTGGCAGTACAAACAGTATAAGACACCTTGGTGAATTTAGATTTGTTCTGAAAACAGTAAGAGGAATAATGGGGGAACCGTTTGGGGAAAAGGAATGGATTAAGGTTTTTGTAAAAAAATCAGGGCAGCATAAATATCTCAAAAAGTGGACCTACACACAAAATCTCCAATATAAATACCGCCCTTTTTTTTAATTTAATTAATCAGCACAATTGAATTGTTGATTAATCTAGGATCGTACTCTATCTTAACGTTGACAAGAAGTTTTTACCTTCTTAAAATAGTGCCTTACCTAGGTGCAACGTTTTGTTATACAAAGAATGGTCTTTTATTTCAAAAGGATTGAGTTAAAATGACCAAAAAGTGAACCGTTTTGTGTCAATTTAAATTTTTGTCTTGCTGAAGCTGCAAACAAATGCCTAAATTCGAAGCATGCAAAAATTAAAAAGCCTACGGATTCTATTGTTTTTAGGGATGGTTCTTTGCTTTTCTGCTGCGACCTCCCATAAATTTTATGTAAGTACCACCCAGATTGACTATAAAGCCAGTGAAAATGTTTTACAAGTTACGATCCAATTGTTTATTGATGATTTGGAGTTGGCCTTAAAAAAAGAAACCGCAGACCTTCGTTTAGCTCCAGATTCCGATCCTCTTGTAGTTGAAGATTTAGTGGAAGGTTACCTAACAAACCACCTTATTTTTCAAATGGATGATCAACTTTTGAAGCTAAATTATTTGGGAAAAGAATACAAGAATGATATTGCCGTTTGCTATGTGGAAGTTCCTCTGGAAAAAACGACCACCTTTACGGTTGAAAACCGTTTTTTCTTGGCCCTCTATGAGGAGCAAAAAAATATTATTCATTTTAAAAATGAACGTCAACGAAAAAGTTATCTGTTGGACAAAAAAAAACCTACGATAGCTATTGAGTTTGAGCGTTAGAACACTGTTAATTTATTGAAAAGATTTGCTTAAAGTGTTTTGCAAAAATGTATATTTAACCTCAAAATTGATTAAAAGATGAAAAAACTTCAATTACTGTTACTGAGTTTTTCTGTGCTTAGCCTTAGTGCATATGCCCAAGAAGAAACACAACAAGAAGAAAAACAAGTTGGTCATACCAACACCAACAAATTTAGACAGTTGGCTGCCGATGAGTTTGCCACACCCAACAGAATCCATACCGCTTCGGGTGCTCCTGGAGTGGACTACTACCAACAAAAAGTAGATTATAAGATGGATTTGGAATTGGATGATACCAACACCAAACTTTACGGTGAAGAAACCATTACTTACACGAATAATTCTCCAGATGCATTACCCTATTTATGGGTGCAATTGGATCAAAATATCCGTAAAAAAGATGCTCCTGCCTTAGAGAAAAACGGGAGTGGTGTGAGTCCTATTTCACAAGTTGAAGGTTTTGTTGCAACCCACATGAAAGCACCTTTTGATGGTGGATTTAATATTGATTGGGTTAAAGACAGTAACAATAAAGCCTTACCTTATAAAATAAACATGACCATGATGCGGGTTGATTTACCCCAGCCTCTTCAAAGTGGACAACAATTTGTCTTTAAAATTAAGTGGTGGTACACGATCAATAATCACGTCGAAAATCGAGCACGTTCAGGCTATGAACACTTTCCAAAAGATGGAAATAATGCGTATGTCATTGCACAGTTTTTCCCAAGAATGTGTGTGTACAACAATGTGGAAGGTTGGCAAAACTATCAGTTTTGGGGTAATGGTGAATTTGCCTTGGAATTTGGTGATTATGAAGTCAACCTAACCGTACCTTCTGATCATATTGTAGATGCTACAGGGGTGTTACAAAACCCTAAAGAAGTCCTGACTAAAACAGAATACAAACGATACCGTGCTGCTGAAAACAGTTATGATGCTCCAGTAATGATTGTCAATCAAGAAGAAGCCGTTGTCAAAGAAGCTGGATTTTCTGATAAAAAAAGTACGTGGAAGTTTGTGGCCAATAATGTCCGTGACTTTGGCTTTGCTACTTCACGAAAATTCATCTGGGAAATGCAAGCAGTTAAGGTTGGAGCAAATAAAGTAATGGCCGTATCTCTTTACCCTAAAGAAGGTAACCCCCTATGGGAAGAATATTCAACCAAAGCAGTAGTACAGACCTTAAAAACATATTCCAAATTTACTTTTGATTACCCTTATCCTAAAGCGATTTCCGTTCATGCTAAAAATCAGGGGATGGAGTATCCAATGATTTGTTGGAATTATGGCCGTCCTGAAGAAGATGGAACCTATTCTGACCGTGTTAAATACGGAATGATTAGTGTGATTATTCACGAAGTAGGTCACAACTACTTCCCAATGATCGTCAATTCTGACGAACGTCAATGGGGATGGATGGATGAAGGTTTAGATACCTTTGTTCAATACCTAACAGAACAAGACTTTGGGAAAAGTTATCCAGAATCTATTGGTGATTTAGAAGCATATCCTTCACGCCGAGGAGCCCCTTCTAAAATAGTTCCTTATATGGCGGGTGATCAAAGCTTTATTTCCCCCATCATGTCCAATCCAGAAAACGTATATCAATTAGGACCAAATGCGTATGCTAAACCAGCTACAGCATTGAATATTCTTCGCGAAACTGTCATGGGAAAAGATCTCTTTGACGATGCCTTTAAAACCTATGCACAACGATGGATGTTTAAACACCCAACCCCAGAAGACTTTTTCCGTACCATGGAAGACGCTTCTGCTGTCGATTTAGATTGGTTTTGGAGAGGATGGTTTTACTCAACAGACTATGTAGACATAGGAGTAAAGAGTGTGAAAAAATTCTTTGTTTCCTCCAAGCCGAGTGCTGAAGTAAAGGAAATGATTGCAGGTTACGGAATGACTATGGCCGATTTACCCCCAGTGGTGTTTATGGTAGCCGAAGACAGTGAAGAATTCGATCCAACTCTAGCTACAAGTTCTGCTGTAGAGCAATCCGAAGATTTAGATGCTTATATCAAAGAAAACTATACGGAGGAACAACAAGCCAACATGGAAATTCCAAAATACTTTTATGAAGTTGAATTCGAAAAACCAGGTGGATTAGTCATGCCACTTATCGTTGAATACAGTTATGCTGATGGTACCAAAGAACGTGTTAATTATCCCGTTCAAGTATGGCGTAAAAATGATGCTTCCGTTAAAAAAATGGTGACTTCTAATAAAGAGATTATTGGAATAACGGTTGATCCTGATTTGGAAACTGCTGATATTGACACTTCAAATAACAGCTGGCCCAAGGAGGAATCTACTTCCGAATTTGATACTTTTAAAGAAAAAATAAAAGGATAAAAAATTTAATCCGTCCAATCCATTAGGTTGGGCGGATTTATCTTTAAACCTATTATCTTTGTAAAAAATAGTTCGGATGTATTTATTTATCAGCGGTGCTGAAATAGTCTTTGTTTTTTTTATTGTCTTATTGGTTTTCGGTGCCGATCGGATACCCTCCATTGCACGAACTTTAGCCAAGGGAATGACTCAAGTGCGTCAAGCGACTAATGATATCAAAAAGGAAATTCAAAATACAGTTGATATCGATGACCCGACCAAAACGATTACCAAAGAAATTAAAAAAGAAGTGGATGATATTAAGGGGGATTTTAATGAGCTCACCGACTCAATTAAACGCGACCTTTAGTTTACCCTACATAGCGTAAGCCCATCACGAAGAGGAAGTAAAACCGTACTTACTCTTGGATCTTCCGCTATTTTTTTATTGAATTCCTGAAGAATTTTGGTTTCAACATCCTTTGATTGAGCTGTTTCCAATACTTTACCACTCCACAATACATTGTCTGCAATAAAGAGACTTCCTGATCGCATTTTTGGGAGAATCGCTTCAAAATAATGGAGGTAATTTTTTTTATCTGCATCTAAAAAAACCAAATCAAAGGTATCAGTTAATTGCGGAATGACGTCCAAGGCTGCTCCCACATGTTGTTGAATTTGATGCTTGTACGGACTTTGATCAAAATATTTTTTTTGAAAAGCAAACAGTTCCTCATTACAGTCAATGGTGTGCAGTTTTCCCTGCTCAGATAGCCCTTCGGCTAAACAAAGCGTCGCATAGCCAGTAAAGGTGCCAATTTCAAGAATGCGTTGAGGCATCATCAGTTGCGATAGTAGGCTTAAAAAACGTCCTTGCAAGGGGCCACTTAGCATCCTCGGCTGTAGTACCTTTTGGTGCGTTTCTCTGGCCAAAGCATCCAATAAAGGTGGGATAGAATCACTGTGAGAGTTGACATAATCCAACAAACGTTCGCTAATAAAGTCCATAAGTCAAAAATACATCGAATTCTCGGACTTATTACTGCTGCTGTTTTTACTTTTCATTTTATAATACTTATTTTAGGGAATGGAAAATTCACTAAATTTTGCACTGCATTGCGATGCCGAAGATCCGCTTAAGGCCTATCGCGACACCTATATTTTACCACAACATGATGGAAATGATGCCGTCTATTTTTTAGGTAACTCTTTAGGATTACCCTTAAAAACGACCACTTCTGATCTGGGTGCAGTGGTTGACCAATGGGGTGCACTTGGGGTAGAAGGTTTTTTTGAAGGAAAACAACCT
>CBFIJI010000133.1:0-4711 GCA_965662885.1 Flavobacteriaceae bacterium | reverse complement strand
AAATGAATTCCCACGATAAAATGATAGCTTATCATTAAAAGAATACCATCTATGATATTAAGGTTAAAAAGTAGTTTTGTATTCGATGAGTTCATAACTTATATGCTTATTAATTCATTCATAAACGTGGATAATCCTTTGATTGCATAGGTTTAATTAAAGACGGTATCTTCTGAGGACACATAGCGATGTTCACTTGTAGAGGAGCTGCCCCAATTGATTCCGTAATAGTTTTTTTTATCTAATAAATGCTCACTGAGTCGAACAAAATCGATGATGGTTTTATCTTCTACTCCTACTAATTTCTGCTCAAACTCTTTTTCTTTTGTACAAATAATTAATACTTCACTTTCAGCAATAACAGCATCTACATCTGGGTTGAGTAGTTTGGATAAATGAGGAATTCTTGCATCAATAAAATCTTTATTGGTCCCCGTAAGAATTGTAAGGTTGACGTTTTTATCATAAATCGCAACCTTCTCTCCTTGTCCGATCATCGCTTCAATTACGCGAACTGCTGGACTATTCCTAAGATCATCTGTTCCTTCCTTAAAACTCAAGCCTAAAAAGCCTAGTTTTTTCTTCGGAAATCTTTGAATCATCTTAATGGCTCTTTCAATCTGGTTTTCGTTCGTTATTCCGATTCCTTCAATAACAGGGGTATCGATATATAAATCGTGGGCCAATGTTTTCAGTCCTTTTAAATCTTTTGGTAAACAAGATCCACCATATGCAAAACCCGGTTTAAAATAGTAATTGGAAATATTGAGTTGTTTATCCTTACAAAATATATCCATTACTTGGTGTGAATCAATATTCAAAGCGGAACAAATATTTCCAACTTCATTGGCAAAGGATATTTTTAGTGCATGGAAGGTGTTATTGACATATTTCATTATCTCCGCAACTTTCAGATCCGTGATGATAATTTCACCTGGTAATGATTCGTACAAGGACGCCATTCGTTCTGCTGCATCAGTATTATCAGAACCAACCAGTGTTAGTGGTGGATTGAAATAATCTTGTACCGCACTTCCTTCTCTTAAAAATTCTGGATTATCTACAATAGCAAAAGCTTCATTGCGCTTTTTTCCTGAAGCCTCTTCAATGATTTCTGCAACTTTATCGCAGGTTCCTGGTAAAACAGTTGATCGAATGGCAACAATATGGAATTCATCTTTTTCTTGGAGTGCCTTCCCAATGTTTTCGGCTACCTTATAGATGTATTTTAAGTCTAAATGACCGTTAACTGATGAGGGTGTACCAACGGCGATAATACTTAACTCAGAGGCCAAAACTGCTTCTTTGGCGTCCACCGAGGCGGAAATAGTTCCTTTACTATGCTGTTCTTTGATGATTTGATCAATATCCTTTTCAATAATGGTCGGAAGACCTTTATTAATCAAGTCCACTTTATTTTGATTTACATCTACGCCGATAACTTGGTGTCCGTTTTTAGCAAGACAACCCAAACTCACGCATCCAACATAGCCTAAGCCAAAAATGCTAATCTTCATATTTTATCTATTTATTAATTTTTTTAAATT
Source organism: Flavobacteriaceae bacterium (assembly GCA_965662885.1). Lineage (GTDB taxonomy): Bacteria > Bacteroidota > Bacteroidia > Flavobacteriales > Flavobacteriaceae > CBFIJI01. The sequence goes on along the minus strand of CBFIJI010000133.1, from coordinate 3,164 downwards.
CATGTATTTTCTCCTTCATAAAGTCAATCATGTCTTCCCATTCCGTTAAAAGATTCCCTCTGTTTTTGATTTGATAATCTTCATCAAAAGGTTCAGTAATTCGGTTATTTATTGAAGAGAGCGCCTGTTTTCCTGGAAGGTGAGAAAGCAGTCCTTTATCCATCAAGATTTGATTCGCTTTCATTTCCCGAATACCACAATAGATGCTAGGAACTCCTAGCATGGCCCCTTCTCTTGCCATGCTGTCTCCAGACGATATTACCAGTTTGGAATAATAGATAAGCGAATGGATATCGCCTATGGGTTCGATAAGTGGAGTCCAGTTGTCGGGAAACTTAGTCTGAATGCTTTTATCTTCAACAGATAAAATCACGGGATACTGTTTGGATATCTGATCTGAAAAACCACAAATGATCGCCTCCTCTTGGTTGAAATAGTTAAACGATTTATTACTTACCTCTCTAACAAAAACATATTCGTAAGGTTTTAATCCATAAGGCTTTAATGCTGCACTATTGGGGGTAAATCTTTTTGGACTTAAATAACTCCATTCCTTTAAGCAGTTAAACGTCTCTATTTTTGCTGTTGTTTCAACGATATTGGGAAAATACAAACGGTTGGATAGCAAAGCATTAATTTGATTAATACGCTTTCTTTCCGGATCATCATAAAATTGAATAATTGGCGTCCCCGTTAATTTACATGCAAGAGCCAAAGGAGCACTACTAGCAGCAATACAAATAGAATACTTATGTTTTCGAATGAGGTTTACAAATACTTGAGCTCTTTTTACATTACCGTCCCAAAAAATAGACCATTTTGTACCTCGACTACTTCCTACCTCTTTTAAGTCATGACCAATGTATTCGCGTTGAATGATTGCGGGTAGCTTACCACGATTTAAATAACAAACAAGCACTTCCCACCCTTCCTTTTTTAATTCATCGGCAAGCCCTTTAAACAAATTTAACTGTGCAGGGTGTTTAATGTCAATTAAAATTTTGTTGGCCATAGTTAGTTTTAATTAGTCGCTGTAAAAAAACAATTTTAGTGACTCAGATAATTATAATATGTTGTTATGAGCTAATGAAAAAACCTTCTATAGTTATGTAAATAGCTCAAGTTATTTATTTTACGTTTTCTAATTTTTTTTGCAGGGTTCCCTGCATAGATGGTCCATGGCTCAGTATTTTTTGTAACCACAGCATTTAATGCTACAACAGATCCTTCCCCAATCACTCTGCCCGGCAGGATATTAGCTCCAGTAAATACACTGGCATGATCCTCTATTTTTACTGTAGCACCAACCGTTTTATATTCAGGATCATCAATATCGTGCCCCAACGTTAAAATTCGAACCTGACCGGCTAAATCGACATTATTACCTATGGTTATCCCTCTTCTTCCATCCAATAATGAATCATGCCCTATGGAACAGTTGGAACCAATTTTAATTTTCCATGGTGCATAAACCCTTAACCCCATCTGTAAGTGCGTATTTTTCCCTATTTTCATGCCATAGCAATATTTATAAAATAATTTGCGTAGGGTGTAGCTTGGTATTTTACTTACAATGTGGTTTAAGAAAGACAAATAAAAAAAATGTATATAGTCAATAATTTTTCTTGATAAACTCCCTGATTTTGTTAGCGATTTTATCATAGCCTTATTTTCTTGATTTAATAAGTTTGGCAGGTACGCCACCCCAAACCGTTAAGGGAGGTATATTTTTTGTTACTACGGATCCTGCTCCTACGATGGCTCCTCTGCCGATTTCTATTCCAGGAAGTATTATTGATCGTAATCCGATCCAAACATCATCGCAAACAACAGAATAAAAATCTTCAGAAAAACCTTGTTCAGACATGGGAATAGTTGAGGAGTCATTATTGTGGGTTTTACCTAAAAATACAACCTCACGTGCTATCATGACATTATTTCCTATACTGACGTTATCCAAACGTACATGTTCATTGATTTGACAATTTTTACCAATAACGACATTGTTACCAGATCCCACATAAACATTTTTTTGAAGCTTTGTGCCTGAACCAATTGTGATAACTCTTCTTAAAAAGAAAACACGTAATTGATTAAAAAATGTTCCGCCAGGCCACCATGAACTTGGAAGTTTTGAGATAATCAAATAATAAATTATTAAAAATATTTTTTTCATAGGAGTTTAGTCGTTAAACCTTTTTTCATTCAACCCAACAAAAATTCTATTTCTGTTCAACATGAATTTCTTTCTCATAAAATTTAATTTCCTATTTAAAACTATTTTTCTTTAAGTATTCTGCCATAGCTAAAGTCATCCATCCTTGCCATCGTATATAATTGATTTTAGAAGTAAACAATTTATTTTTAAAAAAATAAAAGAAACCTCTTTGATGGTTGTAATATTCTTTAAATGTAACATCCAAAATGGCTTTAGCATTATCTAACATTCCAATTTTTGTAAATAATATTATAGCATTTGCAATGTCACGTATCTCTGTTCTAATCAGTTTGCTTCTTATATCTTTAGGATAATGTGTTTTATGAAAATGTATTGGTCTGTTGTTTACGAAACAATTTTCTAGATAATCTTTTAGTCCTTTCTCAAACATTTGCTCCGATGCCGATGTTTTAACTACTTGATGCATTTGATGAATCGATTCTAAAACAAATGCTGTGTGAAAATTATCCACATAAGGATTTTTTACAGAATATCCCCACGATCCATCCTTGCTTTGTACGTTATATAGGTAATTTAAAATTTTAGTCAATTTTACTTTAGTAGCATCCTTAGGAAAAACCTCATAAAATAGAGCGTAGAACCTACCTACTTTTGCAGTGGCGTTATACACTTCATCTTTTTGATTTGGCAGATAAGAATACCATAGGGTAGATTCATCCTCAAATTTCATCCATTTTTTAGCCAAAAGATTTTCAAACGACACTATTAATGCCAAAACTTTTTCATCTTTATTGATTTTGTAGAGCTCGAAAAAAGCAAACATGGCAAAAAGTGAAATAATTAGAGAGGTTTTCCCTGGGCCAGAATTATATCTTGTGAGTGCCATCTCAAAAGCAAACCCTAATGAATATTCAGAAAATTCTTCACTTTTATTATTTTGAAACCATAAGTTTAAAAATTCAATTTCTTCTTTGTATTTCGCTGG
>CBFIJI010000132.1:0-4858 GCA_965662885.1 Flavobacteriaceae bacterium | reverse complement strand
TTTATTGTACAAGGGCAATAACACTTCCTGATTTAAGTCTTCTGAATTGTAATAATCAGAATGGTCGCAGCTTATACCACCAATATTTACACGGCCATATTCGTTGTTCCATTTATTGATGGGTAGTAAAATAAATTTTTCTTGTATTGACCATGCGTCAGGTATGGTATTCATCAGGCTATTGTCAATAATATACCATGTTTCATTATCGTTTTGTTGCTTTTGTTCTAAAACCTGAAAAATAATTGCACCTGATTCACCAACTGTATATTTACCAAACTCGGTATAAATATCAGGTTCGGGTATATTATTGTCGGTACAAGCTATTTTTATATTGGTTACAATTTCGTTAATCATGTATTCATAATTATACTCAAATCCTAAATGATTACGAATTGGGAAACCACCTCCGAGATTGAAAGAATCCAAATTTTTACTTTCCTTTTTCAGTTCGACATATAATTTTAATGCTTTCTGAAATTCACCCCAATAATAAGGAGTGTCTTTAATTCCGGAGTCAACAAAGAAGTGCAACATTTTCAGTTCCACTTTCTCATTGTCTCGTATGTTTTTCGTGAAAAAATCAATTATTTCGGCATGACGTATTCCCAGCCGGGAAGTGTAATAAGCAGACTGAGCTTCTTCGTTAATAGCCATACGCATTCCTATTTTTATGGAATGTTTCGTTTCTATTTTTGACAACTTAAAATATTCGTTAGTGCTGTCCAGTACAATTATTGAGTTTTTAAATCCCTTCGATTGCAGATCTATAATTTTTTTCAGATAATCATTGGTTTTATATCCGTTATGAATAATCTTGATATCCTTGGTTATTTTCCCTTTTTTAAAAAGAGCCAGTATTAAATCTATGTCAAATGATGATGATGTTTCTATTTCAACATTATGCTTTATTGCTTCATTTATTACATGATAAAAATGGTTGCATTTAGTACAATAGCTAAAGAAGTATTTGCCTTTGTAAGCATTATTCTTTATTGCTCTATTGAATAAGTTCCGTGCTTTTTTAATTTGGTCACCGATTTTAGGTAAATAAATAAACCGAAATGGTGTACCATACTTTTCTATTAAGTGTTTTAATGAAACACCATGAAAAGTTAAATTTTCGTTTCTTAGGTCGAAACCATCCTGAGGAAAATAGAAGCTTTGTTCTACTAAGTCAAAATATGTATTCTTCATTATTTTTTTAATTCTTTTCGATAATATCTTTTTACAACGGTTGGACTAAACGCTTTTTTAATTGCGTTTAGGTATGGTTGTAAAACGTTTAATCCGGCAAATATGAAAAGAAAAATTATAATAACAATACATAGCGATAAAATGACTGATGCAGAGGCTATGGATAGAGTTTTTCAAGTTATTGATAGAGGTAAAATATTAAAGTTCAAAGAAACTCCTCAATATTGCTTTTTTACCATTTTCGCAGATGGAACAAAAGTTTCTGTGAGGGATAAAAAAAGAATATAAACACAGATTTATTTGTTGTAATCAATTTCCCTATGGGGGCGGGATATGTCTAGGCGGATATAGCAACTAGGGTTCAGCTTTTGCTGAAATTGATTACAACTATTGTATATATTCACCTCAAGGTGTGTTTATATCCGTTATATTTTAAACCCCATTGGATCCAGTGATCTTTTGGATCCAAGTATTCGATAGATTAATTGAAAATTTTATGGGCTTTGAAGAAGGATTTTTTCTGTTTAAGGGAGCGCTAATCTTCATTCATTCGATTGTAATAAACACTTCCTTTTTGCTTGAATTGCTTTAAACGATCGGGACTTTCCATTAAAAACTTTAATTCCATCGCCCCTTTTTTTGTGGTGATCTTGATTCGAATGGTATCCTTAAGGCTTTGGGGCTGTGGCGTTTTATAAGTCCACTGTCCATATTCCTGTAAGCTGTCGTGTTCTAAACGAAACCTATTGGCATAAAACACCACTTTTCCTTGATTTTGAAAACGAACAAAGGCTTGACCAGAAGGGTTTTCTATACGCCAAGTTCCAAGTAATTGGAAATTAACTGCGGAACGCTCGGAACAACTTAAAAAAGCGAATAACCAACAACCGATCACTCCTATTTTTTTCATAGGACACATTTAACGTACACGGATTATTTGCAAGGGGGCATTGTTTTTGGCAACCAATAACAAAGAGCTGTTTTTGGTGGAGAGCAGTTCCATATCCTTGACTTCGCCAACAATGGTTAAGCCCGATTCCAATTGGCTTTGCGCCTCAAAATTTCCTTTTCCGTCCCCAATTAAATACAGGCCAAAGCTCGCATCATTTCGAGGGGTTTCCACTTCTGCATTATAAAGGTTTCCAGCCAGAACAACATCAAGGTGACCATCATCATTGAAATCCTTCACCACCAACTTATTGATGTTGGAAACTTGAGCCAATTGGGGGAGGGGACGGGGGTAAAAACGTCCCTCTTTATTTTCCAGATAGAGGCTTTTAAAAGCAGTAACGGAATAGCTTAGCGATTCTTCTAAAAGTTTATCAGTATAAATCTCATTCAGTGAAGCACTAGCGAAAGAATTATAATCTTTAAACTTTGCTTTGATGGCTGGCATTTGTTCAGAAGAACATTGACGACCCCGAACAGGATATTCTGTTTCCTCTGTGGTATAACTTAGGACAATATCGGAACGTTGATTGGAATCAAAATCATTGAGATAAATTTTAAAGGGTGCTTCTTTACTGGCTTGGTATTTATAGTTGTCCCCCAAATTACCTACGATTATATCTTGATCACCATCATGATCAAAGTCACCTTTTTCAATAGCGTACCACCAACCGTTGGAATCTATGGGTAATTGCTCATGGGTAACCTCTATAAAGCTCCCTTGCTTATTTTTAAAAAAGCGAATCGGCATCCACTCTCCAACAACGATTAAATCTTCCCAACCATCTTGGTCAAAATCGATCCAAACAGAGGCGGTGACCAAGCCCATCTCTTGAAGTTTAGGAAATCGTTGCGCACTAACATCTTTAAATTTGGGGATACCGTTTTGGCTGATGTTTTCAAGGAGATATCCGTTGGCAGGATAGGGGTAGTTTTTGGGGATCAAACGTCCGCCGAGGAAGAGATCCAAATCCCCATCATGGTCAACATCGGAGGCGGAGACTTCCAATCCACTACTTCTAATATCCGGTAAAGCGGCATTATTACGTTGAAAAGTTCCATTCCCTAAGTTTTCATAAAAGCGATCTTGATAGCCTAAAGAATTCACGGGAAATTCATTACCTCCACTAACAATATAGAGATCATTATCACCATCTCCCTCAGCATCAAAAATTAAAAGCCCCAAATCCTCATAATACTTATCCTTTTCGATATCGGGTATAGTTAAGGGACTAAAGTCGCCACTAGTAGTTTGAATAAAAACCTCAGCCGACTGACCTACTGCACCTCCAATGACAAAATCTTCCAAACCATCAGCATTCAAATCCCCTTTGGCTATATACGGACCAAAAGTTGAGTTTTTATGGGGAAGTAAGCGTTCTTCTTTAAAATCGTCATAGTTGTTTTCTTTATGCGTAAATAGAGGGGGAGCCTTTACTGTTTTAAACTGTTTTTCAGCGGGAGGTGTCAATTTATTGGGTGTAAAAAATACTTCATTCTCGTAAGCAATTTTTAGGTGTTGGTTTCCCTTGATTCCTAACTGTTTACTTAGGCGTTGATCGGGCCAACGAATCACAAGACTATCGATGGTTTTCTCCTCCCCTAAACCAAAATGGAGCTTGGGAGAAACAGAGGATAAATAGCCCCGTACCAATTGAAGTTCCTGTGTCTGAAGCCCTGATTTGGTATAGAGGGTCACCCTACTTCCAATGGGTAGGCTGTTGTTTTTCCCAAGTAGTTCTACGCTTAAGTAGTTCGTATTTTTACTGTTGTTTTGGTAAATAGAAGCGGTATCCTCCAAGTTATTGATGATCAAATCCAAATCACCATCATTGTCCAAATCGGAATAGACCACTCCATTGGAAAATGTTTTTTCTCCAAAGCCCCAAGGCTTACTTTTTTTGGTAAAACCTAAGTTCCTGTTGTTTTGAAAGACAGCATTCGAGAGTTTTTCAGAAGGGATTTTTTCAAGGTAGTTCAACAGGCCCACTTCTTCTTCTTTGTTTTTATAGTTGGGATCTGTTTCCATTTTATTGAAAAATTCACGGTGTTCTGCATAAAAATCTTTGTTGTTGACATCCCTGCGAATTCCATTGGTGACAAAAAGATCCTTCCAACCGTCATTGTCCAAATCAGCAAGGAGTCCCCCCCAGCTCCAGTCAGTAGAAGCTACGCCTGCCAAACGGGCGATATTGCTAAATAAAGGTACTTTACTTGAAGAATTTCCTCGGTTAAGTTGTAAGGAATTTTGCATGTATTGATGATGAAGTCCTCGAGCAACGGTTTCATAAAAAACTTCTGGGTTCATTGAGGCCATATTGGCTTTAGAACGGAAATTATCTTCCGCCGACATATCCAATTGGAAAACATCCATCCAGCCGTCGTTGTTTACATCGGCAATATCTGCTCCCATCCCAAAAAATGAAGTTTGCTGAAAGGCCTTAGCAAGTTGGTCTGTAAAAGTACCGTCTTGATTGTTGATGTATAAAAAATCAGGCGCCCCAAAATCATTGGAAACAAAGAGGTCGGGATAGCCGTCTTGATTCACATCCGATGCCACCACCCCCAAGCTTAAACCAAAATTACTCACACCAGCAGCTTCCGTTACATCCGTAAAATATCCTCCATCATTTCTATATAATCTGTCTGATTCTTTTGGGGTATGTTCCTGAAGTTTATAATGGTAATAACTTACGGGTGCGACAAAGCTCGT
>CBFIJI010000131.1:0-5063 GCA_965662885.1 Flavobacteriaceae bacterium | reverse complement strand
ATGAAAAATTCTCAATGTCTTGGTTGACTTTTTTAATGGTTTCGTGCAGAACTTTTAAAGAGGCATCATCAGCTTTATTCTCGTTAACAATCCAAAGGTCATTATCATAAAACAGTCGCCAAAGCTTTTTTAAGAAACCAAACACTCCAGATATTCCAGCGGTATTCCATGGTTTAGCTTGCTCCAGGGGGCCTAAAAACATTTCATACATCCGTAACGTATCCGCTCCATAATCTGAACAAATTTGATCTGGATTAACCACGTTGTATTTTGATTTTGACATTTTTTCTACCTCTCTTCCAACGATATATTTACCTGCCTCCAATTCAAATTGAACGTCTGCAAACTCTGATCGCCAATTTCGAAAACCTTCGATATCCAACTCGTCCGAGGCAGAGACTAATGCAACATCAACATGGATAGGGTCAACTGTCATTCCCGTTTCGATACGGTTTTTAGAGACAAAGGTATTGCTCCCTGTTTTTCGATAAACAAAAGCAGAGGTTCCCAAAATCATCCCCTGATTAATCAACTTTTTTGCATATTCTTCCACAGGAAGATAGCCGAGATCAAAAAGAAACTTTTGCCAAAATCGAGAGTACAACAAGTGCCCCGTAGCGTGTTCACTTCCTCCAAGATATAAATCGACCTCTCTCCAGTAGTCTAGTGCCTTTCGATCAGCAAAAAAGGAAGGATTACCCGCATCCATAAAGCGATTAAAATACCAAGAACTTCCCGCCCACCCTGGCATGGTGTTTAATTCGAGAGGAAATACTTTTTGGTGGTCAATCTTATCGTTTGCCACCACTTTGCGTTGTGCTGTATCCCAAGCCCATTCAGAAGCATTACCCAATGGTGGTGCACCTTCTGCTGTAGGTAAGTAGTTTTCAACTTCAGGAAGTACAAGAGGAAGATCTTCTATAGATAGTGCCTGCGGCAGCCCTTCCTTATAATAAATCGGAATTGGCTCTCCCCAATACCGTTGGCGGCTAAATATAGCGTCCCTAAGACGGTAGTTGATGGAACCTTCTCCAACGCCCTTAGATTCTAGCACTTCAATAACGTTCTTCAAGGCTTCCTTATAGGACAAATCGTCTAAAAAATCAGAATTGGTAATGATGGTTTTTGACTTATCGGTAAAGGCTTCTTTCTCAATAGATACCCCTTTAAAAATATTGTTGATTGGGAGGTCAAAATGTTTTGCAAAATCATAATCTCTTTGATCACCACATGGAACAGCCATTACCGCCCCTGTACCATAATCCGCCAAAACATAGTCCCCAATCCAGATGGGAAGCTTTTTTTGAGAAAACGGATGCAGCGCATAAGCCCCTGTAAAGGCTCCAGAAATGGATTTAGTATCGGCCATTCGATCTCGTGCAGTTCGCTGAGCGGTAACTTCAATATATCGACTTACTTCCTCCAGTTGATCTGGAGTCGTAATTTGTTGAACCAATTCCAATTCGGGAGCTAACGTGATAAAGGTTACTCCAAAAATAGTATCTGGACGCGTTGTAAAAACTTCAATAGTCTCCTTATGGTCTTGAATACTAAATTGAACTTTAGCACCTATGGATTTTCCAATCCAGTTGCGTTGCATTTCTTTAAGAGACTCCGACCAATCGATGGTTTCCAAGCCTTGAAGCAAACGTTCGGAATACGCTCCAATACGCATACTCCATTGCTTCATTTTCTTTTTAGTAACCGGATAACCACCCCGTTCGGAAACCCCATTAATGATTTCATCATTAGCTAAAACAGTTCCTAATTCGCTACACCAATTAACTTCTGTTTCTGCCAGATAAGCCAATCGGTAACGCACGAGTATTTGTTCTTGTTTTGTTTCTGAATAAGCATTCCATTGTTCCGCAGTAAATAATTCCGTTTTAGGATCACATACAGCAGCCATTTCTTTATTGCCTTTTTTTTCAAATTGTTCGACTAGAGCAGAGATAGGCATTGCCTTATTCTCTTCAATATCATAATAGCTGTCAAAAAGCTGAAGAAAGATCCATTGCGTCCATTTATAATAGCTAGGCTCGGAAGTTCGTAACTCACGACTCCAATCAAAAGAAAACCCCATCCGGTCCAACTGCTCTCGATAACGATTGATGTTTCTTTCCGTTGTCTTTGCCGGATGTTGGCCTGTTTGTATGGCATATTGTTCAGCTGGTAACCCAAAGGAATCGTAGCCTTGTGGGTGTAAAACATTAAAGCCCTTGTGACGTTTATAACGAGAATAGATATCACTAGCAATATAACCTAAGGGATGTCCAACATGAAGCCCTGCACCAGATGGATAAGGAAACATATCCAGCACATAATACTTTGGCTTTTCAGCATTATTGATGGCTTTAAACGTTTGGTTTTTTGCCCAATAGCCTTGCCATTTTTTTTCGATTTCACTGAAGTTATACATCACCCGCTGTACTTTTAATTTTCAAGCCGTAAAAATACGTTTAATGCATGAATTGAAAAAGATTATTTTATAAGTACAACTATTCGGGTTTATCTTTTTATTTTTACTTTAAAATTAAGGCGTTGTCTAAAAAATCTGAAGAAAAATTTCAAAAAAGAAGACTACTAACAGGCTATCTGTATGTCGTGATTAGTATGACTTTTTCCTTGTTTTTTATCGGTGCTCTTGGACTTATTTTAATCAACTCGAAAAAAGTTGCAGAACATTTCAAGGAACAAATTGCGTTAACTGTCTATCTAAATGACAGTGCTAAGGACATTGAAATAAAGCAATTACAAAAAAAAATCAGTCTAAAATCTGGTACAAGAACACTGCGTTTTGTCACCAAAGAGGCTGCTGCCGAACGTTTGGCCGATGATATCGGCGAGGATTTTATTGAGTTTTTGGGATACAATCCACTATTAAACTCCATCGACGTCTATTTTAATGCTTCTTTTGTTAGTGTCCGATTACTCCGCTCCCTTCAAATAGAAATAGAGGCTCAAGATTTTGTGGACCAAGTTGTTTTTGATCAACCTTTAGTCACCTTACTCGAGGAGAACATTCAAAAGGTTTCTATGATTCTTCTTATAACAACAGCTTTATTTGTGTTCATCGCCTTACTGTCTATAAATAGTTCCATACGATTGTCTATTTACTCAAAACGTTTTATTATCAAAACCATGCAATTGGTTGGCGCTACAAAATCGTTTATCAGAAAACCCTTTATTTGGAGCCACCTTCGCTTAGGTTTTTTGAGTTCCTTTTTAGCTTCTGGAATTATAGCCGCCTTGGTTTTTGAAACAAACGAACGTTTTCCAGAATTACAAATGCTGAAAAATCCTTTAGAATCAATTATTCTTATTAGCAGTTTATTCATTTTAGGACTCGGAATTTCAATACTCAGCACTTTTTTTGCAACGCAGCGTTATTTAAACCTAAAAACAGAAGCCATTTATTAAGTTTGCACCATGAATTCAAAAAATAAATCAAAAAAGTTACTATTTGGACCCCGTAATTATCGCTTTTTGTTTATTGCACTGGCACTTATCACATTAGGATTTATACTGATGAGTGGTGGTGGAAGTGAAGATCCAAATGTTTTTAATCCAGAAATCTTTAACTTTAGAAGAATTCGATTAGCACCAACACTAGTCCTATGTGGTTTTGGTGTAGCCATATATGCTATATTAACCCGTGATAAATAAAAGTAATGGATTTTTTTGAGTCTTTAATTCTTGGAATTATTCAAGGATTAACGGAGTTTTTACCCGTCTCCTCTAGTGGTCATTTAGAAATTGGAAAAGCTATTTTGGGCAACCAATTTGAAGCCAAAGAAAGTTTAGTTTTCACCATAATCCTTCATGCTGCAACCGCCTTAAGTACCGTTTTTGTGTTCCGTAAAGATATTTTAGAAATTATCAAGGGATTATTCAACACCCAAAATAATGAGGCCCGTATTTTTAGTTTAAAAATTATTCTTTCCATGATCCCAGCGACCTTTGTGGGATTGTTTTTTGAAGATCAGATCGCCTCACTTTTTAATGAAAATCTTTTGTTAGTGGGAGCTATGCTTTTGGTTACTGCTGCTTTATTGTTTTTAGCAGATCGTGCCAAAGAAACCGAAAATGGCATTACCTATTCCAATGCTACGGTTATCGGTGTGGTTCAAGCTGTTGCCATTCTTCCCGGAATATCCCGAAGTGGTGCTACCATTGCTACTGCAGTACTGTTGGGATTAGACCGTCAAAAAGCTGCCCGATTCTCTTTTTTAATGGTATTACCCTTAATATTTGGCAGTATGGCTAAAAGTATCTTAGACTTCCAAGGCGCAGAACAAAACCTTGAATGGATGCCCCTTACAGTTGGATTTATTGGTGCATTTATTACTGGAATCATAGCTTGCCAATGGATGATTGCGTTAGTGAAAAAAAGCCAACTAAAATATTTTAGCGTTTACTGTATTGTTGTTGGAAGTATTGCATTAGTCTATGGACTTCTTTAAACAAAGCTTTACCGCAGAAGAACTTTTAAACGGAAAGGTTATTTTAATCGACAAACCTTTAGGGTGGACATCCTTTCAAGTCGTCAATAAAATTCGCTGGTATTTAAAAAAAACCTACGGTATCAAAAAAATTAAAGTTGGTCACGCTGGAACACTTGATCCACTAGCGACTGGACTTTTAGTTTTGTGTACTGGGAAAATGACCAAATCCATTGCAACGTTTCAAGCAACAGAAAAAGAATACACAGGAACCATAACCTTGGGAGCAACAACGCCTTCCTATGATTTAGAAACGGAAATTGACCAAAGGTTTGCTTTCGATCACATCACAAAAGAGGCTGTTGAAAAGGCTGTTGAACAATTTACTGGAACCATTGAGCAGTACCCTCCCCTTTTTTCAGCCTTGAAAAAAGAAGGAAAACGCTTGTATGAATTTGCCAGAGCTGGAGAAAAAATTGAAATATCTCCCAGATCCATTACTATTAATAATTTTATCATTACACGAATTGCATTGCCCGAAGTTGACTTTAAAATTAGCTGTAGTAAAGGCACCTACATCCGATCAATAGCACATGATTTTGGAAAAGCACTCCAAACAGG
>CBFIJI010000130.1:0-5110 GCA_965662885.1 Flavobacteriaceae bacterium | reverse complement strand
TACCGATGTTGAATGTAGCGTTGGAAGTGTATTTAGTAAAATGTGGGTACCAGATCATATTCCGCAAGGTTGTCCCCCTTCCTCATCTGTTACGATTCATTTTGATCCTACAGAAAAGAACAATTCACCTATAGAAATGGTTTGGAGTGATGGAGGTATTCGTCCTTCACATCCTGACCTTATTCCTGCTAATGTGGACATAGGAGCAAATGGTATTATGATGATTGGTGAAAAAGGAATTATCACTGCGGATGTTTATGGGGAAGATCCTAAGTTGTATTTAAAAGGTGAAGAAGTTCAACTAGGAGCTAAACCTACTGTAGGTCGCCCAGAACCTGAATTTGGTCATCAACGTAAATGGATTGACGCCTGTAAAGCTGGTTTTGACAGCAAAGAACATCAAGCACTAACCTCTTCCTTTGATTATTCTGGTCCTTTGACTGAAACTGTTTTAATGGGGAATATTGCCATTCGAAGTTATTTGTTGAGAAAAGAAATTAAATCACAAAGAAGAAGAGCTAGTTACGATTATTATGGACGTAAAAAACTCCTATGGGATGGTGACAATATGCAAATAACGAATTTAGAAGCTGCTAATCAATTTGTTGGAAGAACCTATCGTAAAGGATGGGAATTATAACTATATTTATAATAATCAAATCTTTAAACATTAATCTATTTTGAAAATTCTTGTAACTGGAGGACTAGGGTATATTGGTTCTCACGTGGCTGTGCTTCTTATTGAGCAAGGCTATGAAGTTGTTTTAGTTGATAATCTTGACAATACTTCCCTATCGGTACTTGACGGTATCACTCGTATTGCTGGAAAATCACCCATCTTTGAACAGTTGGATTTACGGTATGCCGAAGATCAACAACAGCTTTTTGAGAAACATTCAGATATCGCAGGGATTATTCATTTTGCCGCACATAAAGCCGTGGGTGAAAGTGTTAAAAACCCCCTTAAATATTATGAAAACAACATCAATAGTCTGGTGTACTTGTTGCAAAATATTAGTTCAAAAAATATTCCCTTAATTTTTAGTTCTTCATGTACAGTTTATGGAGAGGCAGAAGAAGTTCCGATTAAGGAGGACGCTCCATTAAAAAAAGCAGTTTCTCCCTATGGGAATACCAAGCAAATAGGGGAGGATATTATTTATGATGTCTCTGTTGCCAATCCAGACTTTAATGCTATTCTGTTGCGTTACTTTAATCCAATAGGAGCACACCCATCTGCTATAATTGGCGAATTGCCTATAGGAGTTCCTCAAAATTTAATTCCTTTTGTGACGCAAACTGTCGCTGGAAAAAGAGAATTTTTGAGTGTTTTTGGAGGTGACTATCCAACCCCAGATGGTACGTGTATTCGTGATTATATTTATATTATGGACCTCGCAGATGCCCATATCAAGAGTTTAGAATTTTTAATTGCCGGTAAAAACAGCACCAATTGTGAGGTGTTTAATTTAGGTACTGGTAAAGGGAGTTCCGTCTTGGATGTCATCACTACTTTTGAGGAAGTTAATAAAATACCAGTTCCATATAAAATGGCGCCACGACGTCAAGGCGATGTAGTAGCTGTTTATGCTGATACGAAAAAAGCGGAAACAGTTTTGGGATGGAAGGCTGCTTTTGGATTAAAAGAAGGACTTAAGAGTGCTTGGAGTTGGCAGTTAAATATAGATAAAGCAACGGCAGCAAAATGAAAAAGGTCATTTGGATCACGGGGGCCTCTTCTGGAATAGGAGAGGAACTTTCCCGCCAATATGCCCGTCAGAATGTACGATTAATTTTATCTGCAAGACGTAAATCTGTATTAGTAGCCCTAAAGGAAGAATTGGGAAATTCTGACTCAATTCAGGTTCTGCCTTTTGATTTAACTGATTTTGAGGCAATGCCTCTTGTGGTTGATAAAGCCATCGCTTTTTTTGGTCATATAGATATCTTGATTAATAACGGTGGAATAAGCCAACGTTCTATGATTGCTGATACCCAATTTGATGTTTATCAAAAATTAATGGATGTTGATTACTTGGGACCTGTCGCCTTATCTAAAGCTTTATTACCTCATTTTATTGAACAGCAAAAGGGGCAATTTGTAGTGGTTTCGAGTGTGATGGGTAAATTTGGATCGCCATACCGATCAGGGTATTGCGGTGCAAAGCATGCCTTACATGGTTTTTTTGATGTTCTTAGAATGGAACATGCAAAAGATAATATTGCAGTAAGTTTGATTTGTCCTGGTTTTATACAAACCAATGTGACTATTAATGCAATCACTGGCGATGGAAGTCCATTGGGACACGATGATCCTGCTACACAATCTGGAATTGATGTTACCGTTTTTTGCAGAAAAATGATTCGAGCCATCACCCAAAAAAAATGGGAAACGATTATCGCAAAAAAAGAGAAATGGGGTGTTTATTTGCGCTTTTTTTCCAACAGACTTTTACAGAAAGTTGTTTTAAAGAGTAAGGTGCGTTAACTTTAAGCAGCTAATTAAATAAAACAACTATGACAAAAAAACCAAATGTCCCAAGACGTACCGCAATAAAGTCCATTGCTACAGGTGCAGCTGCCTTTGCTTTGAGCACCAATGTTTACTCCAATAAAAAAGAACAATCTATGGAAGCCCTGCCCTTAAAAGGTAATATTAATCATTCTGTTTGTCAATGGTGCTTTGGAAATCTTCCGCTGGAAACTTTGGCGGCCTCAGCAAAAAAAATGGGGATGATGGGTATCGACTTAATAGGTCCAAAGCAATGGCCTATTTTAAAAAAATACAATCTGGAAAGTACCATGTGTAATGGTGCGGAAATCAGTTTGACAGAAGGGTGGAATGATCCACAATACCATAACACCTTAGTTGAAAACTATATGAAGCATATTGATTTGGTTGCTGCTGCTGGCTATACTAATTTGATTTGTTTTAGTGGAAATAGAGGGAAGATAGATGATGAAACGGGATTGGATAATGCCGCTTTGGGTTTAAAGCGTATTATGTCTCATGCTGAAAAAAAAGGAGTAATCATTCAAATGGAACTTCTAAATTCAAAGATTGATCATAAAGACTATATGTGTGATAAATCCGCATGGGGTATTGCCTTATGTGATCGAATAGGCTCCGCTAACTTTAAACTGCTTTACGACATTTATCATATGCAAATTGATGAAGGGGATGTTATCCGAACCATTACCGACTACCATGACTATTTTGGTCATTATCACACTGCTGGGGTTCCTGGAAGAAATGAGATCGATGATACGCAAGAGTTATTTTATCCCGCTATAATGCGTGCGATTGTTGATAGTGGATTTAAGGGGGTGGTTGCTCAAGAGTTTATACCCGTTAACCGTGAAAATGGGGGAATAGATATGCTCGAAAAAGCGATGCGTATTTGTGATGTTTAAGTCATTAAATAAAAACGGGGGGAAGCTGTATGACTTCCCCCCGTTTTTTATTTTTACGATATCCCTTTAATATTTAGCGGATTTCCCTGTATAGGTCGTATTACGAATAAAAGTTCTTATGTCTTCATTTGCTTTGATTAAATCGTCCCTTCTTAGATACATCATATGTCCACTTCTATAGCCTTCAAAATAAAAACGATCTTTCATTTTACCGCTTGGATCAATTTGCCACATAGTGTATTTGGCGTTGAAATAGGTGGTTGCTCCATCGTAGTATCCAGATTGAAATAACACTTTTAAATAGGGGTTTTGAGCCATTGCCTGTCTGAGATTATCTCGTGTTTCGTCATTGTCATTATTCCAAGGACGCACAGGGCCAAACATATTGTATTTGACATCTGTTTTAAAATTGAGTTCCTTTCGAATATAATGATTAATAGCAGGGGTAAAGGAATGAAGCCAAGAAGTAATTTCAGGATTAAAATCTGTTCTTGAACCGGACTCTTTTTTGTCAATACCTACATAACGGGAGTCTAAACGACCGATAGTTTTCCCTTCATCTCGGAGAAGGTCCTTCCAAAAGAAGTTGGTGGGAAGATCTAGATTGTGTTGGAGGATAGTTGTGGGGTCAATACCCGAAAATCGACTCATAGTCGCTGCAATGGTTTCTTTTTCCTCTAAACTTAAAAATCCACCTTTGGCAAGTGCAGGAATAAGGGTGTCCACAGCAAAAGTTTCAGCTTTTGGAAGCACTTCTGTTAAATCGAGTGCTTGCAAGTCCGCAGGAAGTTTTTTATGATACCAAGCTGCAGCAGTGAAGTAGGGGAGGTTAATTGCAGAGGAGACTGGACCACCAACTCGGATCACTTTATAATCGGCTGGTGAAACCATGATTACACCATTTAAATACATCCATTGTTGATTTTGGAGGGCTAATGAGAGTCCCATAACCCGAGTGCCTCCATAGCTTTCCCCGATTAAATATTTGGGTGACTCCCAACGTTGTTTTCTGTTGACAAAAGTATTGAGCCATTCCGCTAAATAGGTAACATCCTCATTAATTCCAAAAAAGGTGGATCGCTCTTCCCGCTCGCCCTCATATTCGATAATTCTTGAATAGGCCGTATTTACCGGATTGATAAATACGATGTCTGCAACATCTAAAATAGAGTAGGGGTTGCTTTGATACCCATAGGGTTGAACGGGATAACCTTCTTCGTCTATATTGAGGATATTAGGACCGGTGTAGGCCATATGCATCCATGCAGAGGCGGAACCTGGCCCCCCATTAAAAGAAAAAATTAGTGGGCGATTTTCAGCGTTTTTGGTATTGGTTCTTTTGTAGTAGGTATAGAAAAGAGTTGCTATTGGTTTTCCAGCATCATTCCAAACGGGTTGGGTTCCTGTATGGGCTTGATATTCGATTGCCTGTCCCTTAATAGTTGTTTTATGGGTGGTTGTTACTAAGGTGTCAATTGGGATTTGTCGTTCTTGAGCCAAACCATCAATCATAAATAAAAGTAACGTAACAGCTAGGAGTTTGTAATACTTCATCTTTGTTTTTTTATTAAAGCTAATAAAATTAATTTTTATGGGGTGTTGATTGTAACAAGGAATGTAAAAAGGTAAAGAAAGATGAATTTTAGCGCAGCAAAATTTTAGAAATTAATAAAAGTGGTGCCTTATTAATTACTGT
>CBFIJI010000129.1:0-5216 GCA_965662885.1 Flavobacteriaceae bacterium | reverse complement strand
CCAGAAGCCGAGGCAGCTATTATAATGCATAAGGAAATAAGACCACCAAATCCAACACTCAGCAGCGTGTCCTTTTTTAGTTGTGAAAAACGTTGATAATTGTTCCGCTCCTTTTTAACCAAGGCAGCATGTAAAAATAAATTATAAGGAACAATCGTAGTGCCGAGAATGGCAACCACCAAAAACACCTCATCCGCTTTCATTTGAGGTAAGAAAAGTCCTTGAAGGATGGCTCCTAAATCCGGCAGTGTAATGATTGCTGTGATTAAAAATGAAATACTCATTACCACAACAATACCGACCAATACGTTCTTGAGTACTTGAATACTTCCCCACCAAAGTAGAACCCCAACCAAAAGTCCTATAATTAAGGGTAAAACTGCAATGGAAAAAGTACCAACGGTTAACGAAGGAATTGTGATAAATTGTTCTAAACCCAATATTGCACCGGAGATATTACCCCCTTCATAGGCAATGTTTCCCAAAAAAATAGCCAATAAAACCAAGGTCAATAAAAAGCCCCGTAAAAGAGGGTTTTGAGTCTGTGTATGAAGTACCGCTACCAATCCCTTACCTGTGGTCCAGCTAATTCGAGCAGCAATATTTTGAATAAAAATAGTAATGAGAATGGACAGTAACAAAGCCCATAACAAGGTTGTTCCAGACTGAACCCCAGCCAAAGTGCAAACAGTAAGCGTCCCTGGACCAATAAAGGCTGCGGTAACCAAAATACCCGGACCAAGATGAAATTTTGATGTTTTCATATTTTAAAGGTATTGTTCTTTGCAGAGGAATAAATAAAATATATTCTTTTTTTTGGTTTATATTATAAACTACTTTATATTTACAATAAATTTAACTTAAATACTTAAAATCATGAATAATAATTTATCTCCTAATGAAAGCTTAGCTATTATTGAACAAGCAATAAAAAATGCAAAACAACGCTATCAAGAAAATGGTTGGGTATATATTTTATGGGGGCTACTATTTAGTATAACCTCTTTTAGTCAATTTTATTTATTGCACATTGGAAAATATGAAATCAGTTGGTATCCTTATTTACTAATGCCCTTGGGTGGGATATTGACCGGAATTCTAAAGGCAAAAGAAGAAAAAAAAACGTACAGTCCTTTAAACCGTCTTGAGAGTAGTCTTTGGATTACAACAGCCCTTAACATAATGATTTTGGCATTTGCTTTTTTTCCTATTTTAAAAAGCAATTTGGTTCCCATCATTTTAGTACTGCTTGGCATCGCAACAATAGTTTCCGCTACCATGATACGCAGTACTCTTTTATTCATTTCTGGACTTGTGATTAATATTTCGGGATTTATCTGTTTTTCTCTCGAATGGCAATACCACCCCTTATTATCTGGTATTGTTTCAATAGTCGCTATTTTGGTTCCAGGAGTCATCTTTTTTATAAAAAATAAAAGTCATGTATAAAGATCTTGATCCACTGCTACATGCACAATTGCGTTTGGCTATAGTTTCTCATTTAATCAGTAATGGAGAGTCAAGTTTTAAAGACCTAAAAACCATCACACAAGCAAGTTCAGGAAACTTAAGTGTTCAACTCAAAAAATTAGAAGCAGCCGAATACCTGTCGATACAAAAATCCTTTTTGGATAATTATCCACATACAGAAGTAAAGCTCACCAAAAAAGGTATAACTGCTTTTGAAAATTATGTAAATACCATAAAAAAGTATCTCAAATAATGGCTTGTATAAAATTGACTATGAATTAAAGAATAGCTGTATTTGTCTATTTGTGTTAATAATTATATAAAATTACCATGAAATGTAACAATTTAAGCCGATTAAAGTCTTAATAGTGTATTTAACCCAAATCTAAAATGCTATGAAAAAAGTAACCTTAATTATGCTATTCTTTGTGGTTGGCTTGAGCCTTCCCGCTTTTGCCTCCCCCGCTGAAAATCCTCCTTTAGGAAAGGATAAACTTCTCAGAAATGAGATTATGAATTTGGTTGGAAAGGAAGTCCCTTTTAAAATCAATAAAAACGATGAAGTACTGTCAAGGGTCAGCTTTCTTTTAAATGAAGCCAATGAATTGATTGTCATTTCAGTTCTCTCTGACGACCCAAAAATCAAGTCTTTTTTAGAAGGACGACTTGACAATCGTAAATTAAAAGTGAAGGGCATTCAAAGAGGTAAAATTTACAATGTTAAATTTCGCTTTTTACCTTCTTAACCAAGCTTACTTTCAAGAAAATTCCCGAAATAGCTGTGCTGCTTTTCGGGTTTTTTTATGCATGATTAAAAAACCCTATCAAGAGACCTCATTAAAATACCTCCTCTAAGATTTTGGCTAAATCGTATTCTGGCTGCCAACCCCAGTCGTTTCGGGCTGCGGAATCATCAAGACTCGACGGCCAGGTGGCTGCAATCTGTTGTCGAAAATCAGGCGCATAATTTACCTCCATTGGAATACCTCTATTTTCCAAAGCTTTAACCACAACTTCAGGGCTCACATTAAAACCACTAATATTATAGGACGACTGTGTATGTAATGAATCAATTGGAGCAGCCATTAATTTTAAAATAGCAGCAACAGTATCTTTAATGTGTAGCATGGGCAAGCTGGTCTTTGGAGCAAGAAAACAGGTATAAGACGAACCCCTCCGCGCTGCTTGCAACAATTCAATAATATAATCTGTAGTCCCCCCTCCAGGTGGGGTGTCCAAACTGACAATTCCTGGAAATCGAAGAGAACGGATGTCTAAACTGTGCTTTAATCTAAAGTATTCCATCAGGCGTTCCCCCGCTAATTTCGTAACACCATACATTGTCAACGGATTGGTATACGAATTTTGAGGAGTCATCGTCAAAGGAGAATGCGGTCCAAAAATAGCAATGGAGCTCGGCCAAAATAGTTTAATTAAAGGTCGTGCTTGAGCAAGCTTTAAAATATTTTTAAAGCCATCCATGTTAAGGCTCCATGTTCGCCACGGATTTTCTTCCCCTTTTGCAGAAAGAAGCGCTGCTAAATGATAAATTTCAGTAATGGCATAAGTCGTGACCAAATCGTCTAAGCGGTCAAAATCACAAACATCTGCATGCTCAAAATCAACATTCAAGGGCTCCTTGGGTAAAGAAATGTCTGAGGCCAAAACATAAACTTCCGAAAGCTTTATTAATTCATCTAGCAAGGATCTTCCCAACTGACCCAAAGCACCCGTAACAAGGATTCTTTTTTTAAAAGTTGCTTTTTTTAACAAATTTGGAGGCATAAAGTGTAATTTTACAGTTAAAATAATACAATTAAATTGATGTCCGATAAATACAAATCCATTTTTGAAAAAGAAATTAAACAAATAAAAGCCTCAGGCTTGTTTAAGGGAGAACGGGTGATTAGTTCAAAGCAAGGAGCTCAAATTTCTGTCCACGGAAAACAAGTATTGAACTTTTGCGCAAATAACTATCTAGGACTTTCTGCCCATCCTGATGTTATTGAAGCTGCTAAAAAGGCCATGGACACCCATGGATTTGGATTATCGTCAGTTCGTTTTATTTGTGGAACTCAGGACATCCATACCGAACTCGAACAAAAAATTGCTGCTTTTTTAGGAATGGAAGACAGTATCCTTTATGCGGCCGCTTTTGATGCTAACGGAGGGCTATTTGAACCACTTTTGGGACCAAAAGATGCTATTATCAGTGATGCGCTCAATCATGCCTCAATTATTGATGGTGTTCGCTTGTGTAAAGCACAACGCTTTCGATATGAACATAACAATATGGAAAGTCTAGAAGAACAGCTTTTAGCCGCCAAGAACAATAGGATTAAATTAATTGTAACCGACAGTGTTTTCTCTATGGACGGGACTATTGCACAATTGGATAAAATTTGCGACCTGGCAGATGAATACAACGCCCTAGTGATGATAGATGAGTGTCATTCCAGCGGATTTATGGGTGCTCAAGGCCGTGGTGTACATGAATTAAAAAACGTAATGGGTCGCGTGGACATTATCACAGGAACTTTAGGAAAGGCACTAGGGGGTGCGTCAGGTGGTTTTACAAGTGCATCGAAAGAAATCATTGAATTATTACGACAACGTTCTAGGCCTTATTTATTTTCCAATACCCTTGCACCTGCTATTGTTGGGGGGTCACTTGCAGTATTTAAACTTCTTGAAAAAGACAACGCACAGCGGAAGCAATTAATGGAAAATACAGCTTTTTTCCGGTTAGCTATGACCAAGGCTGGTTTTACCATCAAACCAGGAACCCATCCTATTGTCCCTATTATGCTTTATGATGCTGTGTTAGCACAAAAAATGGCAGCAGCTTTGTTGGATAAAGGAATTTACGTCATAGGTTTCTTTTATCCTGTTGTTCCAAAAGGAGAAGCAAGAATTCGAGTTCAAATTTCCGCAGCCCACAGTCGTGATGACTTAAACAAAGCCATTGAGGCGTTTAAGAATGTAGGAAAAGCATTAAATGTAATTGAATAATATTCGATTATTATTGCTTTAGTTTTTCACCAACAATAATTTTTAACCTCAACCCCTCTTTCCAAAAAAAGGAAAATCTTTAGTGTACGATTTAATTTTATATATTTGTTACGCCTTAAATCGAATACCATGGAAGTTTCCATTCACAAGAAGTTTTTTACTATAATTTTGTTAATTTCCCTTTTGGGAGCTGCTTTTTCTGTTTATGCCCAAGACACAAATGCTTGGGAAAAAACAAGTACAATTCAGGAGGACTTATTATACCAATCAAAAAATCCAGAGGAACCATTAAAAACCTTTACACTTCTCCCTAAAAAATTGATTGCCTTATTAGCAAATGCTCCAATAGGAAGAGAGGGTTTAAAAAACTCAAAGACCTACCTCGAATTTCCTGATGCTCGAGGCTATTTCGTTACCTTTAAAATTGCCAAAATCTTCAACATGCAGATTGGGCTCCAAAAAAAGTATCCTTCCATTAACACCTATATTGGAGAAGCAATTAATGATCCTACAAAAAAACTCTACTTTTCAATTTCTCCGCACACAGGCATCTATGTTATGATCACCGCTAACGATCAAACATTTTCTTATATCATTCCTACAAAAACAAAAAATACCTATACTGTTTATCGAGGTTCAGATATTCAACGTATGCCCCGCTCAAAAATGGAATGTACACTCATCGAAAATCAACTTTTAAAAGAACGAAAAAATACTTTTTTGAATGCCAGTAC
>CBFIJI010000128.1:0-5225 GCA_965662885.1 Flavobacteriaceae bacterium | reverse complement strand
AAAAATTTCTTGACGGAGTTGGTTGATTTTTTCTGGACTACTCAAAGGTGTTTCTTGCATAATCTCCACTAATTTTTTTAGTCGCACCCCTGAACTGATAATTCTTCGAGCAACGATGGAGCGTTCTTCAATTTTGTATTGATTGATGGAATTATGGTTCAATCGTGCGCGAACCATTGCCATCATGGGCGCATTGTCATTAAAAAACTGAGGTCGATAAAGCGAAAAGCGTCCTTCATAAGACTGTTGATCAAAGTCAATAGCCCGAATTTTATATACGACTTGATCAAAATCATGGGTAGGAATCACCACATAATTGTAAGCCCGCATATCGCCCAATAAACGAATCATACTGCGTTCATAAAACTTGACCAATTCTTTGGCAATTTGTGCCTGCTCTGTTGTACTTAAAGATGGTACAAAGTCTTTGATAAACACATCTCCTGGAATTCCTGCAATATGCTCTTCAATCAAGGTACTGTTATTGACTAAAAAATTCAGATTATACGGTGAAAGCATGTGTTCGTATTCTAAACCATAAACCCGAGAGGCATCCGTCCGCTTGACATAGATATAACTAAAATTATCATTTAAAATATTCCGAATCTTTACCCGAAAAGGCTTGGAATTTCCAAACGTACAATAGTCGATGGCATCTACATTTAAATATTGAATTCCAGACTCGTTTCCATCGGAATGCAGCAGGCTGTAAACCTTTTTTAAATTAAAATCTATTTCCCGACGTTCACTATCTGTATAGTAAACCCGTACCCAGAGCGTATCTTCATCTTGGGCATCATAAACCACTACGGAGCCAGAAAAACGAAGTAAATCTTCATAAAAAACAGGCGTATCAATCCAACGATCGTAACGCTTTAAAAAACCTTCCAAGGCTTTGGAGATTTTAAAAAAAGGCTTCTTCTTTAAAATAAGCTTGTCTTCCATGGTAGTATTTTCAAAAATACATTCTTTTTAAGTAACAAATTCATCAATCTTTCGTTTAATGAATAGTTACTTTGTATATGGGAAAAAAATTACTTGAAGTTAGCGCACTCAGCAAAAATTATGGATCGCTCCAAGCAGTCAATGCGTTATCAATAACTTTAGAAAAAGGAAATATCTACGGGCTTTTAGGTCCCAACGGCAGCGGTAAGTCAACAACTCTTGGAATGGTTCTCAATGTGGTAAATCCAAGCAAGGGGAGTTTTCAATGGTACGAAGGTAGCCTCTCCACGCATCAAGCACTTAAAAAGATTGGAGCCATTATTGAACGTCCCAACTTCTATCCCTATATGACGGCTATTCAAAACCTAAAATTGGTTTGTAAAATAAAGGAATGCGCTTCAGACAACATTCAAGAACAATTGGAATTGGTGGGACTTTGGGAACGTCGTGATAGTAAATTTAGCACTTATTCCCTCGGGATGAAACAACGTCTGGCTATTGCCGCCGCTTTGGTCAACCAACCCGACCTCCTCATTTTGGATGAACCCACCAACGGACTGGACCCTCAGGGAATTCATCAAATCCGGGAGCTGATCATTCAGATTGCTCAGAAAGGAACCACTATTTTATTGGCTTCCCACCTTTTAGACGAAGTTGAAAAAGTTTGTACCCATGTTATCGTTCTCAAAAAGGGGGTCAAACAATACGAAGGAACGGTCGATGGTATGACCCACTCCTTTGGGTATTTTGAATTGGCTACCAATGACAATACGGCACTACGAAAACTTTTGGAAAACCATCCAGCTGTAGGCACTATCAAAGAAGAAAATGACAAAGTAATTGCCTATCTAAAGCAACCTCTAAAAGCTGAGGACTTAAGTAAAAGCATTGCAGAACAAAGCCTTTATATTACTCACTTTAGCAAACTAAAACCTTCCTTAGAAGAACAGTTTTTATCACTTACTGAAAAAGAAAATTCATGATCCGTTTATTACAAATCGAATGGTTTAAACTCATTCATCACCGTATTTCCCGCTTACTCATCATCAGCTATTTTCTTTTAATTAGTCTGGTTGCCCTTTTGGCAACAATTAAAGTAGAGTTTGGACCGATCAATTTTTATTTGGCCGAACAAGGCATCTTTAACTTCCCCTACATCTGGCACTTCAATACGTATATGATTGCCACCCTAAAAATCTTTTTTGCCATCATCATTGTGGCGATGATTGCCAACGAATTCAGCTATAAAACCCTTAAACAAAACCTAATTGACGGTTTGAGTAAAAAGGAGTTTTTATTGACCAAAGTATATACCATACTTGCCTTTGTGTTGATTTCTACTTTAGTTGTTTTTATAGTGTCCATGACTTTAGGATTGATCTATTCCGACTATAACGAAATTGGAATTATTTTTTCTGATCTCGAATACCTCTTGGCCTATGCGGTTAAACTCTTTGGCTTTTTTAGCCTCTGTTTATTTTTTGGGGTATGGATCAAACGTTCCGCATTTGCCTTGGGAATGCTTATTCTCTGGCAAATTTTTGAAGGGATTTTATACGGAGTCCTACGATGGAATATCTCCTCTACTATGGCGGAAAAAGTCTATAATCTTTTCCCGCTAAACGCTATGGGAAACCTCATTAAAGAACCCGTTACCCGACTGTCAGCTGTTCAAAATATTGCAGATCAAATGGGAGAAGATCTCAGCAAAGATTACGGAGTGAACCTTCTTGAAGTAGCCCTTGTTTTAGGATGGTCATTTGTCTTTATTTACGCTTCTTATCGTATTCTTTTAAAACGAGATTTATAAACCTAAAAACAGATCAAAGAAGCTTGAGAAGGGGCAGTCACTCCCCGTTTAATTTTTGTAATTTCGCTTTTTTGATTGGCAATGCAATTTCAACTTGTTTCTGAATTTAAACCCACCGGCGATCAACCTGAAGCCATTCGGCAAATAGTGGAAAGCTTTGATCAAAAAGATCCGTTCGTCACTTTACAAGGGGTCACCGGATCGGGAAAAACCTTTACCATGGCCAACGCAGTGGAAGGTTTGCAACGCCCTACCCTAGTATTGGCGCATAACAAGACCCTTGCCGCACAATTGTATTCTGAATTTAAACAGTTTTTTCCCAACAATGCGGTAGAGTATTTTGTTTCCTATTACGACTATTATCAACCCGAAGCCTATATCCCGGTTTCTGGAACCTATATCGAAAAGGACCTTTCCATCAATGAAGAAATTGAAAAGTTACGCTTGAGTACTACCTCTTCCCTCCTCTCTGGTCGGCGGGATGTTTTGGTAGTGGCCTCTGTTTCTTGTTTGTATGGGATTGGAAATCCAGTGGAATTTCAAAAAAACGTCATCACCGTAGAGCGTGACCAACAAATTTCACGAACTAAGTTTATGTACCGCTTGGTACAAAGTCTCTATTCCCGAACTACCGGAGAATTTAGTCGAGGAAACTTTCGTGTCAAGGGTGATGTCATTGATATTTTTCCGGGTTATGCCGATACTGCCTACCGTATTCATTTTTTCGGTGATGAAATAGAAGCCATTGAAGCCTTTGACCCCATCAATAACCAACGTTTGGAGTCCTATGAACAGGTCAATATTTATCCGGCCAATATCTTTGTGACCTCACCAGATATTTTACAAAATGCGATCAAACAAATTCAAGACGACTTAGTCAAACAAGTTGACTTTTTCCGAGAAGTGGGGAAGCCCTTAGAGGCCAAACGCTTACAGGAACGAACAGAATTTGACTTGGAAATGATTCGTGAATTGGGCTACTGCTCTGGAATTGAAAACTATTCCCGCTATTTGGATGGTCGTGCTCCCGGTACACGTCCTTTCTGCCTTTTGGACTATTTTCCAGACGATTATCTGATGATTGTCGATGAAAGCCATGTCACCATCTCACAGGTTCATGCCATGTATGGAGGTGACCGAAGCCGAAAGGAAAACTTGGTGGAATACGGTTTTCGCTTACCTGCCGCTATGGACAACCGCCCTTTAAAATTTGAGGAGTTTGAGTCTTTACAAAATCAAGTGCTTTATGTGAGTGCCACACCAGCCGACTATGAACTTCAAAAAACGGAAGGGGTTTATGTAGAACAGATTATCCGCCCTACTGGCTTATTGGATCCCATCATCGAGGTTCGACCCAGTCTAAATCAAATTGATGATCTGATTGAAGAGATTCAAAAACGGGTGGAAAAAGATGAACGTACCCTAGTGACCACCTTGACCAAACGAATGGCGGAAGAACTGACCAAGTATCTGAGTCGGGTGCAAATCCGTTGCCGCTATATCCATAGTGATGTCGATACTTTGGAACGGGTAGAAATCATGCAAGACCTCCGTAAAGGAATTTTTGATGTCTTGATTGGGGTCAACTTATTACGGGAAGGCCTTGACCTTCCTGAAGTCTCTCTGGTTGCGATTTTAGATGCCGATAAAGAGGGTTTTTTACGCTCCAACCGTTCACTTACTCAAACGGTAGGGCGTGCCGCCAGAAATGTGGAAGGAAAGGCTATTTTCTATGCTGATAAGATCACAAGAAGCATGCAGGAAACAATTGACGAAACCCAATACCGCCGTGAAAAACAAACGGCCTATAATGTTAAGCACAACATCACCCCTACTGCTTTAAATAAATCCTTGGACAGTGCCTTGTCTAAAAATTCGGTGGCCACCTATGCCCAAGAATTAGAGGAACGTAAAGCCGCCGAAGCCGAAACCCGTTATCTTACCCCCGAAGAAATTGAAAAGAAAATCCGACAGACCCGAAAAGCGATGGAAAGCGCCGCTAAAACTTTAGACTTTATTGAAGCTGCACGTCTTCGGGATGAAATCAATGCCTTAAAAGAAACCCTAAAGACCTCCTAATTCCTTCGGTTTTTTTTAGCAGCCTCCCTTTTTTCTCAACGTTTAATTTTTTTTTGTAATTTTAGTGAACTCCAAATTTACTACTACCATGAAAAGTTTACAGCTTCTTCCGGGAACGCACCGCCAAAAGGAAATTGTAAAAGTCCATTTTCCTTATGACTTACAGTTAATGGTAAAACTCAAAAAACAGAAAGGGGTACGCTGGAGTCAAAATTTAAAGTCATGGTATTTCTTTAAGGAAGATTTTCGGTTAAATATATTTTACAACAATTATAAGAGCATCGCTTTTATTGATTATTCGGCTTTAAAACAAAAAACAAAATTCGGTAAAGATTCTAAAAAAGCAGGTATAAATAAATTAGTTAGTGCACATACATTACGACATTCTTTT
>CBFIJI010000127.1:0-5288 GCA_965662885.1 Flavobacteriaceae bacterium | reverse complement strand
TTCGCATTATCTAACTACCCAACAATTTTTGGATGCGCTTAAAGAGAACCTTGAAGAAAAAATAAAGTAAAAACCTTAAAAAATCGCTACTACGTTAGCGATTTTTTTTTGACCTTTATTAAGTATAATAAGGTACCTATGGATTATATAAAAATTACTGAAAAGGATTCCAACCACGAAGACTTAGAAAAAAAGTCTGTTGCAGCCTTGTTAGCAGGAATACACCAAGAAGATCAGAATGCAGTTAATGCGGTAGGCAAAGTACTTCCCCAACTATCTCTTTTGATTGAAACGGTTATAAAACAACTAAGAAGCGGAGGGCGTTTGTTTTATGTGGGTGCGGGTACCAGTGGTCGGCTCGGTGTATTGGACGCTTCAGAGTGTCCGCCTACCTTTGGAACTGATCCAGAAAAAGTTGTGGGTATTATTGCCGGTGGTATTCCAGCATTGTACCAATCCATTGAAAACGCAGAAGATGATCCCCATCAAGCATGGAATGATCTATCCACCTATAACATCACTCCACAGGATATCGTCATTGGGATTGCAGCATCTGGAACTACACCCTATGTAGTTGCTGGACTCCATGATTGTCAAAATAATCAAATTCCAACAGCCTGCATCACTTGTAACCCAAATAGCCCTATAACTCAGGTCAGTGACTACCCTATTGAAGTTGTGGTTGGTCCAGAATTTGTAACAGGAAGTTCGCGAATGAAAGCTGGTACCGCTCAAAAATTAATCCTTAACATGATTACAACCGCCACGATGATTCAATTAGGTCATGTCCAAGGAAATAAAATGGTGGACATGCAACTAAAAAATGTAAAGTTGCAAGGACGTGCTGAGGGTATTTTAATGCAGGAGTTAGGCATTGATCAAAAAACAGCAAAAGAATTACTAAAAAAACATAAAAGTATTCGTGCTGCACTTGCAGCAAACACCTGAGAAAATGAATGTAGCACTATTAAAAAAAGGTTTGCTTCGTATTTTTATTTTTGGAATATGTTGTTTTATGGGACCTGTTATTCTTTACCAAGCATTTAAAAATGAAGGACACCCTTTTTTTTGGCCGGTATTTATAATTGGAATAATCATCTTCTTTACCGCCATTTTGTTTGGCTTTTTGGGAATTAAAACCATAGTTAGTGCCCTACTTGGAAAACCTAAAAAAAGGAAAAAGGAAGACTTTATTGGTTCAAACCAATAGACCGCTTATCTTTGTTGCGTTTTTAAATTAACTATGATTCAAGTACGTTTTCCAGATGCATCCGTTCGATCTTATAACGAAGGCATAACTCCTTTAGAAATTGCAAAAGACATCAGTGAGGGACTTGCCAGAAATGTACTCTCAGCAAAATTTAATTCTCAAACGGTAGAAGCTGTAACCCCATTGACAGAAGATGGAGATTTACAACTTTTTACGTGGAAAGATCAAGAAGGTAAACAAGCCTTCTGGCATTCCTCTGCTCACGTCTTAGCCCAAGCTTTGTTGGCGCTGTATCCTGATTGTAAACTTACCATTGGTCCTGCCATAGAAAATGGATTTTATTATGACGCTGATTTTGGCGAGCATAGTTTAACAGAAAAAGATCTCATCGCCATAGAAAAGAAATTTCTAGAGTTTGCAAGGCAAAAGTTTGACTTTAAAATGCGGGCTGTTTCCAAAAAAGATGCACTAGATTATTACAAAACTTCCGACAACCCCTACAAAGTAGAGCTAATTGAAAATTTAGACGATGGAACCATCACCTTCTGCGACCATGCTGACTTTACCGATTTATGTCGAGGAGGTCACCTCCCAAATACGGGCTTTATTAAGGCTATAAAACTACTTAATGTAGCAGGTGCTTATTGGCGCGGTGATGAAACCAAAAAACAACTCACCAGAGTTTATGGCATATCTTTTCCAAAACAAAAAGAACTCACTGCACACCTTCAACTTTTAGAAGAAGCTAAAAAAAGAGACCATCGTAAGCTAGGGAAAGAATTAGAACTGTTTACCTTCTCACAAAAAGTTGGACAAGGTCTTCCCTTATGGTTACCGAAAGGAGCTGCTTTAAGAGAACGCTTAGAAAACTTTTTAAAAAACGCCCAAAATAAAGCAGGATACGAACAGGTGATTTCTCCACATATCGGAAATAAAGAATTATACATGACGTCTGGGCATTACGAAAAATATGGAGCGGATAGCTTTCAACCCATATTAACCCCAGCGGAAGGTGAAACCTTTTTGTTAAAACCAATGAATTGCCCACATCATTGTGAAATTTATAAAGTTAAACCGTGGAGTTATAAAGAACTCCCCAAACGATATGCCGAATTTGGTACCGTTTATCGCTATGAACAAAGTGGAGAATTACACGGATTAACTCGTGTACGTGGATTCACACAAGATGATGCACATATATTTTGTACTCCAGAACAATTAGACGAAGAATTTAAAAAAGTAATTGATTTAGTACTTTACGTGTTCGGTTCTCTTGGATTTGAAGACTTTACTGCACAAGTTTCTATTCGTGACCTAACAAAACCAGAAAAATATATTGGATCAAATGAAAATTGGGAATTAGCGGAACAAGCCATCATTAATGCGACGAAAGAAAAAGGACTCAATTACGTCATTGAAACTGGAGAAGCTGCATTTTATGGACCGAAATTAGACTTTATGGTTCGGGATGCCTTAGGAAGAAAATGGCAATTAGGGACCATTCAAGTGGACTATAACTTACCCGAACGCTTTGATTTGACTTATAAAGGAAGTGATAATGAATTGCATCGACCTGTTATGATTCACCGAGCACCCTTTGGAAGTTTAGAACGATTTATCGCAATTTTAATTGAACATACTGGTGGAAATTTCCCCCTTTGGTTAACCCCAAAACAGGTAAATATTCTTTGTGTGAGTGAAAAATATAAAAATTACGCTCTAAAAGTTTTAAATTTATTGGAAAATGACGAAATTCGCGCCCTATTGGATGATCGAAGCGAGACCATCGGGAAAAAAATCCGAGAGTCGGAACTGTCAAAAGTACCCTATATGATCGTCTTAGGAGAAAAAGAAGCAAACAGTGATACAATCGCAATCCGAAAACACCAAAAAGGTGATCTCGGATCAATGAGTGTTGAAACGTTTATAAAAATGATAAAAACAGAAATAGCAGATAGTATTTCAAAATTTAATTGATAACTAAAACAGAGAAGCCATAGCAATACGCAGAAGAAGAACGAACCGACCAGGAAGAGTCATAAAGCAAGACCCTCACAGAATTAATGAAAAAATTACTGCGCATGAGGTACGGTTGGTTGGAGATAATGTAGAGGTAGGTGTTTATAAATTAAAGAAAGCACTAAGCATTGCGGTAGAATTAGAATTGGACTTGGTAGAAATATCACCAAAGGCAGTTCCCCCTGTTTGTAAGATTTTGGAATACAAGAAATTCCTATACGAGCAGAAAAAAAGAGAAAAAGTACTCAAAGCGAAAACTAGTAAGGTTGTTGTAAAAGAAATTCGCTTTGGTCCAAATACCGATGAGCATGATTATGAATTCAAAAAGAAACATGCTGAAAAATTTCTGTCGGAAGGTGCTAAATTAAAAGCGTTTGTTTTCTTTAAAGGGCGTTCAATCGTATTTAAAGAAAAAGGACAAATACTATTATTGCGCTTAGCGCAAGATTTAGAAGAACTTGGAAAAGTAGAACAAATGCCAACTTTGGAGGGCAAGAAAATGATTATGTTTATCGCTCCGAAGAAAAAATAAATTAATAGAGAGTCATGCCAAAAATGAAAACAAAATCCAGTGCTAAAAAACGCTTTAAGCTTACCGGTACTGGTAAAATCAAAAGAAAGCACGCTTTCAAAAGCCATATCCTAACCAAAAAGTCAAAGAAAAGAAAATTGAAATTGACCCACTCAGGATTGGTTCACGAAAGTGATGTCGCTAATATTAAAGAGCAATTACGCCTTAAATAAAGCAAATCGGTTTTTAAATTTATCAATTAACCCGAAGTCAGGCTTTTCAAGTGTAGCGATACCGCCTCCTTCAAAAAAATTAAATTATGCCAAGATCAGTAAACTCAGTAGCCTCAAGAGCTCGTAGAAAAAAGATTTTAAAACAAGCCAAAGGATATTTTGGACGTCGTAAAAACGTTTGGACTATCGCGAAAAACGCCGTTGAAAAGGCAATGCTTTATGCTTACAGAGACCGTAAAGTTAAAAAAAGAAATTTTAGAGCACTATGGATTACCCGTATCAATGCTGCTGCACGACTTCATGGAATGTCCTACAGCCAGTTTATGGGAAAAGTAAAAGCCAACGACATTGCGCTTAACAGAAAAGTTCTTGCAGACCTTGCAATGAATAATCCAGAAGCGTTTAAAGCCGTCGTTGACAAAATCAAATAGGCTTCATAAATACCAAATTAAAAAACCTACCATTGTGTAGGTTTTTTTGATTATACACCACGCTATGAATTCGAAAATAAAAATATATCATAATCCACGCTGCCAAAAATCAAGAACAGCACTCCAATATTTAGAAGATAATCACCTTGAGCATGAAATTATTTTTTATCTCAAAACACCCCCATCCCCTGACGCTTTAAAAAAGCTTTTAAAAGCATTGAATATTAAGGCTGAAGAACTTTTAAGAAAAAAGGAATCCCTTTGGAAAACAGAATTTGCTCAGCAAGAATTCACTGAGGAAGAATTAATAAAAGTGATGAGCAAGCACCCTAAGCTGATTGAAAGACCCATTATCGAAAAAGAAGGAAAAGCAGTTATTGCCCGACTGTCAGATAGATTAATAAATTTCTTGGATAGCAATTAAACCCTTCTATAAAGTTACTGTCTAAAATTTTATAAAAATTGCTATGAATAAAAGAATCTACCTATTACTCTGTGTTGGACTGTCACTTGTTGCATTTGCACAACGTCCAACTGGAAAACCCCCGATCAGTAAAATAAGTTTAGAAGGAAATGTTGTTGATCTTGACTCCCAAGAGGGCTTAGAATATGCCACCATTTCCTTAAGAAACGATCTACGCCCCCAAATGGTACAAGGCGGTATTACCGATGCTAATGGAAATTTTAAACTTGAAATCTTTCCAGGGAAATACAATATTACCGTTGAATATATCGGCTTTGATACATTTATATTAGAAGATGTTGTCCTTAGAGAAAATAAAAACCTAGGCAAAATCGATCTTAGTTTTGCTGCAGAAAGCCTTGAAGGTGTTGAATTAGTCGGTGAACGAACGGAAGTTGAAATACGTTTAGACAAACGAATA
>CBFIJI010000126.1:0-5377 GCA_965662885.1 Flavobacteriaceae bacterium | reverse complement strand
AATGAATGTAAAAAAAGTGCATTTGATTTTGAATTTTCAGTTGCTTTTATTCCTAGTAATGATCGAAAGTTAATAGGAGATATCTTATTCAAAAAAGAAACCTTAGACAATATAGTATGAGGCAATCTAATTTTTGAACTAGCAAAATCATAAGGGTCAATTCCTTTAAATTTTGTTTTATACCCTTGCTCAATGAGTAACTTATTACAGTTGTCAATACTAACCATATAAAGTCAATTCAATTCTTTTGATTAAACTCTGGGGGCTGTATTTTAAATAACCATTTCTATGGTTTTCTTCAGCAATTTTCTTCAATAAAGCCCAATCTTTAAGGGCAATTTTAATTTTTTCTTTCAATTCCTCAGGGGATGCATCTTTCAAAAGAAACCCCATCTCTTTATCTTTAAAAAAATATTTTATACCCCCTGAGGGAGTAACAAATACAATACATCCAGAAGTAATTGCTTCTAGAATACTGATGGGTAATCCCTCGTGATGTATTGTCGGTAATAAGTAAAAATGTGCTTTTTTGAACAGTCTTATCTTATCATCCCCTTCTACTCTTCCATGATAATATATCGGTAGCTCTTGGTTAGAATCAATCCATTTTTTTACTTTTTCGGCATCTGATCCATTCCCTGCTATATCAAGATTAAAATGTGTATTTTTTTTGTGTAGTTTTTTGAAGGCTTCTAATACAGTAAAAATTCCTTTATCCTTTTCCATTCTAGACAAGTAAAGTAGATTGATTTCACCCTCTTTAAAGTCTTTTTTTTCTGATCGAAATGCATTAATAAAATCATTGTCAACAATGGTTTGTTCAACAACTACATTTTCCTCGAAATAGCCTGTTTCAACAATACTATTTTTAAAGTCTTTAGAAAGCACAAAAATTTTTTTTGATTTAAAAAATGCTGTCTTGGAAAAGTCACTCTGTACTTTTTGAAAAAAGTCATTCTCCCACCCATGAATAAACAGATAAACTTCTTTTTTTAAGACATTTGCAATGCTACAATAAAGTTGATCTCTTTGGTATGCTTTTTTATTTAGAGAGGTATTGACAAATACTTTAATGTTTGGCGTAATTAGAAGACCTACTATGAATCTTATAATCTCCAATGCTGTGTTGATGTATTTTAAAACCTTATTTCCATTATTTCCTCCTCTAAAAAAATAGATTTCGTTACTATCCCAATGCCCCTTTAATGATTTAACAAACGATACAACACCTCCCGATAGATCAAGGTAAGGTGATAAAATAATTAAATTTTGTTTTTGCATTTTTATTTCTTCGTAAATATGAGTCCTTAAATTTAACAGAAAACTAGTGTTTATTGAAATAATGACAATAAAAAAAATTATCTTTAATAATTAATTTCATAACATCAATGTTTTGATAATATTTTTCAATAATTCTCAAAATTTTATTTCTTATTGTTGTAATTATTGAGTGAATACTAGATTACAGTTTTTTTAATTGAGGAGAAGAAAAACCCTAAAAAAGCCCCTAAAACACTAAACGTAAAACTTTTAAATGTTATAGCCCAGATGTTTCCTGAGACACCAATTATAATAACTAAAATAAGTAAAGTGATAAATAACTTGTAATCGTTTTTAAGTCCCTTTAAATAAAGTTCATTCTTAACTCGCATGATCCTTCGTGAAATGTTAGCATATATAAAAACATATAAAATCAAGCCGATAATCCCTGTAGAAAATAATATATACGTGTAATCAGAATGAATAGGCCGATCCTTTGAAATAAAACCATAGTTTCCAAGGGTATAAAAAGCCTCCACTCCGAACAGGTAGTTGAATATATTATCCGAATTATAAAATGTGTTCAAAACGAGTCCTAACTCTAAATACCTCCCCTCTTTTTCATAAGAATAATCACTCTCTGTCAAGTAATTTCTTTCTGACAATCTATCGTTAAATTGATCTTGTATCAGGGGGAACGATATCAATAAAAATAAACCTACTCCAACGCTAGTCGTAACAATTGTTTTAATATTTCCAGATAAAACATAATAGAAAAGAGGGATAAAAATAATTATAAAAACGGCTGTTCTTCTCATGGTTAATATTAATAGCAAAAAATTGATTAGACCAAATAGTGCATAAATTTTTTTTCGAACAATTAAATTGTTTTTTATTAATATGGGCAACATCCCAACAAGAATAGCAGGCGCATATAATTTCGCATCACCAAGAGCAACCCTAAAAACTTCAGCATTTTCATTGGAATATCTAATACTTCCAACTTTATATAAATTGGAAATAAGAACAAACAAAGTATATAAGGGTAGGATGATGTAGACGGAATTAATAAATTCTTTTAATTTTTCCTTGGAGTTTATCAAATAATAAGCAACAGGTAAAAACAGTAAAGTGGTTGCATATTTTGAAAATTCTATTACTGAACTGTAGATTTCTGATGAGAAAAATAAAAGAAATGATGAATAGATGATTGTAATAAACAAGGGAGTAAATAGGTTTTTACTCGATTTTTTATTTTTCAAAATAACAAGTCCAACAAAGCCGATATTAAGAACAATTCTAAACAATGCAAGAACACTATTTTCTTCTTGCAAATAAAAAATAAAGTCAACAATAAAGTTTACTATTATAATTAGTGGAAAAATTTTGGACAATCTTATTTGCATTATTTTTTTCTATACACTAAAATTATATTTATTCTTAATCTTCTTATGAATGAAATAATTGGTCAAAAACAATAATGATGCATTAGTTAGTGCTATTGCAAATATTCCTAGTGGTTGAACCAATAAATAGGTGATTATCGATGAGGATATGATCGTTAAGATCTGTGCTTTTAAAAAATAATTTTTTAATGTACTTAGCTGAGCAAAAAGCCCAACAGGACCAAAATAGCAAGAAATAAGAGGAATAATAATTACTAAAAGAGCTAATAAAAGATTATTCATATTGGTTTCATAACCATAAAAATTTAAATAAATGGGAAGTATTAAAACACAACAAAAAGCGGCAAGATATCCCAGATATTTTGTGATTTTTATTCGTTTTTTTAAGTTGCTGTTATACTCATTTAGTTTTATTGAATTTGCAAACTGTTTTGCTAGATCAGCGTTCAATGCAACCTGAGGTAAATTTATAATTTGACCTAGCTTCATTAAAACGTCATACATTCCAACTAATGTTTTGTTGAAAAATAAATCGACTAAAAAAATATCAAGTCTAATCTTTAGAAACTGTGAAGATAAAACCATTGATATTAGCCCTCCATTTATATATAGATTTTGAAAAGTAATAGCTGATTGTGTCTTTACAAATCCATATTTAAAAAAAAGAAACATTAGATAAATGACTATGCAAATCAATGCGAGCGCAGAGCTTACGTTTATTAAAAAAATATTTTTTTCATTTGGAATTGCAATTACTAAAATCATTAACATTAATGTTCTAGTAACATCTTTTAGAAATATGTAAATGTTACCGTTTGTTTTTGAGCGAATAAATTCAACAAAAAACCCATTTAGCGAATAAAAAATGACACTATAAATGAGCTCATTACTGAATAAATTAAAATACGTATTGATTAAAACAATAACAACAACAACAACAGTAATATTTATAAATACAGCTAGCAATAGTTTTAAAATTATTTTATAATCAAAACGCTCGGTTAAAGTATTTTCTTTTAAAAATAAAACGCCATATCCACTGCCTATAATCGCAGATAAAACAATTAAATATCCGTGAATTAATACATAATTACCATATCTTTCAAATCCAAGAACCGATATAAATACTTTTGTTAATATTAAAGTCAAAATGACACTGGAGACTTTAAAACAAATGGAAATAATTTGTTTCTTTAAGATCTCAGAATTTTCATTTTTTAGTTTGCCGCGTATCTTCGCCAACCTTTTGTAAAACATTTTGCTTTAGACAGAAAAATAATTAGTGAAAATAGAGGTGTAAAAAGTTATTTCATACATAATTACCGGAATAGGTTATTAAGTTTTTTGCGCAACCAACGTTGGTTTTTTTAAACGATATTTTTCCATCTATAATTCTCGAAATAAAAGCAGTTTCAGTGGTTACATACATAGCATCAAACTCATGAAGTTGTCTTGATAAAAAAGTTAATCCAGATCTTGACTCATATAGTACAAAACCAATATTCAAATAGTAATTTTTTTAAAAAGATAAAAAAGTGAATTTCCAGGATATTTTATTAAAACCTCATTTTAAAATTGTTATGCACCTTTTACCGAACTATTTTTTCTTGTACGGAAAAATTTTATATATAACCATCAAGCCTCCTCGATAGGCTAACACTTCTCCACTGCCGTTAAATGGTCTATCGGAATCCTTTATTTCAATACCATCGACATAGCTTTTGTACCAAGACTGGCTCAGTCCCCCGCCGACAAAAGCTTCTAATGCCCAACGATTACTCAACGCTTTTTTGTAACCCAACGTTATACCGTAAAACCAGATACGTCCAGACTTGTAGGAATTTTCTCTATCGTCATATTCGTCAATATCGTTGTACTTGTCATAAATTATTCCAATGCGTTGTTTTTGCATCATAAACATTCCGAACCCAATGTGTCCGCCCACAAACCAACCTAAATTATGCTGTTTTTGATAATATCTGAACTCTCCAAACGATTGCGTAAAGTGAAGTGGGTTCCCTTTGAATTCTTCTTTAAACACACTTGACACATCCAATTGAATACTCGTTTTTTCTCCGACTTGAAATTCCAAACCCACATTAGGAACCAACAAAGCCGCTGAAGCAATATTAAACTTTACTTCCACCTGAGCACTTAAAATGGAAACACCAAAAACGATGAACAAAAGGGCATGGATATTAAAATAATAGCTGGGGAAAAAGGTTAAGCCTTTGCTATTAGTACAATGTACTCCAATTTTTTTAAACATTAAAAGGGTGATTTAATTGAACTTTAAGCATTAATTTTTTGTATTTTTTATGGTAGACTTCAGAAATAAGTCGGGAGTAAATGGGGAATAGCATTAAAAGGTTAATGCAATTTCCAAAATTTTTAGCGTGGATCATTTATTATGGTGGCCCCTCTAAAAACATATTTCAAGATATAAGGAAGGTTACAAAGGAATCCATGATCTTTTACTTCTTAACCCAACTATTTTAAACCACGTGTTTTTATTTAAATAACTAAATATATTGAATAAATTTATAGCTTCGCTACCTGACTAAAATGTCTGTGTTTATAAATCATTCCAAATAAAGGAATAATCGTTTTTTTTAAAATTGTAATTTTATGCAAATATACGAAATCATACATGATTAGAATATTTTAAAATAGGCATTTCTTGAGCAGTGATGACCAAATTCCAAAAACAG
>CBFIJI010000125.1:0-5507 GCA_965662885.1 Flavobacteriaceae bacterium | reverse complement strand
TAAATCTTTAAAATGGGAATAGTTAAGACCACTGATCCAATCGTCTTTTGCGGTAAAAAATCTGAATGTTCCCGGTGATAATTTTACGGTAGCTTTTCTGATTCCTGAAATCGGAGATTCAATCAATGAAGCATCATCAAAACTCCAACCCCCGGGTAATGCATCACCCAATGCATAATAGGGTTCAGATTTTATAGGAGTTAAAACGAGGGTTTTATCTTTATTATTAAGTTCTAAATGATAAAGCCCTGGGGTACCCTCAAATATAAAGTTGTCATCATTGTCGGCCGCTCCTTTTAATTTGGAGTCTATGGCATAACCCCGATTAAGAAAATATTGGTATCCTATTCCAGAGGTCCAATCGTTTTGAATGTTAAAAAACCTAAACTTACTGTTTTCAGCTAAATTTAATTCACTAATATTTTTTTTCGTAGCATCACACGAAATCTCAACAGCATTGTTCCAATCCCAAAGCGCATCAGGTACACCATCGCCCAATGCCCAGACAGAAGAGCAGGAATTGTCTAAAGTAAAATTACTCTTGAAAATATTCATCCCCAAGGTTGGATTGCCATTTTTATCAAATAAAGTGGCATTGTCCCAATGAGAGCCCTTTCCAAATTTGGTAGAGCAATTTGTAGATACCCATGCAGGCTCCCAATATACTAGGCCAAAACCCTTTCCTTCTTTTATTTCTCTTTTTAAATCAATTAGAAATTCCAATTGTCCTTCTTGGGTAGCAGGGTAAACCGATCGTTCCAGTATGTTGTTGGCTTCATCCGCATTGACTGTTGTATAGGAATAGGCAGTCTCTACGATCATTACTTTTTTGTTGTAAGTAGATCCCAATGTAGCAATAGCCTTGGACAAATCCGACACTTGATAGGAGGACCATTTGGAGTAGTAGGACAGTCCAATCCAATCGAAATTAACCACTCCATTTTTATTTGCTTTTTCAAACCAACTAATTGCATTTTCGGGTTGTGCAATGTGCAACATGATTTGAACTCTTGCATTGTGTTTTACAGAAACATCCCTAATCGCCTGAATACCTTTATTGATAAGAAATGCATTACGAGACCAATCTATATCAACTGCCCCTGCTTCCTTATTGAGAATATTGCTGTTTATTTCATTTCCTACTTGTACAATTTCGGGGAGCAGTTCTTTCTTGGCCAAGTTGTCCAAGGTCTCAAATGTATAGTCATACAATCTTTGGCCCAATGCTTCTTTATCATCTACGACATCTAACCAAGCTTTGGGTATGACTTGATTCTTTGGATCTGCCCAAGTATCGGAATAGTGAAAATTTAATAAAACATCCATTCCCAATTCCTTTGATCTGCCAATTGTTTTTTCAACATCTTTAATATCTGAATATACTGTCCATTCTGAAGGGTCATTCCAAAGACGCACTCTAACCAAACTATTTCCCGCATTTTTAAATATATCATACGGGTCTGCATTATTTCCCTCAAAATCATTATAGGTGGCTCCGCAATCTAACATTTGATTTAGATAAGAAAGGTCGGAACCATTGTAGAACTTTTGCTCAAAAGTGTTTTCGAAATTCACATCAGGAACATCCGTGTTTACAACCTCATAGGTCTCACAACCCATCAATCCTGAAAAACACACACATATAATTATATATTTCATAAACTGTTTCATCACTATTGCATTTTAGAAAATTAGTATCCGGGGTTTTGTTCAATGGTTCCTTTTCCTTCCAGAATCACTGCAGTGGGTATTGGAAAAAGAATGTGTTTTGAACTGGCACTTGTCGCACCACGCTCCTTCGCTTTTTGAATGAATTTACCATGGCGAATCAAATCCTGCCTTCTGTGTCCTTCACAAAATAACTCCCTGCCTCTCTCATCGAGAATGGCATTTCTAAACTCTTCTTTGGTTAAATTACTCCAAGCGGGAACTCCTGCTCTATCTCGCACTTGATTGACATACGGATAGGCATCCGATGGACCTCTTTGTTCATTGATGGCCTCTGCAACTGATAGGAGTACATCGGCATATCTGTAAATCACCCAATCGATAGCATAGTCAGGTCCATTTCCTTGTCCTTCTATACTTGTGTATTTAAGCGGAATAGCCCCTCTTAAGCCACTATTACGATCTACCAAATTGCCTCCAGTATTTTTATATTCGGTAATGATGACATCTTTTCTAATATCTCCATCCTCAAACTTATCATAGAATTCCCACGGCATGGAATATCCGTACCAACCGCCACCGCGTTCAATGGACTTCTTACCGGCATTGCCCTGTGCATAATTTCCTGGAAACAGATGTTGCATAAAGTAGTTTTTGACTGCTTTATTACTTACAATGGCATAAATAAGTTCCTTGTTGCCAGAAGTGACAAACACATCTTCATAACTCGAGTTAAGTGAATAAGCCCCAGAATTGATTATATCTTTACCAATAGCTTCTGCTTT
Source organism: Flavobacteriaceae bacterium (assembly GCA_965662885.1). GTDB lineage: Bacteria > Bacteroidota > Bacteroidia > Flavobacteriales > Flavobacteriaceae > CBFIJI01. Next base: position 3,054 of record CBFIJI010000125.1, on the reverse strand, counting down.
TGCCCAATCTTTTTGATGCATATATAATTTTAAGAGTAGGGTTCTTGCCAAACCTTTTGAAACTCTGCCCCAATTTGAAGTTCCATTATAGGCCTCGGGCAATTCATCTGTATTAATGGCTTCTGTAAGATCTTGTTCTATCATGTCTGTATAGGCATTGGTTGACCATCTGGGAATGATTTTTGTGTCGCTTAGTGTCTCTGGTTCAATTTTTACATTAAGGGGACCAAAGAAGTCGAATAAGATATACATCAACCAGGCACGTAATGTTTTGGCCTCTGCCAAATATCTTTTTCTAATTAAGTCGTTGACTGACGATTTTTCAATTTTATCGATTATATCCGTTGCTCTGGCCACATACCTGATCCTTGAATAGGTTGACGCATCTGTTCCCGAATATGTGGCTGGTCCCCATGTAAAGTTCAGCAGGTTAGCATCCCAATCATTCCAAAGTTCATCAGTAGTGAGCTCACTGCGCATCAGATAGGTTCTGTTATTGGCATTATACAAAGCGGTGTACCAAACACCAATTCCAGGATCCGTATCACCCCAGTCTATGGAGAAAGAACTGTATAGCGCCACTAAAGCTGCGTTGAAATCTTTTTCTGTCTGAAAGAAATTCTCAGCTGTTAAATCACTGTAAACTTTGGATTCTAACTCTTTTTCACAGCTAATCGAAGGGATGAAAACAGAGCAGATGAGCACCAAAATCATTGATTTTTTAATTTTATTTTTCATCGGTTTAAATTTTTATTGTTTTTAAAGGACGAGATGCTGACTACCAATGATCATTTTTGTTGTTATCAATACTATTGGTTTGGCAGATTTAATCATGTCCTTTTTTGTTAAAATTGAATATCAAGACCTATGGTTGATGACAAAGCTTGTGGATAAGGATTCACCGTATCTAATTCAGGGTCAAAGCCGTCATAATTGGAAAACAGCGCTACATTTTGCAGATCTATAAATACCCCGAACTTACTGAATGGTAACTTTGAATCACTTGCTATGGGAAGGTTGTATCCTAGATTGATATTCTTAATTCTTAAAAAGCTTATTTTTTTTAATAAGAAATCGGTGGTAGCGGTCGGATTATTGCCACTGTATGGATTTGTGGCTATTCCTGGCAAAAAACCGTTAGGGTTTTCAGAGGACCATATGTCCTTTATGCTGGAAAGGGAATTTGAAGGGGATGAGTTGGATAATCCAAAAGAATTAGGGAACAATCCAAAATCTCTCGGTGCACCAGCATTTCCATAGGCAAATGCGCTAAGCGAAAAGTTTTTGTATCTCAAATGGGTCCCTATACCAAAATTTACTCTTGGCCCCCGAGTACCTAACTTCACAACGTCTTTGACGTCTAAAACCCCATCATCATTTTGATCTACGTATCTGATGTTTCCAGGAAATGCTCCGGTCATATGATTTGGAACTTCTTCCGGTGATCTTATGATTCCATCGGTTTCCCAACCGTAAAAGTCCCCCAATTGATCATTTTCGCCAACATACTCTGGTAAGGCCACGTTGGGGTTACGTTTTAGCCATTCTGACTTACTGGTTGAAAAGGTGAAATTGGTACTCCATTCTAAATCATCTGTTAGAACATTAATTGTCTTGAGGGCAAGATCTATTCCCCTTGCTCTTGTTGAACCAACATTTGTGACTACTCTGCCTACTGCATTGTTGGATGGCAAAGGGTCAAAATCTATTAAATCTATCGCCTTTTTTTGGTAAATTTCAATACTACCGCTTATCCTATTATCAAAAAAACCATAATCAAATCCGACATCAATACTGCTGTTGGTTTCCCATTTAAAGTCAGGGTTTGCCACTTGGGAAAGTATTACCCCGGGTTGCACGGTATTACCAAATGTGAACTGTCCACTAGTACTGTATAATTGAAATGCATTGTTTGCCAAAACTACATTCCCTACTTCTCCATAGCCTACTCTGAGTTTTAAATTGGATATTTTGGTGTTTTCCAAAAAAGGCTCTTCACTGATTCTCCAAGCTAAGGAAATTCCAGGGAATATTCCCCATTTGTTATTTTTGGAAAAATTACTGGCTCCATCACGCCTTACTACTCCATTAATGATGTATTTTCCTTGAATGGCATAATTGATTCTAGCAAATTGTGAGAGTCTGGTGGTTTCAAACTTAGATGAGTTTTGCTTGTTTCGAAGTTTTTCAGCTGCTATATCTACGTCACCTGTTCCTAGTGCATCCGTAAAAAATCCAACGGCTTGAAGGCCAAAACCATCTCCCATGGTTTTATAGAAGCCTGTTCCCAGTACTGCTGTCACTACAGCATTATTTAAGGCTTTGGTATATGAAAAATAGGTTTCTCCGGTATATGCATCATTTCTGTTGGTTGACAATAGTGCTAAACCATCGGGAAGTTGAGCATTCTCTACAATTGAGGGCATAAAGAAACTTCTTGTGGCCGAAGTTCTATCGATACCGCCTACCACAGTCAATGTTAGCTCGTCTAATAATTTGATGTCCAGTTTTGGTATGATTGAAAACCTGTTCGTTCTTAAACGATCTTCTATTTCCAAAAAAGCAAAAGGATTGGTTATCAAGGAATCGTAACTCCTTGAGTAACTTCCGTCTGGTTCTCTAACAGCTATATTAGGAGCATAAGCATAGGCCGCTTGAAGCATATTAAACTTTTCACCTCCTCCTTCATTGGCTCCAGTTGAAGCGTTGTTACTGTTGATTTGACTGAAGTTGGTTTTGATGTTGAGATTAAATCTTTCACCCAATTTTTGTGTGATGTTGAATCTTCCATTATACCTTTGAAAATCGGACCCTTTCAGGATTGCATTGTTGTCATAAAAGTTAAAGGATGAAAAAATTTTGGTGTTTTCATTGCCACCATTGATTGACAAATTATGCTCTTGAATAAAACCTGATTTGATTAATCCGTTTACATAGTCAACACCAGATCCTGCTCCGTCTATATCATCATTGGAAAATAAGGGTTTAAACTCGTTGGCCGGTGCATTTTGAGCACCATAAGGTGCATACTTATTGTCAAATAGGTATTTGTCA
>CBFIJI010000124.1:0-5514 GCA_965662885.1 Flavobacteriaceae bacterium | reverse complement strand
GACAGATCCCTCTCCGAATAGGGGTTATTAAATTTAAGCTAAAAACAAGTGTGTCTCCGGGATGAACGGGACGTTTGAATTTAACATTGTTGATTTTCATAAAAAAGGTCAAATAATTTTCAGGATCAGGAACCGTATTCAATACTAAAACCCCTCCTGTTTGTGCCATTGCTTCAATCTGTAATACACCGGGCATTACAGGAGCACCTGGGAAATGACCTTGAAAAAAAGGTTCATTCATGGTTACATTCTTAAGCCCAATAACGTGTTTGTCAGAAATTTCCATGATTTTATCGACCAATAAAAAAGGAGGACGATGGGGCAATATCTTCATGATCTGATTAATATCTAAAGCTGGCGTTTTTGTGAGATCAATATCTGGTGCCTTGTGACGGCGTTCCATTTTAATAATTTGCTGAACCTTCTTAGCAAAGGAGGTATTGACACGATGACCGGGTTTATGTGCAATTACACGTCCACGAATGGGAACACGGATAAGCGCCAAATCGCCAATAACATCCAAGAGTTTGTGTCGTGCTGCCTCGTTGGAGTAATGAAGGGTAAGGTTATCCAAAATTCCATTGGGCTTTACACTAATTTTTTCTTTACCAAAAGCAACTTTTAGTCGCTCCATATTACTTTCTGCCAAAGGTTTGTCCACATAGACAATGGCATTGTTAAGGTCTCCACCTTTTATTAATCCATGTTCTAAAAGCATCTCCAATTCATGAAGGAAACTAAAGGTTCTGGCGGAAGCAATTTCTTCTTTAAACTCATCAATGGACTCAATTGTTGCATTTTGAGTACCAAGAATTTTTGTTCCAAAATCCACCATTACAGAAAGCGCGTAGGTGTCAGAAGGAATCAATGTAATTTCACTTCCAGTATCGGGATCTTTAAAATTAATGACCTCTTTGACCACAAATTCTTCCCGTAATTCTTTTTGAACGGTCTTACCAACAGTATGAATTGCTTCAATAAAAAACTTTGAAGAACCGTCCATTATTGGGGGTTCAGAGCTGTTTAGCTCAATATAACAATTGTCGATACCATAACCGACTAAGGCTGCAAGTACATGCTCAGAGGTTTGGATTTTAACACCATCCTTTTCAAGGTTCGTTCCTCTATCCGTATTGACAACAAATAAAGCATCCGCTGGTATTTCAACAGCTGGGTTGAGATCGGTGCGAACAAAAACGAAGCCTGTATTTTCAGGGGCTGGTTTAAAATTTAAAAGTACATCAGCGCCGGTATGTAAACCGACACCTTTAAGGGAAATCTCACCAGAAATGGTATGCTGAGGTGTAGTTTTAGTAATCATTTTTTTGTTGATTTTTCGATTTGAGAAAGTCGCTTTTCAATTTTTGGTAGGTTTTTGAAATGAATGTAGGATTTCATAAAAGTCGTATAGTCTAATGCAGGTGTTCCTTGAATTTTCATTTTATTGTCCAAACTTCTACTCACACCACTCTGTGCTTGTATCTGAACGTAATCGCCTATAGTAATATGCCCTACTATTCCAACTTGCCCTCCAATAACACAGTGCTTTCCAATTTTTGTTGAACCAGCAATTCCAGTTTGTGACGCAATTACCGTATGTGCACCGATTTCTACATTATGAGCGATTTGAATAAGGTTATCTAATTTAACTCCTTCTCCAATTATGGTTGAACCCAAGGTGGCACGATCAATCGTTGTATTTGCTCCAATACTTACATGATCCTTAATAAGAACATTCCCTGTTTGAGGAACTTTTTTAAATGTACCGTCAGCTTGTGGAGAAAAACCAAAACCGTCTGACCCAATTACGGAACCTGAGTGTATTTCACAATTTTCGCCTATGATAGTGTCCGACTTAATTTTCACTCCTGTATGTATAGTAGTTCCTTTGCCTATGGTCACATTACTTCCAATAAAACACTGGGAATGAATTTTGACAGAATCGTCTAGAGTAACGTGCTCTTCAATAATGGAATAATCCCCAACATAACAATTGGCTCCCAAATTACTAGTAGAATGGATAATAGCCGTTGACTTAATACCCTTGACGGAATCGTTATTGCTTTTATAAAGCTCCAACAATTGGGTAAAAGCATTATAAGGATCATCAACTCGAATAAGCGTAACAGACAAATCCTGTTCAGGAATAAAGTCTTTACCAACTACAACTGCAGAGGCACTTGTTTCGTAGATAAAAGAGGTGTATTTTGGGTTAGCCAAAAATGTAAGAGAACCAGAATCAGCCTCTTCAATTTTGGACAAAATTTTTAGTTCAACATCAGTTTCACCCTCAACACTTCCTTTGAGCACCTTGGCAATCTCTTTCGCTGTAAATTTCATTGTCGCAAAAATAGCAATTTATGGGGAAACAAGGCTTTTTGGATAACATAAATAGTATTTAACCTCTGGAGTAGAAAATTGTTCAAAGTCCAAATATCGAATTGCTTGGTCAAGATGGACGACTGAGTTCGATTTTGACAACAAAAGGATATTTTCGTTTTGCAAACTGTAGGTTTGATTTGAAATATTTCCTGAGAAAACGAGATATACAATTTCCGAGGGGTCAAATTGCAAGTCTAGCAGTAGTTTTTTCTTCTCTTGAATTTGAATTTCAGTAAAAGGTGTTGTTGCAATTTCAATTCTAAACAACCTCCTATCGATCAGTTGAGATGCTGTTGTTTTTAAAATTCTATCGGATGAATTTCGCCAAACCTTTAGGGCGTGAATAATATCACTATCGTCCAATTCCAGATAGTCTTTTAAAGTAGCATCATCAAAATTAAAAGTCTTTTCGTCTTGTTTTAATAGAGTTTGTAGGGCGCTGCTTAGGAAATTAGTAGTCTGTTGATTAATGGAAGATTTAGCTCGTTCAATGGTTTTAACTAAAAGTAATTCGGCAGAAACACTGGTTTTATGTAAATATACCTGCCAATACATTAACCGCCTTGCTAAAAGAAAGTTTTCGAGGGAATAAATTCCTTTTTCTTCAAACACAAGTTGATTGTCATGTACATTTATCAAGCTTAAAATTCTGTCAATGTTAATGTTTCCTTCAACGACTCCAGTATAAAAACTATCTCTTTTAAGATAATCCAAGCGATCAATATCAATTTGTCCCATGATAAGGTGTCGCATAAATTTTCTTGGATAAACCCCCGTAAAAATTTCAATAGCTAAGTCTAGTGCTCCATTAAATTCCTTATTGAGTAGTTCCATGATACGAATCGAAATGGCTTCATGTGGAATGCCCGGAAGTAAGACATTTTCCATAGCATGAGAAAAAGGACCATGACCGATATCATGAAGTAAAATAGCGATTTGCATGGCTTCCGATTCACTTTCAGAAATGGAAACTCCCTTTTTTCTTAGAATTTCAATGGCTCTTTGCATTAGGTGCATACAGCCTAATGCGTGTTCAAAACGGGTGTGATGTGCCCCTGGATAGACCAAATGTGACAATCCCATTTGTGAAATTCTTCTTAGTCGTTGAAAGTAAGGATGTCCAATGAGTTGTAATAATAAAGTGGACTCTATGATAATAAATCCATAAATCGGATCGTTAAAAAGAATATGTTTTGCTAATTTGCTTTGCATCGTTTAATCTCTCAGCAAAGATATAATTATTAAGGAATGGATTTAATCAAAATTTTATGGGTAGATGATGAAATTGAACTTCTCAAGCCCCATTTTATTTTTCTTGAAAGTCGAGGCTACCAAACAACACCCTGTACCAATGGTATTGATGCACTTGAACTGATCAAATCAAACCCTTATGATATTGTACTGCTCGATGAAAATATGCCGGGTCTTAATGGTTTGGAAACCTTATTGGAAATAAAAAATATCAATACCTCATTACCCGTCATTATGATTACGAAAAATGAGGAAGAACATATCATGGAGGAAGCTATTGGCACCAAAATTTCCGATTATCTAATCAAGCCTGTAAATCCTAATCAAATCTTATTATCACTTAAAAAAACATTAGATCACAAAGATATTATTGCAGAAAAAACAACTCAAAATTATCAAAAGGAATTTGGCAAAATTACTCTTGAACTGATGGAACTTGACACCCATGAGGACTGGAGTAATTTTTATCAAAAAATGATGTATTGGGAGTTAGAGCTAGAAACGCTAAATGACACTAATCTATTTGAGATTTTTGAGAGTCAAATGAAAGAAGCGAACAGAGCCTTTTCAAAGTTTGTCTCAAAAAAGTATCCTCAATGGATTAAAGGAGAAGATGCTCCCCTACTTTCTCATAATTTATTTAAAAGAAAGGTGGTTCCCGAATTACGAAAGGATAAGCCTTGTTTAATGGTTGTGATTGATAATTTTCGACTTGACCAATGGAAGTCTATTGCCCCTGAATTTTCTAATCATTATTCCATTGAGGAGGAAAGCACATATTTTAGTATTCTTCCAACATCAACACAGTATGCGAGAAATGCCCTATTCTCTGGCTTAACCCCCTTAGAAATTTCTCGTTTACATCCTGAACTTTGGGTCAACGATACCGAAGAAGGTGGGAAAAATCTACATGAAAAAGCCCTACTTAAAGCACAAATGGAACGTTTACAACTGCCCCAATCCTTTAGTTATCACAAGATTACCAAAGTCCAACAGAGTCAGAAACTTTTAAAGACATTGCAGAATCATACGGATGAAATGCTCACTGTCATTGTCTATAATTTCGTGGACATGATTTCTCATGCAAAAACAGAAATGGAATTGATCAAAGAATTAGCGTCGGATGATAAGGCCTATCGATCATTAACTAAAAGTTGGTTTAAAAACACGCTGTTAAATCAATTGATTCAAAAAGCTGGAGCATTAGGATTTAATTTGTTGTTAACTACAGATCATGGGACAATTAATGTTGCCACGCCTAGCGAAGTCATTGGAGACAAAACAACCAGTATGAATCTTCGGTATAAAACAGGAAGAAGCTTGACCTACGATAAAAAAGCGGTACTTGCTTGTTCCAATCCTGAGGATTTTAATCTACCGGCACTCTCTCTTAACAGTTCTTTTATTTTTGCTAAAGAGGATCATTATTTTGTCTATCGAAACAATTATAATCACTACGTCAATTTTTTTAGAAACAGCTTTCAGCACGGAGGATTATCCATGCAAGAAATGATTATTCCTTTTGTTGTTTTACGACCGAGATAAGTCTATTTTTGCGGAATGATTGTCGCATATACCTTGCAAGAAATTGAATCCATTGCTAAAGCTGTTTTAAAGGAATCTGTTTCCAAAGTCATTCGTATTGATGGTCCAATGGGTGCAGGTAAAACAACGTTAATTAAAGCATTGTGTGCTCAAATGGGAGTCGTTGAAGCTGTTAATAGCCCGACCTTTTCCTTAGTCAATGCTTATAAGGTTTCAAAAGAAATGATTTATCATTTTGATTTTTATCGATTAAATCATGCAGAAGAAGCCTTAGATTTTGGTTTGGAAGAATACCTAGAGTCAGGAAATTTTTGTTTTTTGGAATGGGCCAATAAA
>CBFIJI010000123.1:0-5635 GCA_965662885.1 Flavobacteriaceae bacterium | reverse complement strand
CTATGGCTTTAAATGCACGTCAAATTAGTGCTTTAAAGTTGGAACGTGAAGCGATGAATAAAATATATAAAAGTCAATATGATCCAAAACATATAGCAGTATCAGAAATTAAAAAAGCTTATGATTTTGCACGTCTTCTAAATCATCATCAAGGATTTGAATTGCTCCGTGCTGCGTCCAAGGAATATGCTTGGCAGCTGAATTTATCTGAAATTGCACAGACTTGGACAGGAGGATGTATTATTAAATCAACCTTAATGAATAATCTCGTTGAGGTACTCTCTAAGACGGAGCGTATTTTAATGCACCCCGATATCATAATGCAAACACGAATTTCTTCCGAAGCATTAAAATCCTTTATCATGGTATCTGTGGAAAGTAATATTCCATCAGCTTGTTTTATGGAAGGATACCTCTATTTCCAATTAATGAATCAAGTTCGCTCCTCTGCCAATATGATCCAGGCACAACGTGATTATTTTGGTGCCCATCAGTATCAAAAAAGTAACGATTCCTCTAATCAATGGTATCACACACGATGGAGTGTCTTTAAAGATGATCTGTAATTATCAGTATTTTTTTGTTTACAATTGTTTAAGCTCGTTTTTCTAATGCGAAGTTTTTTTAATGATAATCGTCTTATTGAAATCTTAATTACTGCCAATAAGGACATTTTTTTGTACTTTGAAATCATAACTATTTTACTATTATGAAAAAAAGCATTACAACTCTTCTTATTCTAGGCGTTTTCTCCATTGGTCATTCTCAATATAAACTTGATCAATCGGGTTGGTCGTTTGATGCAGGAATTAATCTTGTTGATAATTCAGGAAATAGACTTCCATTTAAGGGATACTCAGAACTTAAAGCCATGGCTTTAAGCAGTCCATTTACCCTAGGAGCAGAAAATAGGTTTTCTGACTTATTCTCTTATACTGGCCGATTATCCATCAATCAATGGAAAGCTAACGAAGGGGTTATTGATAAGACTACTATCTCTGAGGATATAAGTTATTTAAGTATGGATGGTGGGTTAAAATTCTATGTTGACCAACTCATCCTTTCAAATACACGATCAAATTGGTTTGAACTTTATCTTGAAGGTGGTTTGGGATATTTTAACATAGATTCAGCACATGTCAGTTTAAATTTCGGCGGTGGGTCAATAATTTGGTTATCAAAATCAGTAGGGATCAATCTACAATTGATGAGTAAATTTATCGTCATTAATAAAGTTAATTACGGAACGAATCATTATCAATCTCATCTTGGATTTAAGTTTATTTTATAATTGTTTTATTTAACCATTAAAAAAATCTCATAGTAAGATTCCTCATTTATTATGATAGTTACCTCAGTTATTTGTGCCACCTCATACAAGGCTTTTTTTAAAAAGTCCAATAATATAGGATCTATCCTTTATAGAAAAGAGGTATAAAATTATTTGTTCAAATCAATACCTACTTATCCATTGATCGGCTATTTTCATTAGTTAAATTAAAAATGGTTATGAATAGATGCAGCATATTTAAATACCTTTATTGATGAACGTAGAACAATAACTATAAAAATATACGTTATAAGTACATAGTCAACCTTTTTTATTTTGAATTATAAGCTAATCCTTTTATTTTTTTTTGCTCACTATATAATGTATTGTCAAAAAATAAATAACGATTGGGCTCGACGTAGTTACCTTGAAGAATATAAATTTTCAGTTACCATTGGAGTGAATGTTATAGACAATACTGGAGGCAGGGATTTTTTAGGTCTTTTTAAAAAATCAAAACAAATGGCATTTTCATCCCCCTATTTGGTGATGTTGAAATATAATTTAAACGAATCAACTTCCATAACTAGTGATTTTTCATTTAATAAATTTATAGCAAATGAAGATGTCATTGATTCAAAAACAGTTCTTGTTAATAAATCCTATTTTTCTTCTAATGTAGGTCTTATTTATAATTTCGATAATATTTTTAATAGTCCCCAGAAAAACAATTGGTTTCAATTATACGTTATTGGGACTATTGGAGTTCTTAAGATTGAAAATCTTGTGCCAAGTTATAATTTTGGTTTAGGATCTACTGTATGGATCACCCCTTCGATAGGTGTAAATTTTATTTTCAATAATAAGTTTGTTTTCAAAAGCCAAGGAGTTCGGAGAGAAACTAACCACTTTCAATATTTAGTTGGATTGGAATTTAGAATACCCAAAAACTTTCGAATTTTTTAAAATCACCTCAACTCGAAAGCCAATAGACTAAAATATTTTATTTAAACTTTTGAAAAGAAATTTTTGTTTTAAATAAGATAAAATTCATGAATATTTCTTTCACATTTAAAAAATTCAATTAAAGTTTATAACCGTTTATTAATAATTTAATACCTTTGATACACGTAAATTGACGTTTATTACAAGAATTAACTATTTTTATTTTAAATACATTAAACAACTTTAATCGATGAAAAAATATTTTTTAACAATTTTTTTAGCAATAAGTACCTTAGGTTTTGCTCAAACTGAATCAGCTTCTGATTACAGAGGCCTTTCCGTTTTTGTTGGAACAAATGCTGTAAACGAAATTGGGGGAGACGATGTTTTCTCTCTTTTCAATTCTTTTGAACAAATGGGATTTGGTGGGGTACCAATTTCAGCTGGAGTATCATATAGATATTCGGATCTAATTTCATTATCATCTACAGTTTCTTTTAATGAATTTACTGCTGGTGAATCAGTCGTAAACCGAAGAGTTATTACAGAGGACGTGAGTTATTTTAATTTCGAGATAAATGCTAGAATTCATCTTGATTTCATTTTTAATGATTTCTTCAGTTTTGACGAAAAAGTTGATTTCTTTGCTGAAACTGGTGTAGGTTATTTCGAAATGTATGATCAGAATCTAATGGCTAACTTGAATTTAGGTTTAAATTATTGGATGACCGATGATCTAGCACTAACACTTAAAGGTGCTGGTCGTTTTGTTTTAGACCAATCAACTCCTGACAGTAGAAAGCACATTCAATATATGTTGGGATTAACATATAATACTTTTAAAGATAAAGATCGTGATGGTGTTGCAGACAAAAAAGATGTTTGTCCAGATGTTCCTGGTTTAAAAGAATTTGACGGTTGTCCTGACACTGATGCCGATGGTATTCCAGATAATAAAGATAACTGTCCCCTTGCGGCAGGTACAGAAGCTAATGGTGGATGTCCTGATACTGATGGTGATGGTTTGATTGATAAAGATGATAGCTGTCCAAATGCAGCAGGTTCTTCTTCAATGAACGGATGTCCTGACGGAGACGGTGACATGGTTGCTGACAATGTTGACAAATGTCCAGATGTTGCTGGTGATGCTGCGAATAGTGGTTGTCCTTGGCCAGATGCTGATGGTGACGGTGTAGCAGATAAAGACGATGCTTGTCCAAATGAAGCTGGTGTTGCTGCTAATAACGGATGTCCAGCAGAACCAACAGGTCTTATTGAATTCATCAACAGTTCAAAATCAACTATTATTTTCAAAATGGAAAGTTCTGAACTTAGTGGTGATGCCGATGTATCATTAACTGAATTGAATGCACTAATGGCTCAATATCCGAAAGCAAATATTGTTATTGATGGACATGCTTCAAGCGATGGACCAGCTGCTTACAACAAAAAACTTTCTGAAGAACGAGCAGAAGCGGTTAAAGCCTTTTTAATTGAAGCTGGTGTTGATGCTTCACGTCTCCAAACTATGGGATATGGTGAGGATATGCCTGCTGAGGATAACGCAACAAATGCTGGAAGAAAAGCAAACAGACGCGCTAAAATAAACCGCGCTGAATAATATCTTATTATTTTAAACTACTATATTTTATAAAATAATATGTGAATCAAGGGATACGTTAAGTATCCCTTTTTTTTTGACCTAATTTTATTCGAATTTTAAAACAAAAACCTATTGGGATATCCAGGCTTTTTTTCCAATAAAAAAAGTGAGCCTCTAGATTAAATATTCAAACTTTTAACTCAAATAAACTAACGGATGCGTTATGGTAATGCTCTGGAAGATTAGCAGTATTTTTTAATGCAGATAAGCCTAAGAACGTAAAACCACACCGTTCATAATACCTAATCAATTCCTTGTTGTTTCCAACAGTATCTAAACGGACCATTTTTTTATTGGATTCCTTCGCATATTGTTTTGCCCAGTCAATGACTTTTAAGAGTAATTTTCGCCCTTTAAAATTGGGATTGGTTGCTATACGATGAAGGTACACTGCTGGGGTGACATTTCGTTCCTCCCAAATGTAGGGATCATCAAAGGTAGTAGCCCAAACACATGCAATTTCTGATTGATCCATTAACTTCCATTGCCTATTCTCTTTGATTTCTTGCTCTACAAGTGATTTTTCAAATGTTGGCCAATGGGAATTAAACTTTGTTTTTTGATAAGCTGTTGCAGAGGCATACAGTCTGAAAATCTCATTTAAGTCATTAGGCGTAGATCCTGTTATTTTCATTTCTATAAAATGGTATTGTAGATTTAAGCGAACTACTCATTAAATAAGCTACTAATAAACCACTATATAGCTTGTAAGAGTTCATTCAATTGCAGCTTCCTTCTGAATAAGTGAATATGCTGTAGGCCTCAGCAGTACATGCATTTACATAGGTTTCATTATTACATCCGCAAACAGGTTCAAAAATCTTTTCACAATCTGTAACATTTACATTAATTTCCTCCAGGCAATCGTCCTTTGATCCATCCAAGCAAGAAACTAACAAAAGACCAAAAAGGATAAGAATATTTTTTTTCATGAACAAAACGTTTGTTTAATGATTATAATTTAATGTTAATATAGTTTTTTTGATACATTAAAATAGGGTTGATCTATTTTTATTGTTTCCACCATTTTACCAAATGAATTGGAGTTGATCTTATTCTTCCTTTGAAGCCTGATTTTACTAACAATACTAAGGTTTTAAATGTTTTTTTATGTTTATTTAGCAACAACTGTAATTAGAACCAAATCAGCTTATCAATAAAAGTAAAACGAATTAAAGTTTCATTGTTTCTCAATACTAATCGTTAAACGAGTTTTTATAAGAATTGACTAATATTTTTTTTTTTAATAAAAAATTCACTGATCTTCAATAAATATTATTCAACTATATTTTATTAAACTTAAATAATCTTTCAAAAACAATGAAACTTTATTTTTTTAAATACACGAATTCTTTTTGTTTATTTTTTTTTAGTTTTCTATTTAATGTTGTTTTTTCACAAAACCTGATTAGTATTCCTTTCGATAATGGCTTTGTTGGTGACATATCAGGCAATAATAAAGCGAGTAATTCTCAATATTTATCTGGTACGAATGGAATTGGTTGGTCACAAATTCAATTCTCTCAAAATTCAAATTCTAATGTTTTTATCGCTCAGGGTAATGATATTATTGGTATGATTTCATTGACTGATTTCAGTGGAAATACTTTCCATATCAATGGATTTGTAAAATGGCGTGCACCAAGTGGAAATAACCCAACAACGTTAGTTTTTGAGCCTGATGTAACGACCTCCTCTAACTTAACCACTAATGGATTTAATGGATCGAATACCTATTTGATAGATAACACGAAATA